>JACCLI010000015.1 GCA_013425455.1 Microcaldota archaeon | reverse complement strand
TCGGATTCCGGCGGGAGGAAATATTCCCATTCGAAGCACCTTATCATGTCAAGGTCGAAGAGCTCGCTCACGTCCGAACCGAGCGTGGAGGAGATGATGGTCTTGACCTCCTTGGACTGCCTGCGCACCTTGGAAAGGGCCTCCTCGCGCGTGACGCCGTAGGCCGTGGTGGAAACGAAAGAGGTTATCTCCAGCGGGCGGTCGCCGTGCGTGATGCGCTCCAGCTGGCGGTTGTACATTGCGATTTCCCTGTCGAGGCGGACGAGCTCCTCGCTGTTTGGAGGGAGCTTGCGGCGCTTGCTCTCCGCGGAACTCCTCTTCGTTTTGATTTCATCTATCTGCTTGGTGAGGTCCACCTCGGAAACGAGAAGGGAGATTTTCACCGTCTGCTTGAGGGAGGCGAGCGCTTTTTCGAAGGCGGAGAGCATGGAGGTGCGGTCCTGGGAATCCTTGTCCATCATGCTCTCGTAATAGTTTATCTCCAGGAATTTTGTGGCGTAGAAGCCGTTTCCGGATTTTTTTATGATGCAGTCGCGCGTGGAGGGGATTTCGTAGCCTCCCCTTATCTCCACTATGTTTGCGGCGGAGGTTATGTAGGGGATGAGGATGTAGCCGTACTTCCAGATTACCAGCGAGAGGAGGAAGAAGAGCGCGGCGACCGCCGCGAATATCGGGTTGCCGAAAACCACCGCAAGCACGACCGAAGCGAGGCCGCCTCCGAGGGCCATGACGGTCATCATCCTGTTTTCAATCATATGGAACTCACCGCGAAGAAGAATTCTCCGCCGAATATGTCGGTTACCTCCTTAATGAATATAATGGTTATTATGAGGGAGAAGAGCGGGGCGATCAATACGAACATCGAGAGCGCGGAGATGGATTTGCTTATCTGCTGCGTGGCGAGCGTGAGGTCGCCGGTGAAGTCGCCGGCCGTCATGTTGTCCAGCTTTCCAGCTATGGCGTAATTGTCGTTCATGTCTAGGATGGGCATCGTGGTGTAGAGGGATTTGTTGGTAAGGTTTGTGAGGTTGGTTACCGTGTCGTTCAGGACGGGGACCGGGAAGATTAGGATGAAGGCTGGGTAAAAGAGGTAGGCGCCGATGGAGATGGCGATTAGGAAGCCGCCGAGCTTGCGGGTGGAGAAAAAGGAGCGGAAGATGAGGCCGACCGGGAGGAAGAATGTGAGGAGCTGGGGCGCGAAGAAGCCGAGGAGCTGGACCTGCAGCTGGGCGAAGGTGAGGAGGGCCTGGAGGGTGAGGATTTGGCCGGTGAGGATGGAGGTGATGGAGGAAAGGCCGGACATGGGCTGGATGGAGAAGGTGGCAAACTCGAGGGTCAGTGTCTGGTAATAGGAAACTATCTGGTTTAGGGAGATTACCTTTGTGAGAAGGGCAAAAATATCTACGGAAAGGTTGGAGTAGATGCACTGGAGGTTCTCGATTGCGTCGCCGGTGTTGCAAACGCTCCCGGTGACTATGGACTTGCTGATTTCCGTGGCCGCGGCGAGGATGGCAGTGTAGGCGCCGACGAGCGCGGCGTTTATGACGGATTGGATGAGCTCCTCCGTGCCGAAGTGCTCGAGGCGCTTGGAGTTCAATGTTTTTCCAAGGCCTATGAGTATGCCTGAGAGGATGATGGAAAAGCTAACGACTGTCCCGGCCAACGCAAGATCTGCTGCCATCTATGCTTACCTCAGGTGAGGAGATCGGAGGAGATGCTCTGGATAACCTCGGCCGCGCCTATGATGGCGGCAATCAGAACGCCCCCTATGAAAAGCCCTATGGCCATGGACTGCCAACGCCCCCTTGTGTCGCCGGGCTGAAGCTGCGCGAGCCCGTAAACGACGCCGCCTACGATTATGAGCAGCAGTGAAAGCGTTACCCCCGCGGATTTCATCACTTCCAGCCAGCTTGAGAGGAGTGTCTCTACATACGCCATGGGCTCCTAATCGGAAGGAAGCTATATAAAGCTTTTTCGGAGGGTTTCTTTGGGGAAGAATGTGAAAGTAGCTATCGAACTGGGAAAGAGCATACACGAGAACGCCGCGCGCTACTACGAGGAGGCGAAAAAGGCCCGGGAGAAGACGGAGGGTGTGCGGGTGGCGATGGAGGAGACACGGAAGCGGATGGCTGAAGCGGCAAAGAGGAGGACGAAGGCGGTGAAGGTCGCGCGGAAGAGGGAATGGTTCGAGGAGTTCCACTGGAGCTTTACGAATGCGGGAAAGCTTATTCTTGCTGGGAAGACGGCGCAGCAGAACGATAAATTGGTTGGGAAGATGGAGGATGCGGATTTGTTTTTCCATGCGGACATCAGGGGCGCGGCCGCGACGATTTTGAAGAAAGGGGTCGGGGCAAGCGAGGAGGAGAAGAAGGAGGCGGCGGCACTGTCGGCATCCTATTCAAAGGCGTGGGGAAAGAGGATGGCCGCGGTCGATACGTATGCAGTGAGGAAGGAACAGCTTTCCAAGCATGCGGCAGGGGGGTTTGTGGGCGCGGGCGGGTTTGCGATTTCCGGGGAGAGGGAGTGGTTCAGGAATACGAAGCTTATTTTGGCGATTGGGATAGAGGAGAACGGGAGGGTATCCGCCGGGGCGGAGGATGCGAAGTGGATTAAGAAAAAGATATTGATTGTGCCGGGAAAAATGGATAAGCGGGAGGCGGCTGAGAAAATCGGCGGGCTGCTCGGGGTTCCGGAAACCGAGGTTATCCATTTGCTCCCTCCGGGAAAGGTAAGCATTACGAAATAGGGTTATTTTTCCATTCTTATTTTGCCTTCCCTAAGGAGGGTTTCGAATGTCTTTTGGTCAGGCACGGTGCCGGGGTCGGAATAGTGGGCTGGGTCGAGGCCATGGAGGGCCCTCCTGAGATCCCATTCATGCTTGAAGATATGATAGGTTATTTTCGGCTTTTCCGGTTCGGATGGGATTATCTGCCCCCCGGAAACAGGCGCAGAGGCTGGGACCTGCACGATTCTCCTTCTGGGTTTGGGCTCGGTTGCCTGCGCCGCGGATTGAATAATTATGTCCTCCCATGCAAAAACCGCGCGCGGCGTGGACGGGAGGTCGGAAACGAACACGTACTTCTCGTCGTTGTTTCCGCGGTTAAGGTCGCGGGACGGGCAGCCCAGCCATGCCCCCTCCGCCCTTTGGAGGAAGCGGCCGGTCATGTGGCCGGTTGCGTCGCTGATGCCTCCGGATGAGACCGGGATGAACGTGCGGGCGTCATAGGGATACCAGCCAGGGTGCTGCGGAAACTGGAGTATTACGGGCTCCCTCTCGAGGAAAAACAGCATCTTGTCCCCGTCAAACCTGAACCTGTATGTGTCCCTTGGAAAGAAAAGTGCGATGCCTTTTATGTGCATGTAGTTTCTCGTGTCTATGCAATATCTCTTTCCGGTGTTGGTGTCGGTGTATTCAAAAAGGGCGGGAAACACGCCATTCTGCTCCGGGTAGAGGAGCAGGTCCCCGGAACGGGTTGACAGCCAGTTTTTATGTGCGACGAGCTCCGGATGGCGGGAACGGACCAACCCGTCCAATTCGGAATGGAGCGGCATGGCCTTGCCAAAAAGCTTCATGGACCTTGGCAGGTCCAGCGTCCCCTTGAGCACGAGTGTTCTCTGCTGCGGGGCTGGCGGCTGCGTGCACATCATGTGTTAGTATATGCCATGAAATCTTAATAAACCCTCATTTCACACAGCATGTAACCATGGTTACAATGCCAGTTTTCAGTTCCCGGTTCCCTGTTTCCAGAACTGGTGTAGAAACATGGAAGAATTATTGCCTTAGCTGCCTCTCCAAGGCATCCAATTGCCCTGGCGTCCCTTCAACGATGAGCCTTCCACCCTCGCGCGTTAATTTCAGCTGCGTATTTTCGGGCGCCGGAGGAAGCGAAGCTTCCGAGGCCCCTTGGGCGTCACCCAAGCGGGCGCCAGCTTCGCTGGCAAGCACTCCCGCCACCCCAAACGCAAGGCCAGCCCCACAGACGGCATCGACGTCCCGCCTGTCGCCCCTGCCCCAGTAGGAGTCGTCGCCGCGGACCAGAGGCCTAACCCCCTCGCCCGCAATCCTAAGAAGCCACCTTTTCTCATCTTCAGGAAGGCGCTCAAACTCCTCCGGAGAAACAACGAGCGGAATTCTTGTAATCTCATGGGGCTTGCCTGGCACATATTTATCGGAAACCTGCGTCACGCCGTCAAGCACCATTACGGATTTTGCGTGAACTATAACCTTGCCTTTCTCATCTCCAACATTCTCAGGCACGACAAAGAGCCCGACGCCCTTCCTGCCGACTGCTTCCTTCGGCACGTAGCTGGCAGGAAGAATCCATCCGGTAAGGGAGTCCTTCACATCCTTTCCCTGCTGGAGAACGCCGTTTTTTTCAGGGTGCGCAAACAGTTCATCCGCCCAGAAGCCGTAAACCCTGTTCCTCTGCACGTAAGCGTCTAGCATCGGATGAGGAGGAAGCCTCATCTTCCTCTCAGCAACGGCTTTCCTTGCCTCAAGGTAGCGTGCGTCCATCCCAAGCTGGGCAATTTCCCTAGTCTGAGTTTTGGAGTTCATGATAATATAGTGCATGGAAATCTTTAAAAAGCCATAATTTGACACACCCAGAACAGGAACTGGGAACTCAAACAACGAAGCCCGGGAACTGGATGCTGGAGACTGTAAACCCACAAAAGGAAAACAAGCGTTATATATTTTGCCTACAATAGTCTGGCATGGGGGGAAATGCTCGCCGGATAGAGGTAAGGCCAAAGGGCGCCCTGCGCGACCCGCGGTCAGCCTCGTTCGCGAAGGAGGCCGAAGAGCTTTCCAAGGTGAAGGTCTCGGATTTTGCGATTGTCAAAGTGTATAATATAGACGGCGAGCTGGGCAAGGAGGAGTTGGAGAAGCTGGGGAGGGAGCTTTTTGCGGACCCTGTGACCGAGGAATTCACTTTTGCCGAGCCCTACTATAATGATTATTGGAGAATAGAGGTCGGTTTTCTTCCAGGAATGACGGACAACGAGGGTAACACCGCTAGGCAGGGGGTAAAGGACGTGCTCGGGAAGGACGTCGACGTTTACACGTCGCGCGTGTACGCGATAAAGGCGGAATTTGAGGACGAGGCGGTGCCCGCGGAAATCGCGAAGAGGATGCTCGCGAACGGGGTCATACAGGCATGGAGGATATACGAGCCGGAGAGCGACACGTTCGAGCCGTACATCCCGCGGGTTGACCTGGACCATGCGCCCGTAGCCGAGGAGATAGACCTCCAGATTTCGGAAGAGAGGCTCATGCAGCTGAGCAGGGAGAGGACGCTCGCACTCTCGCTGGACGAGATGAAGGCGATAAAGGCGCACTTCGCAAAGGGGATTGTTGCGAAGGGAAGGGAGAAGTTCGGGCTCGGAAAGGGAATCACGGATGTGGAACTGGAAGCGCTCGCGCAGTCCTGGAGCGAGCACTGCAAGCACAAGATATTCAACGCAAAAATCCATTATTCTGAAGAGGGGGACGGAACCGAAGGGAAGGAGGAGGAAATTGACTCAATATTTGACACTTACATCAAATCTGCTACGGATGAGGTGAGGAAACCATACGTGGTTTCCGTATTCAAGGACAACGGCGGCATAATCAAGTTCGACCCTGAGAACGACATCGCGGTGAAGGTGGAGACGCACAACGCGCCTTCCGCGCTGGACCCTTATGGCGGTGCGCTGACCGGAATTTTGGGCGTGAACAGGGACGTGCTCGGGACGGGATTGGGCGCGAAGCCGATTGCGAATGTGAACATGCTGTGCTTCGGGTTCCTGGATGAGAAGGATGTGCCCAAGGGCTGCCTGCACCCCAAGAGGATTGCGAAGGGTGTGGTGAAGGGCATTGAGCACGGGGGCAACATGTGCGGCATCCCCACCGTGAACGGCTCGATTGTTTTTGAGAAATGCTACACCGCGCGTCCGCTCGTGTATGCGGGAACCGTCGGGATACTTCCGCACATGATTGGGGAGCGGGAGACGGCGAGGAAGGAGATAAAGCCGGGGTATCTGGCGGTCATGACCGGAGGGAGAATCGGAAAGGATGGAATTCATGGGGCGACCTTCTCCTCGCAGCAATTGACGACCGGAATTACTGGGAGCGTGGTGCAGATCGGAGACCCTATTACGCAGAAAAAAGTAATCGACATGACGCTGGAGGCGAGGGATTTGCGCCTCTATGAAGCGATTACGGACAACGGGGCGGGGGGGCTCTCCTCAAGCATAGGGGAGCTCGCGCAGTTCAGCGGAGGGTGCGAGGTATACCTGGATAAGTGCCCGCTGAAATATCCGGGGCTGGACCCATGGGAGATATTGCTTTCGGAATCGCAGGAGAGGATGACGATTGCGGTGCCTCCGGAAAAATTGGAGGCGGTAATGAAGCTTGCGAAAAAACATGATGCGGAGGCGACCGTCGTGGGGAAATTCACGGACTCGGGAAAGTTCCATATAATGTTCGGGAAGAGCACGGTCGCCTACATTGACATGGAATTTCTGCATGGCGGCGTGCCGCAGTTGAAGTTGAAGGCTGTGTGGAGGAAGAGGATGCTCAACCCTCCGGACAGGAAGCCGCTCGAGCATGGGGAAGCGCTCAGGAGGCTGCTCGCCTCGCCAAACATCGCATCAAAATGGTGGGCCATAAGGCAGTACGACCACGAGGTGCAGGGCGGGAGCGCGATAAAGCCCCTCATGTACAACGACGCGCCGAGCGACGCGGGCGTGATAAGGCCCATTCTGGGGAAGAAGGACGGCCTGGCAATTGCGCACGGGATTTGCCCGCGCTATATAGAGGATGCCTACTGGATGGCGGCGAATGCGGTGGACGAGGGGGTGAGGAACGCGGTTGCGGCGGGAGCAAAGTTCGGCTACCTTGCCTGCCTGGACAATTTCTCCTGGCCGGACCCGATAAAGGGCCCGAAGAACCCGGACGGCGATTTCAAGCTGGCGCAGCTCGTGCGCGCGGCGAGGGGGATGCATGATGCGGCGGTTGCTTATGGAATACCGATCATCTCCGGCAAGGACAGCATGAAGAATGACTATTATGTGGGGGAGGAAAAATATTCGGTGACCCCCACGCTCCTAGTGACCGTTGTGGGAAAGGTGGATGACGTGGCCACGTCGGTGAGCTCGGATTTCAAGGGCACCGGGGATGTCATCTACGTGCTCGGGACCACCTCGAATGAGTTGGGGGGGAGTGAATATTACAAACTGCATGGCGGGGTGGGCGAAGGGATGCCCCGCGTGGATTTCAAGGAAAATGTTCCGTTGTATGCGGCGCTCAGCAGGGCGATCGAGAAAGGCCTTGTGAGGAGCGCGCATGACGCTTCGGATGGCGGGATTGCGCTTGCGTTTGCAGAGTGCGCGATGGGCGGGGCGATAGGCGCGGATATGGACCTTTCCCTGATGGCGAGGGAAACGGATGAGGAAGCGGCGATGCTCTTCTCCGAAAGCGCCGGAAGGTTTATCGTAAGCGTCAACGAGAAGGACGCGTTCAGGTTTGAGAAGATAATGTTCGGGACGAAGACGAAAAAAGTAGGCAGGGTGCGCGGAGACAAGAGGGTCGTTGTGCGCTTCAAGGATGGCAATCTCATAAACGAGGATGTGTTCGAGCTCCGCGAGCTCTGGTACGGGGGGTTGAAATGGTGAAGGCAAAGGCGCTGGTGCTGAACGGATACGGAATCAACTGCCCATACGAGACAGCATACGCCATAACAGCTTCCGGAGGGGAATCGGAGATAAGGCATGCGAGCGAGATAATCGAAAATCCCGCGCTGCTCCAAAACTATAACCTTCTTGCGCTCCCAGGGGGATTCTCCTTCGGGGATGACATCGCCTCCGCGAAAGTGCTCGCGAACAGGCTAAAATACCGGGCGAAGGATGCGCTGCAAAAGTTTGTGGATGACGGAAAACTGGTGATCGGGATATGCAACGGGTTCCAGGCGCTCGTGAAAATGGGGCTGTTGCCGAAGCCGGATTTCGTGCAGCGGGTGACGCTCACATACAATGCATCCGGGAAATTCGAGGATAGGTGGGTCAGGCTTAAGATGAATGTAAAGAGCCCGTGCGTGTTCACAAAAGGAATCGAATACCTCGACCTGCCGGTCAGGCACGGGGAGGGGAGGTTCATCCCCGCGAGCCGGGAGATACTCGAGGAGATGGTGGGCAAACAGCTGACGGTTTGTTATTATGTGAATTCGCGGGGAGAGTTCGCGGATTATCCGTTCAATCCGAACGGCTCGGTGCTGAATGTCGCAGGGATATGCAACGAGAACGGAAGGATATTCGGGCTGATGCCGCACCCGGAGGCGTTCAACCATTTCACCAATCATCCTGGATGGACAAGAGGCATGGTGAAGCAGGGGGAGGGGTTGAAGATTTTCAGGAATGCCGTGGAGCACATCGAGGCTAATCTTTAGGTGGATCGTTGCGGAGGCTCCAGACTTTCAAGGTTTCCGGGAAGAACTCCCTCAACCACTGGACGCGTTTTAGGAACCCGCTCCGCGTAGTTTACAACTTTATGTTTATCTCTGCTTCGAGATATGCGCCGTCGCTTGCGCTCAAAAGATTCCTGTTGCGGATGACCGGGATGAAGGTCGGAAAGGATGCGGCGGTCGGCCTGATGGCGATGTTCGATGTTTTTTATCCCGAGCTGATCGAGCTTGGCGAGAATTGCATAATCGGCTATAATGTGACAATACTTGCGCATGAGTTCCTGAGGGACGGGCTGCGGACCGGCAAAACCATTGTTGGGAAGGATGCGATGGTTGGCGCTAACGCCACGGTGCTTGCGGGGGTGGAAATAGGGGATGGCGCGGTTGTTTCTGCCGCAAGCCTGGTTGACGGGGATGTTCCTGCGGATTCTTTTGCAAAGGGCAACCCGATGCAGGTTCTGAAACGGGCAGAATATTTTAATAAGTAAAGTGTGTTGTTGTGCACGAGCATCATGGTGGTATAAATGAAGGTTGAGTTCACAAGGAAGGATTTTGGCTCTGTTTCTGCGGATTTGTTGGTGGTGCCCTGCTTCAGGGGAAAGGTCCCGGGTTGGGTGCACGCCGAGCTTCTAAACTCCGGTGTGGAGAAGGATTTCGCGGGGGAGAAGGGGCGGTCCTACCTCCTGCCGGCAAAGGGAAAGCCGTTCAAGAGGCTTATGCTTATCGGGCTTGGGAAAGAGAAGAGCATAGAGTTGGATGAGTTCAGGCTCGCCGCGGCCAAAGCCGTCCGCGGGGCGAGGGGCGCGCGCCTGAAGAACATGGCCGTTTTCCTGGATTTCAATGGTGCAACGAGGCATTCGGAAAGGGACATCGCGGCCGCGATGGTGGAGGGCGCGCTGCTTTCCGATTTGAAGCTGGAGCCGTACAAGAAAAAGAAGAAGGAGGATAAGAGCATAGACCGCCTAATCATGGTTTCAAGAATGGACCTTGCCTCCGCTGTGGAGGAAGGAAGAATACTCGCAGACTCGCAGAATTATGCCAGGCTTGTGGCTGTGGAGCCGGCGAATATCATGACGCCGAGGAGGTTGGCGGATGTGGCCAGGGCACTTGCGAAGGAATATGGCTTCGGGTTCAGGGTGATGGGAAAAAACGAGCTGGAAAAGAAAGGGATGAACGGCCTTCTTGCGGTTTCAAGGGGAAGCGTACAGGAGCCTGTTTTGATAGAATTGAAATACAACGATGGGAAGAAACTCCCACATGTCGTGCTTGTGGGCAAGGGGATCACTTTCGACAGCGGCGGCATAAGCATCAAGCCCTCGAAAGGAATGGATACGATGAAATTCGACAAGTGCGGCGCCGTGGTGATGATGGGTGTGCTGCGCGCGGCAGCCGAGATGAAGATTCCCTTGAAGATAACTGCGCTTCTTCCCGCGACAGAAAACATGCCGAGCGGAAGCGCGACGAAGCCCGGGGATATTGTAAGGATGTACAATGGAAAAACCGTAGAGATAGTGAACACTGATGCTGAGGGGAGGCTCATCCTTGGGGATGCGCTTGCATATGCCGCCGAGGCAAAACCAAATCTGATTATAGACGCGGCCACATTGACTGGCGCAGTGGTTATTGTCCTTGGGAAGCATGGGATTGGAATGCTTGGAACGGATAAGGGTGCTATGAAGGAGATGTATGACTGCGGTCTCGAGGCGCAGGAGCGGGTTTGGGAACTGCCCTTGTGGAAGGAATATAGTGAGATGATAAAGGGGGACTATGCGGATTTGAAGAATATAGGAAGCGAAAGTGGCGAGGCCGGAACAATCACGGCAGCCGCGTTCCTTAAGGAATTTGTTGGAAGCACGCCCTGGGTCCATCTGGACATCGCCAGTGTTGGGTGGAGTGACGGTGAATCGGGCTATTTCTGCAAAGGGCCCACTGGAAAGGGGGTGCGGCTTGTGGCCTCGTTCCTGAAGGAATGGTCTGGCAAAAGGAAGTAGGGGGACCCCCTTCATTTCCACTATTCAACTTCGTCAATTTGCTTGCATCTTATTTTGTAGACAACGCAAAATTTAGAGTATTCTTTGAAAAACCGGTCGACGGCCAGTTCCATGTTGTTTGGGGCGACGAGAACTGATTTGGTCTTCCAGTAATATTTAGAGAGCCCTTGTTTGTTCAGGTTGTAGTAAAAGACACGTTTAACACGATTATAATTTTTCAAAGCCGTTTTGATATCGTAGATATAAACCAACATGCGAACACAATGTAACCATGGTTACAATTAGTTTAAATTCATATCATTTATCATATCATACGAACCAAGAATAGTGGAAACACACCCCCTCCAGACCCCCTTCTTTTAATCCCTTTACTCCAATATTGAATTATGAATCTGGAGCCCCGAGCCTACCAAGCACAAATAATCAATTCCATCAAAAACAATGGAAATACGTTGGTGGTTCTGCCAACGGGGCTGGGCAAAACACTCATCGCATTATCTTTGATAGAAAAAACGATTTCTGAAGGTGGAAAGGCCCTTTTTCTAACACCAACAAAACCCCTGGCCCGGCAGCACAATATTAGCATAAGAAACATACTTACACTGCCAGAAAACGAAATTTCTTTAGTAACCGGCGAGACAGCCAAAAAGAAACGCAAAGAGCTCTATACCTCCAAAATCTTTGTTTCCACCCCCCAAACAATCAGGAACGATATCAAAAACAACATTTACCCAAAAGAAAAGACCCGCCTCGTGGTTTTTGACGAGGCCCACCGGGCGGTTGGGGACTACGCCTATGTTGAAATTGCGCAAAACCTTCCGGAAAACTGCCTTTTCCTTGCGCTCACCGCCTCGCCCGGCGGTGACAAGACGCGAATAAAAGAGGTCCTTGGCAACCTCAGGATAAAAAACATCGAAATACGGACCGAATTCGACCCGGACGTAAGGCCATTCATAAAAACCATGGAAAGCAACTGGATCCAGGTGGACCTTTCACCCAAACTCAAGGAAGCGGATACGATTTTATCCTCCATTATTTCATTCTACACACAAAAACTATCCTCATCGTTCATGAAGCCGCCAACAACCTCCAAACAACAATTTATGCTGTATGGGCAGCGCCTGCGGGCCATGAAACACCCCATGAAATATTCTCTTTTGTCCTACTACTATACACTCCTGCATCTTTTGCACATGCAGGAACTTCTCCAGACCCAGGGCCCCCACCCATTCCTTCTCTATTTGGATAAATTGAATGCACACGATTCAAAATCCGCCCGAGCAATAACAAAAAGCACGGAAATCGCCAAGATAAAACAAATTGTCATGTCTGCAGGCGACCACCCCAAAACAGAGAAACTCCTCCAACTCCTATCGTCGATGCAGGGGAAGAAGATAATCCTCTTCGTCCAATACAGGGACCAAATAAACCGGCTTAAGGAGGTTCTGGACCAAACAGGGCACAAGTCAAGGATTTTTGTCGGAAAGCGCAACGGCTTCACAAGAAAGAACCAGGAGGAGACGATGGATGCTTTCCGGAATGATGAATTCAGCATACTCATCGCAAGCTCGATCGGGGAGGAGGGGCTCGACATACCCGCCGTGGACTCAGTAATTTTTTTCGAACCCATCCCGAGCGAAATACGCTCAATCCAAAGAAGGGGGCGGGCCGGGAGGTTCAAGGACGGCTCCGTTTATGTGTTGATGACGCGGGCAACCCGGGACGAGTATTATTACTGGGCATCCAAGAAACGGGAGCAGAAGATGAAGGAAATACTCCTTTCATTGCAAAAGGAGCTGGAGCGGAAGAGGTTCTCTCCGGAAAGCGAGAAAAAGACAAATCTTCCCGAGCAGCCGAAGGGACAGTCCCAGCTCGGGATGTTCTCTTAACTCACTCAAGGTCTTCTTCGGCCGGCGCTCTTTTCAATTTTTTAACCGCCTCTTTCTTTCCCTGCGCCGGAAACGGGTTCTTTCCTCCACGAAGCAACAGCACGGCGACAATGCCGATTATGAGCAATGCGGTTACCGCCAGGATAAGCATATCCAGATTATCACCGCCGCCATTCTCCATGGCGGCAAGGGCATTTTCGTACGCCAACACAGCCTTCACATAATGTTTTTGGTTGTAGTAGCTTTCGGCGCTTTCCACTGCATTTTCAACCATAGTCTTGCCAGCATCATCCATCGAGCCCTTTTCTTCTTTGTATAAATCATCCACAGATTCTCCAATCCGCTCACTCTCGCCTTTCAATACCTTAATCACACCCTCCATCTCGCCTTCCAACGATGCGGCTTCGCTGATTGCGGCATCAATATCGTCGCTCTTGTTGAGGCTGCCGAGCTTCTCCCGGATCCATGATGGGCTCCTGGTGAATATTGATGCCATGGCGTGCCCCCGCGGAACGGAGTTTCTCTCATCTTCGTATCTGCCCAGCGTTTCAATCGCATCGCTCACCGCGGCCTGGAGAACGGTCTTCTCGTTTGCACTTTCTGAATTGTAACGAGCCTTTACGCCTTCCAGAGCCGCCTGTGCCGTCTGCACGGCTGAAAGCGCGCCTATCGCATCATCAAACATCATCGTTCCTGAGAAAAACGCGTTCTTTTCCTCCAGCTTCATCACAGCCGAGCTCATATTCGCGTCGTCTATCCCCAGTGCCATCCATTCCTTCTTTATTTTTGCCTCGCTATCCCTGAGATATTTCTGTATTTTAGTCAGTTCCCTGCCCTCCCATCCGAGATCCACATCCTCCAGCGGGCTGGTTGTTGATGTTCCAGTCAGGTTCCTGGAAAGCATGTCCTGCAAATATCCTGCCCGGGCCTGCATCTCATCCACATGGCTTTCGTCAACACCCTGGGATTCCGCAGCATCTATGGCGGCCCGTAATTCTGATAATTTTCTGCCTATTTCATCCCTGAGTTCTTGGTCTTTCTCAACCAGTTTCAATCTCTCCTTCGCATCCTTTTCCATCTGCGCGCGGGCCATTTCGAGCGCGGAAAGTGCCTCGTCATATTCTCCGGCTGCATAAAGTGCGGATGCATTGTTTAGGTAGGATCTTGCGGTGCCCCCAAGGCTCATGTTTGAAAGCAAGGAAATCTCGCGTTCAACATGCTCCTTTGCGTCAGAGAACTCGTAGCGGACCCTCAGCTTCGCGGTTTGCCCCCCCTCCAACCCGTTCAGTTCAAGGTATGTTACGCCAGAGCCCAGATTTTTCTGGTTCGTTATCCGTTCGCCCGTGTATGCGAGCACTTCCAGTTTTGTTGGCTTTTTGGCGCTTTCGTCTATGATTATCGGGACATAATCCAGATCCATATCAGGAATGATGTCGAGCATATATTCTACGGAGGTTTTCATCCCTATAGTGTTTGCCGTTTCCTGGCCTTTTGATATGGAGTAAGCATCACTGACCTTTCGCATCAACTCAAGCTCATGCTTCCCCACACTGATCCATGTGCGGGCTATGCCATTGCTCACACTAGTCGTTTCTCCGTCCAGGCGTGCCTGTTCGGCTTCGTCTCCTACGTAAAGCGCATCCACACCATTTGAACAATCAAGTTTCATATGTTCAACTACTTCGGCGTCCCCGTCCGCCTCGCCAACAGCATTGACGCCGTAATCGCTGGTTGTGCACGGGGTGTAATTTCTTGAGAATCTGAGAACAACAGCCTCGCCAGCGCTTATGTTGTAAAGCTGTATAGTCGCCACGCCGTTTTCATAGGCGACCGTCCTCACCCTCTCTTTTCCATCAACCAGGTCTATTCTCCTCAGCTCCGCACCCGCCGGGACATCAAACATTACATTGTCCGCGCCTATCCCAAGCACATTCTTCACTTGGACAACGAGGCCATATTCACTTTCCCCATGCAGGCTGGCGGCAGTGCCTGTTTCGTAATAATCAATCATCAGCGCATTTCCAATAACCTCTCCGGCGCGTAGCAGCACCTCTTCATCTATTTTCGCGTAGGACTCCTCCATGGACGAAAGCCTTCCCAGCGCGCATGTGTAATCCAGCGCATCCCCTGCGTAGCATCCCTCCCCTTCAAACCATGTTTTGAGGAACGCAAGCTGAGAACCGCCGCCATTTACTATCGCCATGAGGCGCGCCCTTTCCGAAGGCAGGCCCGCGTATTTCAGTGCCGCCTTTTCGTAAACTCCATCCCTTATTCTGGAGAGCAATGAAAGTGAACTCGCGGGTTTTCTCTCCTTTACTATCCGAAGCAGCGCCTTTTCGGTAGACGTGTCAATCCCATCGGTTTCTGCCTTTTTGATGAGGGCATCGGCCTCGGCAACAGCAACATCGAGCCCGGTTGTGTTCTCGGTCTCGAGGTTCATTGTTGCTATTCTTGCATGCATCCTGCATTCACCGTATTTTTCGAACTTTATTCCGAGCGCGGTCTCAGCGCCGGCAAATGCGCAGGCATCCTTGGCGAGCTGGAGATGCAGCTGCCCGTTCTGGGTGAGGCTGCCGGAATTCATTTCCGCGCCATTCAAATCTTCCTCGGCAAGCAGTTTCTGCTGCCCCACGACAGTTTGCGCGCCCTCGATTAGCGAATCCGTGCTTGCGATAAAACCATCATACTTTCCGGCCGCTCCGAGCAACAAAGAGTACAGTGTCTTGTACCATCCATATCCTCGGTAAGATGCGGTCCTTTCCGCATTCGCCATAAGGGAATTCGCTTCCGCATATTGGATGTTTGCCTGGGAATACTCATTCCTTATGCTGGAAACCCCGGTCACATCCGTGCTCTGTGCGCCTATGGTTATCCTATTCAACTCATGCAGGGATAGCAGGCGGCTTTCCCCATCTGCTTCCACCCGTTTCTCTTCCGCGCCAACGCGCAGGATTTCCAACTGTTCAAGCGCATTCTCGTATCCGGAGGTTATGTTCGCATATCTTCCATCCAATTTTGCAGAAGCAGCCCACTCATTCCGCATGCAGGCAGGGTACCATTTCATGTCAGGTATCGAATCCCAGAGGCCAGTGCTGTTGCATGCAACATCCTCTATTGCCCCGGTGCATATTCCGGTGGAAGGGCCCGCGTAATCCCGGTCGCATATTCCGCTTTTGCTTATCGCCCCGAGATACTGTGTTGCGGTAGCCCTTTTCCCATTAAGCTCCGCTCCAGTCATTTCCGCCGCTTCAAGGGCGTTGCCCATGGCCGACTTCCAATTCTGCGCATAATTGTAAATGTTCCAGGCGTGTATGGATTCAACAACAGTATCCATCGGTCCGAACGGCATAAATTGGTTTATCTGCGTATATCGTACCGCTTCGTCAGCAAACTGCTTGTCCCTTACTGCTGCACCAAGCGGTTCCGCAGCGGCACAATCCTTCTGCGTGCATTCTGAAAAAATGGCGTCAACCTGGCTTTCTTCAAGGCTTTCCTGGAAAGGCAGCATTAGCCCGAGCGCATCCATCTGGGTCACGTTCATCGTAGGCTCAAGCACGAACCATATCTGCGTGAAACCCAAATCCGCGATATGCTCGTTCTGCGCGACCCAACCAGCGTTTTCCCAGGGCCTGGGATAATTTTCAGGTGCGCTGAAACCATAAGAAAAGAAAAAAACCAAACATGCCAAGATCAGAAGTAGACTCTTCATAGTTACTAATCCCGGTGCAACAATTAATATCTCTTGTCTTCGATATTTTTCCATGGAATATTTCGACCTTATAAAAGCAAGGAGAAGCCGAAGGGCGTTCAAGCCGAAGCCGCTCACGGAGCAGCAGATAAAATCAATCGTGGAAGCCGCGAACCTCGCCCCTTCCGCTGGGAATTTGCAGAGCTATTCTTTCTATTTAGTGAAGGAAAAGAAGGCAAAGGAAAAGCTGGCAGAAGCCGCATTCGGCCAGGGCTTCATATCAGAGGCGCCCGCGGTATTCGTCTTCTTCGCAAAGGCCCCGGTTTCTTCAAAGAAATATGGGGAGCGCGGCAAACTCTATGCAACCATGGATGCCACAGTCGCCGCTGCGTATGCACAGCTAGCTGTAGAAAACCTCGGGCTAGGGACAGTCTGGGTCGGAGCTTTCAATGAAGAAAAGGTGAAGGAGATTCTCAATGAGGACGGGCTGCCGATATGCATACTTCCGGTCGGCTATCCAAATGATAATCCAGAAAAGCATCCGCGCCAGAACCGCCTTAAGAAAGTAATCTAGAGCTCAAGTTCGCATGCAACCAATGGGTACTCGAGGCCGTGTTTCTCAAGCACCTGCGGCGCAATCTCTCCAATCAGGCCGAGTTCCCTTCCGCCCGCAGAAACCGAGTAGCACCGCCCCGGAATGAATCGTTCATCAGGAACCGCCTTTAGCTCGGGTTTCATCCAGAGCTCCTTGGCCAGGGTCTGCAACACTGATTGCGCGACCGAGAAATTGGCCCTGTTTCCGATTAACACAAACCCGAGCCGCCGTGCCTCCCTTCCGTTCCAGACCCCGCCCAATTCGTAGAATTTCTGCGGAAGGCCCTTCGTTTTGTTTGTCTGGCAAGTGGAGAGCAGCCCCGGAATGAGGGAGGTCCTGACAAGGCCGAACTCCTCGCTCGTGGAATTCGCTATCCTCACCCTTCCCTTGTCCTTGGTCCCTTCCAGCATCCTTTCGTTGGTCAGAACATAATTCTTCGCCTCAAGGAATCCCATGCCGCACATCGCGGCGTGGATTCCTTCCCCCGCGTCAGCCAGCGCACCGATGGTCGGAAGCTGAGGAAGCTCCGGAGTGAATTTCTCGTATCCGTGCCCTATCGCCACGTCCTCTATTATGTCTATGAAAGAAATGATGTCCATCCTGTATGGCGGCACAAACACATATCCATCTCTGAATCCATAACCCATCTTCTCAAGGGCCGCCTTGATCTCCTTCTTGCCAAGCTCCAGGCCAAGGACACGGTTAGTTTCTGCCTCATCGTATTTCATCTTCTTCCATTCCATATCCGGATAGTCCTTCCCCCCCATTTCCACAGAATAGAGCGTTCCGCCCGCATCCGCAAACGAGGCCGCGATTATGTTCAGCACCCCCTCCACAGCCTCCTTCGAGCTTCCGGTCACGTCGAGCAAAACATCCTTCGTCTTCTCCGTAACACGCGTCCTCTCGCTGTTGATTATCGGCGGGAAGGAGATTATTCCATCCCGGTCCTTGATCACGACCTTCCCGTGCCTTGCCAGGGCGGAATAGGCGACCCCTTTCGGGTGCTCGTCCAGGACATCGTCCATGCCCATCTCCTCGTCGCAATCAAGCGGCACAAATGTCTCGTCCGTTCCAACAACATATTCGAGCGGGAATTTTATTTCCTTCAAATCATGGATGCCGATTGCGACCTTCTTTCGCCTCCTCCCGACCGTATCGTGCAGTTTCTCCTGCATCTGCATGAGGTTCTGTATCGTTTCACCGTCTATCTTCAATCCCTTCACGACCCCACAGCGCACAAAGGGCCGTATTGCCTCCACGCCCTTTCCAATGGACATCCTGTAATCCGCCTTCTTCACCTTGTGCGTCGGCGCCGTTCCCCCATTGTAGCATGAGAGCGCGCGCAGAATCCCTTCCGTAGAAAACAGGTCCGGCCTGTTCGGCGTGACCTCTACAACGAGCTGCCCCTCCTTCTCCTCGGTGGGCGCCCCCATCCTGGTCAGCATATCAATTATTTTGTCCTTTGAGAGCCCGCTCCTCTTCCCAATCATTCCCGGATCAACCGCAACCACAGCCACTTGAACCCCCCTTTTCTTTTGCAAGCTTATTTCCATATTCCGTCGGATAATTTCCGTCCAGGCATCCTGTGCAAAGCCCGAGCCCGATTGCCTTCTTCAAGCCTTCCAGTGAAACATAATAAAGGCTATCCGCCCCTATAAACTTTCTTATCTCGTCCACAGTTTTTTTGTTTGCTATCAATTCTTCGTACGTGGACATGTCCACCCCATAGAAGCACGGGTGCCGTATGGGCGGGCAGGTAACGCGCATGTGGATTTCCTTAGCGCCAGCGTTCCTTATCATCTTGAGTATTTCCTTCGTGGTCGTCCCCCTCACGATGCTGTCGTCGACAACAATCACGCGCTTCCCTGCAACCACGCTCCTTATCGGATTGAGCTTCGCCTTGACCGCTGCGACGCGCGTCCTCTGGTCCGGCATTATGAACGTGCGGGCGATGTACCTGTTCTTGATTATCCCTTCCTCGTATTCTATCCCCAGAATCCTTGAAATAGCAAGGGCCGCGGTTCTCGCGGTGTCCGGTATTGGAATCACCACATCCGCCTTTACCGGCGCCTCCTTGGCGAGCGCCTCACCAAGCCTCCGCCTTGCCTCGTGCACCTCCACGCCGTTTATTATGGAATCCGGCCTGGAGAAATAAACATATTCGAACATGCAGTGCCTATGCGTGGAAAGCGAAATCATCTTTTTTTGGAACCCGCCCGCGCCGAGTATCGCCATCTCGCCCCCACCCAGCGCCCCGAGGTGCTTCGCCCCGTTTATGTCAAACGCCACGGTTTCGGATGCGGCGAAATATGCATCCCCGCTTTCCCCGAGCTCCAGCGGCCTTATCGCATGCGGGTCCCTGAATGCAAACAGCACGCCGTCCTTTATCGCCACAACCGAATATGAGCCGTCCAGCGTTCCCATCGCGTGCCTGACCGCGCCTTCAATATCCATTCCAGCGGAGAATGCTTCGGCAAGCAGGTGGAGTATCGCCTCAGAGTCCACAGTCCCCCCGAACATGATGCCTTTCTTCTCGAATTCCTTCCGCAGCTCCGCATAATTGGCGATGTGCCCGTTGTGCGCGACCGCGAGCCCCATCTTTTGCAGCATGGACGGCTGCACATCCACCATTTCGCATGTGCCCGTGGTCGGATACCGCGTGTGTGCAATCCCGATGCTTCCCTTCACAGAAACATCCTTCTCGGAAAATATTCGGGACACCAGCCCGAGCCCCTTCTTCCCGTTCAATTTCTTTCCGTCGTAAATTACTATGCCAGCGGCGTCCTGGCCCCTGTGCTGGACAGCGAGCATTCCGTTGTAAACAAGGTTAGCCACAGGCCCGCCTTTTTTTGATATGACGGCGACTATGCCGCAGCTTTCTCTGACTTCCATGCAACACCTTCCCCTTTTTATTTTAAAAAACATCGTTTATTCCCGGTTAAATGTAACCATGGTTACATATCATTTTCAAAAGAACTCATCCAGCCTTCTTTGCGTCAGGATTTTGCTGCGCCTAGCATACTCCGACACCCCCTTCCGCAGCCTGCTCCCGGCGGACTCCAGCGCCTCCCCAAGCGTGGAGTATTTCCTCACGCTCAGCGTCGCGTCCCGCACGTTCTCCCTCACCTGAAAAACGCCCACAGGCACCTGGTACCCCTCATAAATCTCCCGTATGGACACTACCCTCCCCTGCTTCCGTATGCGCTCCAAAAACTCCAACACCCCGATGCGCACCGCGTAATACCCACCGGCCTGCGATTCCGCATAAGTGGTCCTCCCTTCAAAGGGCTCGTGCTCCTCACTCACCCGGAAATTCGCGCTCCCCAGCGTCCAGATAGTTCCCGGGGCCCACGCCTCGAAATTCTCAAACTCCCATTTCCCGGGCGTCACAAGTATCTCAAAATGGTTCGATAGGGATTCATGGCTCAGCACATAGAAATCCGAAACCTCCGGGTACTCCCGCACCCTTTCCATCAGGTGCTTCCCCAGCATGTCGTCCGTCGCCGTGATGCTCCATCTCGTTGGCACCATCTTCCTGTTCTCCTTCATGCCCAGCAATCCCGCGGAAAGCACTTTCGTGATGTAATAGTTGTCCAGCCCGGCCTCAAACATCTCCGTCGCTATTTCCCTCGCCCGCGCCCTCTCATGCAGCAGCTCGTCCGCCTTCTTCGGAATCTTCGGGTTTTCGCAAAGACGCACATCCTTCATCATCCCGGACGCCCCTATAGGCTGCGCCACGGACGAGAATTTCATGTCAAAAACCGGCTCCTTCGAAAACATCATCTCCACATCTATCGGCCGCACGCTCATCGCAACGTCCTGCGTCTCGTCCGCCAATTTTCCGGACGGCCTTATCCCCCCATACCTCTTCCCGCGCACCACATTCACGCGGTGCTCTATTATCTTCGCATACCCCATCTCGTAAATCTCCCGCTCGCCCGCGTACTCCTTCAGGGGCAGCACCGGCCCCCAGGACACGGAAGGGTATCCGAAGCTCCCCACAAACACCTCCGCGCTCTCTCCAAAAATGGTTTTCTTGCCCAGGCTTTCCTGGCCTTTCCTCATGGCACTGAGTTTGCTGAGAAGGGGGCAGTAATCCAGCCCGCACATGTGCCTGGTGCCCTTGCATACGTGGCAATAACTATCCGGCCGCATACGCTCACTATTTACGTTTCCCCGTCTAAAAAACCTTTCCTCCCAGATAGGTTTAAATAGAACGCCCGCGTAAGTATAAAAGTGGTATGATGGCAGGCAAAGCCAGTCGCTCTTCTAAGAAAAAAAAGGGGCCGAGTGCAAGAAAGCCCTCCCGTGCGGCAAAATCCGCCCGGGCCAAGGCCAGCGTCCGCTCCAGGGCAAGCCGGAAGGTTTCCCGCAGGGCAAAAGTCCAGAAGCGCACCTTCAAGCGCTCCGCAAAGCGCCTGCCCCAAGTAAAATCCTGGCCAAAATCCAAACTCAGCATCAAATCCAAAGCAGCAAAATCCAAACCATCCACTCCGAAGGAGGCGCCAAAGAAGAGGGAGCCGGCCCCGAAGCCAAACCCGGAACTGCGCACCCTTCTCGACGACGCGAAGATCCGCCAGCTCCTCATAGACGCGGGCGGCGAGCACACACTCGATATAGTCAAGGCATTCTCAAAGGAGCTCAGCGACGACGACCTCGCCAAGAAGCTCAAGATAAAGATAAGCGACGTCCGCGCAACGCTCAACAAGCTCCACAACATCGGCGTGGTCCAGTACAACCGCTACAAGGATTCCGAAACAGGCTGGTTCTCCTATTTCTGGTCCCTCAACATGGACAAGACCAGGGGATGGGTGGACGAGCAGCTCAGGATGGAATCCGCGCCCAGCGACATCTCCAGCTCCGAATACTATTACTGCCCCAAATGCGGCACAGAAAGCGTATATGAGTTCGCGGCGGCATCCGACAATTCATTCCGCTGCCCGCTCTGCAACCGCGCCCTGGAATTCGTGGACGAGGATGCGGCAAAGGACCTCTTCCCAAAGGGCCCCAAGAGGCCGTCAACGCCCTGAGCCCTCATCATTATATCTTTTTGCTACCCATTCTGAACCATGAGCGTCAAAGAGAAGGGGAAGCACATCCAGGAAATAAACGCTTACCTGGTCCCATCTTTCCAAGGCAGATTCCTCGTTGTGCGCCGCCGCGGCTCCAACATCTGGGAATTCCCCGGCGGAGGCGTTGAATGGGGCGAGGACCCCTACGCCGCCGCAATCCGAGAGTGCAAGGAGGAAATAAGCCTCGCGCCGCACTCCCTCAAATTAGTTGGAATAACATCCGCCACTTATGAGAAGGAAGGGACCGAAAAACACTCCATCTACATAGTTTACAAGGGTGAAATCAGCTCAGACAAATACGAATTAGGCCTGGAGCATGAGGAGGCTCGCTGGGTTTCCCTCACCGAGCTTCAGTTCATGCACCTCGGGCTCAACGCGCAGGACATCCCACAGATGCTCTAGAGAAAACGCGGGGAGGGTGCTCCCCCCATTTTCTTCTACGCTATTTTTCCCGCTGGAAAAATGCGCGCATTTTCGCCGCTGCGAAAATAGCGTCTGTCAGCCCCCCTCCCACTTCACTTTGCAACCCTTTACACGTACTCCTTACGCACCGCGCTTTTTCTTCTTCAAGAAGAATATGTATCTCTCAGCCCTCTCCAATCTCTCCTTCAGCTTCCTGACTTCCGAATCCCTCGCCACCTCCCCGACCCTCGCATTCTTGGCTCGCTTCAACTGCTCCTCCATCTCCGCAATCCGCGCCTTCTCGTATTCCAGCGCCTTCCTAAGGTTCACATTCTCCTCCGCCAGCCTCATTACCCGTTCATCTCTCTTATGCTCCAGCCCCTCCTTCTTCACTTCCTTCTCCTCCTCCGCGCCCACCCTCTTCTCCTCCTTCCTCGTCAGCATCAATTCCGCATTATGCAGGGAGTATCCCTGCACCACCATGTGCTTCAGCAAATCCCTATCCAATGAGGTTTCCATCCCTTCAATCTGCCTCAGCCGGTTCTCGTACGCATGGTACGCCTTCATCGCGGCCCCGTACGCATCCCTTGTGTGCACGTCATCAATGAAGCTCCCCATCGTTTTTTTCTCCTCCTGCGTAAGGCTCCGCACAGGATAGGCCAGCCTCACATTGAACCTCGCAGCCACCTTCTGCACAAAGCTCGGGGGCGGATTAACATCGCTCGCAATCAGGGAAGGCACACCCACCTTCCTTATAATTTCCACTACCCTCTCATCGCTCGCCTCCTTCTCGCATCCCGAAGCAACCAGCTCCCCTTTCAGGTTAAGTGCCGCAAAAGCAGTGTATACGCCCGGGTCCACTCCAACGATAAGGTGCTGTATTCAATCGCCTTCCTATTCCGTAGTCACGTGCTCCTGCTTCAGGAACAGCTTCTGCCCGCTTTTCAAATTTCTGTTCACGACCACTCCGCTCCCAATCCAGCAGTCATTCCCGATGGTCTTCCCAGGCATAGTACAAGAAAGAACCCCGAACTTCACATTATCCCCTATGATTGCCCCAAGCTTCTTCCTCGCGGAATTAACCCATCCTTTTTCAGTGAGCACGTTCACATGGCCGGAATCAAACCTGTAGTTCGCAATCTGAGTCCCCGAGCCAAAATTAACCCCCTGCCCGACCACACTATCCCCGATGTAGGAAAGGTGCTTCGCCTTCACATCGTCAAATAGAATGCTGTTTTTTACCGTGGTGGACTCGCCCACTTCACAGTTTTTCCCAATGGAGTTGAATCCCCGGAGCAGCGCGTGCGGCCCAATCCTGGTCCCCGCTCCGATATACGAAGTTCCCTCCACAAAACTATCCACAACCTCCGCGCCCCCCTCCATTATGAGCTTCCCCCTCACAGTGGAATTCTCCACCGTGCCCGCGTTCGCCTCCATTTTTTCCAGAAGATATTCGTTCAGCCTGAACAAATGCCACGGATAGCCCACATCCATCCAGAAGTCCTCCGTCTCCACCACGTGCGCGCCTTTCAACACATCCGTAATCTCATATTCCCCGCGCGAAGAGGGGGCCAATTTCTTTATCTCATCAAAAATGCCCTTATTGAACGCATAAACCGAAATGTTCGCGAGGTTGCTCTTGGGCTTCTCAGGCTTCTCCTCCATCCCCGCAAGCACCCCTTCTTTCACTTCCCCGATTCCGTACCTGTGCGGCTCGTCCGTCTTTTTGAGGGCAACGGTCTTCCTCCCATCATACTTCTCAATCACGTCCCTGTAAATCTCTGCGTCAGAAACATTGTCCGCCGCAACCACAAGAAAGTCCTCGCCCGCTTTTTCCCTAGCCGCCTCAATCGCCGCGGCAGTTCCGTGCTTCTCCCCCTGCACCGCGAACTCTATCGTCATCCCGAGCTTCTCTTCCTTCAAATAATCGATAACCTGTTCCTTCTTGTACTTCACGACCACTACGGCTTCATTTATGCGCGCCTTCTTCAGATTAGACAATACGTGCCACACAAGCGGCTTGCCAGCCACCTGTAGCATTGCCTTCGGCCGCGTATATGTAAGGGGGCGCATCCTTTCGCCTTCCCCACCAGCAAGAACTATTGCTTTCAACGATTCCACCCATATCTATTCCTGCGCAAGAGAATAAGAAATTAACTAACGCCTAAACAGCCTTCTTTATCGCTTCCCGTGCCTTGCCCGCAACCTTGTCAAGCAGTTCCTTCGTTTTCGCTTCCGCCGTCAGCCGGATAATACTCTCCGTCCCGGAAGGGCGAACCAGAACCCAATACCCCTCCCCATCCACCCGTATCCCGTCATCCCTGTTCGCTTTCCCGTCCAATTTCAGCGTCCCCATTATCTTCTCCATTGCCTTGGCCCTATCCGCCGTCCTGAACTTCTCCCTCGCCATCGGGTTGGTCTTAAATTTAGAGGCAAGCGCGCTCAATTTTCCTTTTGAGCAGAACAATTCCGCATACTTCGCCGCAGCCATCACCCCATCCGGAACCCCGACCCCGCCCCTGAAGACGTACTCCCCAGCCGGCTCCCCCCCGAAAACCGCGCCGCTCTTCTCCATCTCCTCGCTCACATGCACGCTCCCCACAGGGGTAATCACAAACTCGCCGCCGCTCTTCTCCACTGTCTCCTTCACAATTAGCGAACTCTCCACCGAACTGATGACCCTTCCTTTCTTCCGCGTCAATTCCTCCTCAATCATGAGCGCAAGCTGTACATCCGCATTCAGCAACTCCCCAAGCTCATCAACAATGGCACAGCGGTCCGCATCCCCGTCATGCGCAACTCCGAAATCCGCCCCGCATGCCCGAACTGCGGAGGAAAGCCAGGAAAGGTTCTCCTTATTCGGCTCAGAAGGCCGATTAAAGCCCCTCATTTCACAGTTGAGGGAAACCACCCTGCACCCCAACTCCCTAAGCAGGTAGGGCGTAACCACCGCCCCAGCTCCGTTGCAATCCACAACAACCTTTGGCTTCTTCTTCCCAATAAGCTTGCAATCAACATTCTTCTTCACAAGCTCAATATAGTCAGGGATAATTTCCTCTTTTCTCCGCTCGCCAGGCTCCGCCCCATATTCCATCTCCTTCTTATGCCTCTCCAGGACCCTTTTCTCATCCGCGCGGCTTATCTCCCGCCCCTTCCGCATGAATTTCAGCCCGTTATACTCCGCAGGGTTATGGGAAGCGGTCACCATTATCCCCCCTCCCCCGAATTTCATGGTCGCAAAGGCAACAAGAGGGGTAGGAACTATCCCCAGCCCAATTCCATCATTCCCAGAGCTCAAAACGCCGCTCATGCAGGCAAAAGCAAGCGGAACCCCGCTTTCCCGGGTATCCCGCCCAATGGAAACATCAGATTCGGCAAACGCATTCGCCACCTTAAGCGCCAGCTCAGGCGTAATATCCTTTCCATAGATTCCCCTGATCCCAGAAGTGCCGAACATCGGTTTCCTATTCCCCGGAAGTGCATTTAAAGATAAGTTTGTGCATATTTATGTAAAAGTGTGTCTTTTAAAAACCCTTCCCCGCCTTAATATTATGTTTATGGCCGACCAGAACGGAGATTCAAAAGGCCCAAGGCAGGCCATGCTTCCGCCCGCACCCAGCGGCGGCTTCAGGTCCCGCGTTGATACGCTCCGTGAAAGGCCCAAGGTGGAACCGCTTGCTTCCGGAATAGATAAAGGGGCGGACAGCAAACCGCCGGCCGCATCCGGCCCTGGGCCGGAAACCCGCCCGCCCGCGGCAAGCGCGCATCCGGAAACCGCCAGGCCAAGGCTCACCCGCACCAGCATGCTAATGAGGGAACTTGAGGAAAGATGGAAGAAAACGGAGACTGCCTCGCCAGCCCGGTCCCCCCCGGCGCCGAGCCCGGAGGCCCGCCCTTTGCCTGGAGAAACGCACATCCCAAGAGCCCAGAGGAAAAGGGAGCCCATGGACTGGTCTGGCCTGCAATTCATCAAGACGGAGGGCAGACTGCCTTCTCTGGAGGACACCATCATGCAGTTTTCCGCCGCTCCGCTCGGTGGAATCCCCACCGGGACGCCGCCCGCGGCTTCAGATCTGCTTTCCAAAAAATTATGGGCTGACGCGGGCCTCCCGCGCCTGCGCAAAAAGAGGGCAAGCAAGGAGCACGAGGAATCGCCGGACATCAAGAGGCGCCTTGACCATTGGTGCCTCTCGCTCAGCCACCCCGCAAAGGAGGTCCTGCTGAATTCCCTCATAGAGGATGCGGTTTCTGAATTCTCCGCCCTGAAGCGCGCGTCTGCGGAAGGGCAGCACAGCCTCGGGATAGTATGCTCCGGAGGCAGGCCTTCCTACCTGGTGGAGTCGGCGGTCGGGGCCCCCATAGGCACGATTTCCGACCAATTTCTGAGAAAGTTCAACGCGATGAAGGCGAAGGGCATGCTTTCCGATACAGATGCCAAGGCCCTCGTAGAGCAGCTCGTGCGCTTCGTGTTCCACAACCCCTGCCCGGTGGAGGGCTCGGGCGTCACTGAAACGGATATGAGGAACGGCTTCTTCCGCGCGGTCGCGTGGTGCATATGCACGCGCACGAACCCGGCGCTCTTCCTGGAATTCTTCTCAAGGAACAACATACTGCTCATAGACGCGGTCGGGATAGCGGCCGGCCTGAATTCCGACGATGCGAAAGGCGCGATGGGCGAGGCCGGGGTGCGCTCAGCCATTTACAGGCTCATGAAGAAAAGGTGGGTCGCGACCGGGTTCGAGCACCTCAAGGAGATGCTGAGGATGGACATCGCGAGGGGGAGGCCGGACCCGAGGGCGGCGTTCCACTTCACCACAGTGGTTCTCAGGGAAGTGGGCGAATACCAGCGCATCGCGCAATCCTACTCAGTACTCGTGAGGAACATGGACAACCTTTGCAACAAGCGCGCCAACCCTTCGCGCAGGGTGATGTACCTCAGCGAAAAGGAGTTCCTGACCTGCCTCCTGTGCAGGGGCAACCTGCCGCCCGCGCTCCGGGTGGAAATAGACAGGATGCACGAGTACATAGCAGGGCTTTTCCCAGGCAGGAAGGTTTCGGCGGACCAGGACGGATACCAGTATGCGGTGGGCAGGAGCCCGATGGAGATATCCGACATGTTCAACACGGCCCTGGAGGGCCTGGATTTCCTCACTGCAGACCCAAAGATGCGCAGGATGGCTCTTGAGGCCATACAGCACTACGGCATCGCCGGCGGCGAGGGGCAGCCGGATTCGTTCAAGAAGCTCTTCGCGCTCTGCCTCTTCACGCGCAGCAGGGAGGTGCAGGATTACCCCAGAATGTATAAGCTGCTCTTCGACTATGCCGACCCGATAGTTTCCGACATCGCCCTGGACCACGCCGCGTACCTGCTGGCGAAAGATGCGAACTTCCTGCTTCCGCAGGAAGAGAAGCTGCAGGAGTCCACCCCAACCCTGAGCCCCGGGGACCTCGCGCAGATACTGGCCGAGGGGGACTCCCCGTTCTAGTGCTCCACTTTAGCGGTATAATTCATCCCATTCCAGCTTATCTTCACGTCCTTCCCAAGATAGTTCTCAAGGATGGTGATGTTCCTCACCGCGGTCGGGCCCTCGCCCAGCACCGCCGCCTGTTTGAGTGACTGCCTGGAATTCGTCCAGTCCGTCGCGCTTCCACTTATCACTATTACCTTGGGCTTGGTCTGGTCCATGAGCCTGTTTACTTCCGTGAGCCCCTCACTCATCCCGTGGTTCGGCCATTGCACAATCTCGCATTCCCCGCTCAGCTGGCCGACCGGCTGCTGCGCCCCCAGTATGTCGCTGGTAAGGAGCACGCACAATCCCCGGTCCTCCACCTTGAGCACAACCGCATCATTGTTCACATCAAAGAACCTGTCCTGCCCTTTTGTAGGGTTCAGAACCGTGAGAGTTACCCCGTTTATTGTCTTCACATCCCCCACGCCTACGAATTTGTAGCTCTCCGCGCCAAGGGAATTCAAATTAGCAGTATAAGCCTCGCTTCCCTCCTCCGGTCTCCAGAGCTCCCCGAACATAAACCTGGTCGAAACATATCTCAGCCCTCCCGTGTGCTCCGGGTCGTCGTTGGTTGAAACCACCAGCTCAAAATCATCCACTCCCGCCTCCAGGAGGCCGTTCACAAGGTCCCTTTCCTTCTGGGTGGGTCCGGCATCCACCAGGATGTCCACATCCCCCTTCTTTATGAGAATCGCATCGCCCTGGATGTCGC
>JACCLI010000014.1 GCA_013425455.1 Microcaldota archaeon | reverse complement strand
CGAAGGGGGGCAGTGGAGCGAGGTGGGCGCGGAAAGCTGGGATTACACCCTGGACCCGAGCACATTCCCGTTCGGCGTGATAGGGATAGAATGCTATGTTTCTGATTCAGCCGGGATGGAGACTTCTCCGTTCAGCATGATACAGCTCATAAAGGGGGACGCCCCCAAGCCAAAGATGAAGGTGCTCTATGTAACAGACGTGAAGGATGGGGAGCCTTTTGAGATAAGGGTTCTGGGATACGACAACGCGCCTCTCTCGTCTCTTACTGCGGCAATTGGCGGTGAAACGTTCACAGGTGACGGGACGATAACCATAACACCGAAGGGCAGCGGAACGCAGACGCTGACCGTTTCCAAAAAGGGATACGAGAACGCTGAGGTGCAGATCAACGTCAGGCCGCAGCCGACCCTGGCATACGTGGTGCTTTTCCTTTTCCTGGCTGCTGCTGCAGCGTATGTGTATTTCGGCTACATAAAAAAATAGGGTTCAGATCTCCGCCCTGTCCACGCTTGTTACCTGGACCTGGCTCACTCCCTCTATCGCAGCTATCTTTTCCTCTATCGCGTCCACTCCGCCGCCTTCATCCGTAAGGAAGCGTATCACGAGCGCCTTTACCCCAAAGCCTATGTCTTCCTCCTTGGCCTCCTGGATGTCGACAACTTTGCCGATTGCCGCCTTGAGCGCCTTGAGGCCGGACGGGTCTTCCGGGAATACCTTGAGCGTTACCGATACCTTTGCCATGTTATCACGGGCCTTCGAAATTCCCGCACTTGCACTTGTAGGGGTTCCTTATCTCCCTGCAGTGGTGGCACCTGACCGTCTTCTCCGAGCAGTGGGGGCACGGGAATTCCGCGTACTCCTTTGTGAGCCTTCCGCATGTTGAGCATCTTTTCATTTGTTCACCTAAAAAGTGGTAATGAAGTTGGTGGGATAAGTTTTTAACCCTGCTTTTTCCGCCTTCGTGAGGGCGCGGGCTCGGGCTGCGGCTCCGCTTTCGCCCTCTCCGCGAGCTCCACCAGGTTTTCCATCAGCATTATCACGGTGAGCGGGCCCACGCCTCCCGGAACGGGAGTTACGCTCGCCTTCCTGGAAACCGGGTCGAAATCCACGTCGCCCACAATCTTTCCCGCGAGCTTGGTGGTCCCCACATCTATGATGTTCGCCCCTTCCTTCACCATGTCCGCCTTTATGAGGTAGGGGCTGCCTACCGCAACTACGAGCAAATCCGCCCGCCTCGTGTGCTCGGCGAGGTTTTTCGTTTTGCTGTGGCACAGGGTGACGGTCGCCCCCCGGTTTGTAAGAAGGTATGAGATGGGCTTGCCCACCATGTTGCTTCTTCCGACTACGACGGCTTCCACTCCGGAAAGAGGAATTTTGTAATAATCAATCAGGCGCATTATCCCCTTGGGAGTTGCCGATACGGTTGCAGGGCTTCCCTGCGCGAGTTTTCCCAGGTTGAGGGGATGGAGGCCGTCCGCATCCTTCTTCGCAACTATCGCGGAAATTATCTTTAGGGAATCTATCTGCTTCGGAAGCGGCATCTGCACTATGAACCCCTGCACGGATTTGTCCGCGTTCAGTTTTGAGATTAGAGTGAGCAGCTCTTCTTCCGTCGTGCTCTCGGTGAGGTGGTGCAATCTCCCTTTTATGCCGATGTCCCCCGCCTTGTTCAGCTTCTTCTCCACATAGGTGCGTGAGGCGGGGTCGTCGCCGACCATAACTATATCTAAACCGGGGGAGAATCCGAGCTTCTCCACTCTCTTTTTCAGCTCCTCCTCTATTTCCGCTGCGAGCGCCTTTCCGGATAATATCATCAAATCCTCCTAGTGCATGTATTCCTTGTATACAGGATGTTTGGAACAGAGGGCTTTTACCTCTTCCTTTATGGCTGCGAGCGCCGCATCCTCCGCCCTCTTGTGCAGTGCCTTCATGAGCAAAGCGGAAATCTCCTTCATCTCGCTTTCCTTCATTCCGCGCGTGGTCATGGCGGGCGTTCCCAGCCTTATGCCGCTTGCGACGAAGGGCTTTTGCGTATCGTATGGAATGGTATTTTTGTTGCAGATGATGCCCGCCTTCTCCAAAGCGATTTGTGCATCCTTCCCTGTGATTCCCATCGGGGTGAGGTCCACGAGCACCATGTGGTTGTCCGTTCCTCCGGAAACCAGGCGGAGACCCTGCGCCTGCAATTCCTGCGCCAGGACTTTTGCATTCTTCACAATCTGGTGCGCATAGTCGCTGAAGTCCTTCTGCATCGCGTTGTGGAAACAAACTGCTTTTGCGGCGGTGACGTGGTCGAGCGGGCCGCCCTGCGCCCCTGGGAAAACCGCCTTGTCAATCATCTGCGCGAAATTCGCCTTGCACATTATGATTGCGCCCCTCGGGCCTCGGAGGGTTTTGTGAGTGGTTGTTGTGATAACGTCCGCGTATTTTGCGGGGGATGGGTGGGCGCCGCCCGCTATCAGGCCCGCGATATGGGAAATATCTGCGAGCAGATATGCGCCGCACGCGTCCGCCACTTCGCGGAATTTGTCGAAGTGGACAGTGCGCGGGTATGCCGTATATCCGCAAATTATGAGCTTGGGCTTGTGCTCCACCGCCTGCTTTTTGATCACATCAAAATCCAGCATCTCCGTTTTCCTGTCCACGGCATAGCTCACCACCTTGTATGTTTTGCCGGAAAAGTTCACCGGAGAGCCATGGGTGAGGTGCCCTCCCTGGGAAAGCTCCAACCCCATTATCGTCTCGCCCGCGAGCAAGAGCGCGGAGTATGCGCAATAGTTTGCGGTTGAGCCGGAATGGGACTGCACGTTCGCGTGGTCCACTCCGAATAATTTTTTTGCCCGTTCTATTGCAAGAGTTTCAACCTGGTCTATGAATTCATTTCCTGCATAATATCTTTTTCCGGGGTATCCCTCGGAATATTTGTTAGTAAGGACCGAACCCGTCGCCTCCAGCACTTCCGGAGGGGTGTAATTCTCTGAAGCTATGAGGTCTATGCAGTCCTGCTGCCTCTGCACCTCCTTGCGTATCAATGAATAAATCTCCGGGTCTTTTTCCTTCAAGGACATGGAACCACAAGCGGATTTCTCACTAATGGTTTAAAATAATTCCATACCTTGCCTGAAAGGGAATGAGGAGAAGAAAAAGGCGATAAAAATAAGGAAAGGACGAGTGGCCTAGCTCTCGTCCCCTGCCTTCTTGAACAATTTTACTATTTTTGTCTTTATGGTGGTCGGGATTGGGACTGCCATCTCTACGAACTCGACCACTAGTTCCTCCTTGTTCTCGTCCACCTTGGTCACGCGGGCCTTCTCCCCCTTGAACGGGCCGCTCCTTATCTCCACTATGTCTCCGACCTCCACGGTCATGGACGCCGGTTTTTCGACCGTGACCATCTTCTGGATCTCGTCAATAGTGATGTTCTTTTTTAGCATGCCCTTCACATGGCGGGTGTTGTGCGCGAGCTTTGCCGCGTCCTCGTCGCTGTTCACCTCGACGAACACATACCCCTTCACGTTTTCTGGGACCAGCAGGGAATATACCGCAAGTTTCTGCACCCGCGCTTTTTTTTCGAGCATCTGGGAAACGATTTTCTCCTGCCCGGTTGTCACCCTGAATATGTATATCACTCAAATCACCTATATCACTGCGAAGACTGCGTAGAGCACCACTCCGGTGAACCCGATGACGAGTATTCCGAGCCCCGCTATCTTCATTATCTCCTCCAATTCCCTCCTGCTCGGCTTCTTGGCTATGTGCAAAATCCTCAATGAGCGCTCTATGAATTCCTTCATGTCTTCACCCAATTACTTCCAGGTCTATGTCCTCCGTCGGGCTCGCGTGCTCGCTCTCAATCGTGTATTTGGGGAACTTCACGCCCCCCAGCACGCAGAGGACCTTTATGGACGCCTTCTGCATGTTCGGCTCTATCCTTGCGCCCCAGATTATGTGGGCGCTCGGGTGGATTCTCTTGCTCGTCTCCGAAACTATGAGCTCCGCCTCCTTCAGCGTCATGTCCTCTCCGCCGATAACGTTTATCAATGCGCGGTTGGCGGTGGAAATATCCGAGTCCAGCAGCGGGGAGTTGAGCGCCGTCTCTATCGCGATGGTGGAGCGCTCCTCGCTCTTCGCATCCACGGACGCCTCGCCCAATCCTATTACCGCATAACCCGCGGCGGTGAGTATTGTGCGCAGGTCCGCGAAATCCACGTTCACCAATCCGGATTTCGTGATCAGTTCCGCTATTCCTTTTACCGAGCCTGCGAGCACCTCGTCACAGACCTTGAACGCGGTGTTGAGCGGCAAATCCGGCGCTATTGTGAGCAGCTTGTTGTTCCTGATTACTATGAGCGTGTCGGTGTTCTTGCGCAGGGCCTCCAATCCTGCGAGCGCGTTCTCCATCCTCACCCTCCCTTCCGAGGTGAATGGGAGCGTGACCACCGCGATGGTGAGGGCGCCCATCTTCTTCGCCTCCTCCGCGATGAGCGGCGCGCTTCCTGTGCCCGTCCCTCCGCCCAGGCCGCAGGTGACGAACACCATGTTGGCGTCCTGTATGGCCTCCTT
>JACCLI010000013.1 GCA_013425455.1 Microcaldota archaeon | reverse complement strand
GAATGGGAGCGTGACCACCGCGATGGTGAGGGCGCCCATCTTCTTCGCCTCCTCCGCGATGAGCGGCGCGCTTCCTGTGCCCGTCCCTCCGCCCAGGCCGCAGGTGACGAACACCATGTTGGCGTCCTGTATGGCCTCCTTGATTTCATTTAGGCTCTCCTTCGCCGCGCTGAGGCCGATTTCCGGGTTGCTCCCCGCGCCCCTTCCCTTTGTGAGTTGCTTTCCGATGAGTATCTTCCTGTTCGCGCGGATCTTGAGGAGGTGGCGGGCATCGGTGTTGATTCCGATTAGCGTTACCCCGTCCACGCCCAGTTCAAATAATCTGTCTATAGTGTTGGTTCCGCTCCCTCCCGCGCCCACGACGAATACCTTCGGGCGGGATTCCTCTATGAACCTCATTATCTCCTCGTCCTCCTTGGAGACGGGGCCGTTTGCGAGTTCCTTTATCTTGTCTTCGATTGTCACATGGCACACCCTAAAGCTAGTAGTGAAAAGAATTGTGTTGGCAAACATTTTAAATAATGCATCCGCGCTATTATATCCAAATATAGTCTAGCCTTAGCCCTCATAGTCTAGCTTGGATAGGACGCAAGCTTGCGGAGCTTGGAACCGGGGTTCAAATCCCCGTGAGGGCGATATTTCTTTCACTAATATATACTATTTAAAAAAATGTGTCCGTAAATATAAACCCATGACTTCTGAATTTGTGCCAAAATTCCAGACTCCGTGGGATGGGCAGCAAAAGCCCGTAAGGACATTCGGCCTCCGCGTGCACCCGGAAGAGGTGAAGCGCGTGGACGCGTTCAGGTCCGCATTCCCGGAAGGGAGCAGGATACGCGGGCTCATCGAAGAGGCGCTCGTGAAGGGAAAGGAGAAGAAGCCCGAGGGAATCTCCGACCGCGAATATTTCGAGGTGCTGGGAAGGATGCTCGGGGAACGGGAAGTTCTTGATTTGAATATTATCCGCAGGATCTCGTCCATGCCTGCCTGGGTGCAGGGAGACGCCTTCAGGGTGGCGCTGGAGAGGAAGGAGAGGGACAGGAACCCGTATCCACTCGAGGAGTTCAACGGGGACCTCATAAAAGACAAGAAGGAGAACATTCCAGGCGAGAAGGAGGAGCAGGTGATACAGGCCATAAGGAGGCACGTGCAGCAGGCGCAGATGGAGGGGAAGATATCCCGCGGCGGCCCCGGGCTTATATATGATTTCGGGGAGCGCCTTGGCAACTCGGGCCCGGAGTTGGTGAACCTCCTTTATTACGGGCAGGATTCGGTCGAGAGGATACTGGAGACCTCCTTAGGGATGAAGGATTTCATTATGTCATCCACGGCAGTGAGGGAATGGGTAATAGACATAGCGGAACAAATACTATTCTCAAGGCCGGAACACAGGATGTATGCGCTAAGGGCTTTTGCCGAGGACTTCAAGAAAGCGGCTCATGATTGCAAGGACATGGACAGGGCGGGGGTTGCAAGGATGATAATAGAAATCCCGCTGGTCTGTTCGCTGCACGGTGCGAACCTCCTCTAACCGTATCTTTTATAATTACTAACGAAGATTTCGCGGCATGGGCAAAGTAGTGGGAAGAAGCCTTACCGAGCAGAAGGTCATCACTTACTTCAAATTGGCGGAGAGGAGCGAGGGGCTCTGGAACTCCGTGCTTGTTTTCCTTGGTTCGCTTTTCCTGCTTTCGGCAATTCCCTTTTATCCGCTGCCCCTTGCGCTCTTCATCGCGATGGTCTGCGGAATCGTCGCCTTCAAATACCCGTCCTTAGGCCTGCTGATCGGCTTCGTCATGGTGATGCCGGCGCTCGCCTACCAGAGCACCATACTCGCCTGGATTGGACTGCTCCTGCTTGCGATTGTGCTCTTTGAGATGTTCGACAACTGGGGCGTGATTGCGCTGCTGGAGATTGTCTGCCTTGCGCCTTTTGCGGCTTTTCCGCTTTCCATGTTTTCCGGTTTCATCTATCTATTTATGATATGGGGGAGCCTGCATTTCGGCTCAAGGAAGAGCGTCATAATTTCTGTGCCTGCAGTCCTGCTGATATTGCTCCTCTCCTCCATCTGGTTAGTGGACAACAGCGCATTTTTCCCAATCACCAAGAGCCTCTATGAACCGGGGCTTGACTCGCTCACCGTGGACAAGCCCGCGGTCGGGCTCGGGGATGTCGCCGGCTCGATAGGGCCAGCTTTCGCGAACGCCTTCAACCTTACAGGTGCGAGGGACGTCTTCCCGGCGCTGGGGAAGATTTGGGACAACCTCATGCGGCTAATCTTCATGGACTTCGGGCTTTTCCAGATACTTGTTTGGGCGGGTGTGCTTTACCTTGTGGGGTGGCTCCCCGCGCAAATGAGGGGCAAGAGGGCGCAGGCCAAGTCCGCGTCCGCGCTTCTTTTGGTGCCGATTCTTTATTTTGCGATGAGCATTGTGCTCAGGTTTTCTTTCCAGCCAGCGATGGCCTTCTATGCGGTGGCTTCGGTCGCGGTGGTTGCGGCGATGGATTTCGCAGGGCTTGGGATTTCGCGGGAGAAGGAGATACGCGCAGAGGAGCGGATGAAGAGCTATGGGAAGTTGGGGATAGAGGACCTTAGGCTGGGAGCCGGGGAAAAGAGCCTGGATGACGTAGGCGGCTACGAGGACGTGAAGAAGGAGCTAAAGGAATCCATAATCATTCCTCTGGAGGAAAAGGAGCTTGTGGAGGCATACGGGCTGAAGCCGCCAGCAGGGATTCTTTTGTTCGGACCGCCCGGGACCGGCAAGACGATGCTCATGCGCGCCCTCGCAAAGGAGCTCGGCTACGGGTTCGACTACATAAAGACCTCGGAAATCCTCAGCATGTGGTACGGGGAATCCGAAAAAAATGTTGCGGAGATTTTCACGAACGCGAGAAAAAAGGGGCCTTCTATAGTATTCTTTGATGAGATTGACGCAATAGGGAAGAAGAGGACCGCGGACTCCATGGATGATGTTGGCCCGCGAGTTCTTAGCAGCCTGCTGCAGGAGATGGACGGGTACAAGGGGAAGGGGAAGCCCGTGATTGTCGTTGGGGCGACCAATGTTCCTAACAAGCTGGACCCGGCGCTCATGAGGCCGGGAAGATTTGACAAGATAATATATATGCATCTCCCGGATTATGAGGCGAGGAAGGCAATTTTCAAGGTTCATTTATCCAAAATACCCACCGCACCCGATGTTGATTTGAACAAACTGGCGAAGATGACGGAGAGGTATTCCGGGGCGGACATAAAGAACGTGGTTACGGAGGCGCTGAACGCGGCGGCGCAGCAGGCCATGGCGGAGAAGAAGATAGTCCCGGTGAGCATGGCGCAGCTGCTTAATGTGCTCAATTATACGAAGCCGAGCACCACCTTCGCGCAATTGGAGGATTATGACGAGTTCAAGGTGGACTTCGAGCGCTCCATTGCTAAAGAAACTAAGCCCGCGGAGAAGGAGGAAAAGAAACTCAAGTGGAGCGATGTTGCGGATTTGGAGGATGTGAAGGGCGCGTTCCGCGAAGCGATTGAGATTCCCCTTCTCCATCCTGAATTGATGGAGCAGTATAAGGTTCGCCCGAGCCGTGGGATTTTGATGTTCGGGCCCCCCGGATGCGGAAAGACTCTGGTGGTGAAGGCCGCGGCAGATGAGATGGACATAACGTTCCTGAGCGTGAGCGGGGCGCAGCTGATGAAGCAGGGATACGGCCACGCTGTGAACGTCATCAAGGATACTTTCAACCGGGCGCGGGAGAACACCCCGGCGGTTGTTTTCGTGGACGAGATTGAGACCATTGCGCCTTCCCGCGAATCTGGGAGGACGGACATAGTGGGGCAATTCCTTACGGAAATGGACGGGCTGAAGGAACTCAAAGGCGTGGTGGTTGTGGGCGCGACAAACAGGCCCGCGCTGCTGGACGCCGCAATCCTGAGGCCGGGGAGATTTGACAAGATATTTTATGTGCATCCTCCGGACGTGAAGGGGAGGGAGCAGTTGTTTTCCATTCATCTGGGAGAATTTGCAAAAGGATTGGACGTTGCAAAATTGGCGAGGCTCTCGGAAGGATTCTCGGGCGCGGACATCGCCTCCCTCGCGCAGGAAGTGAAAATGCACATGGTGAGGGAGAGGATTGCGGGGAGGGAGCCGAAACTGGACAACGACAAAGTTTTCCACATGCTCTCGCTGAGGAGGCCGTCCATTACGCGGGAGGCGCTAATGGAGTATGAGTCATTCATGAGGGAATACGGGGAACGGCATTAGATGGGCTTGACCGCGATTACTCCAACCCTGGTCTTGTAGAATCTATAATCCGCTTTCATCAGGGCCTTTTCGGTTTTTGTCCCCCTTTGGGCGACCACCTCGTCCACGCTCCCGTCCGGGTTCAGGGGGGTGGTTATGGTAACCGCGAACTGGAAATCCCTTGCCCTTCCCTCCATCTCGCGGTGGTCGATAAGCAGTTCGCGCAATCCTTTTCCCTCGTATGGGAGGAGAACCGCGTCATCCTCCAGGAAAATCGCGTTCGTGTAGCCGCTCTCCAATTCCAAATTGGAAGGGTTGTAGCCGGTGCCCCAGCCGAGGCCCACCGCCACGAGCATCCTTCCCACGTATGCGCCGTAGCTCATGTCGCGCTTCAGCACTTCGCGAACCTCGTCCTCGGTGACCGCGAAGAGGCATTTCCTCATAATATTAGTTACCTCCTCCGCATCCTCCGCGCGCAGGCGCTTTATCTCCGCCTCCTCCATGTCTATGGGGGAGCGCATCCTGTGTTTGGGTGCTGCCTTCTCCTCTTTTTCTTCATGCAAGGAGGCGCTCTTGAAGTCGCTCATCGGAAAGAATAAGGGCGGGAAGGGATTTTAATCCCTTTGTGGGCTCAGGTCACATAAGCCTGATGTTGCACGCGGGGCACTGCGTGTAAAGGGAGTCCATCTCATACCCGCACCTCGGGCATCTCCAGATTGTCTTCCTCGCCCTTGCAATCTCCGCCTCGAAATTGTATCCGCACTTGGGGCAGATTTTCGCGTCCAGCTCGCACATCTCCCCGCACTTCGGGCACTTCTTCCTGAACATGGACTTGATGCGCACTCCGCACTGCGGGCAGCGCTCCATATCCAGAGTGATTTTCGTCCCGCAGGAGGGGCACTTGTAGTCCTTGTCGGCGAGGGTGCTCTTCTTCTTTTTCAGCGCCTCGCCGAACGCGTCTAGAAGTCCCATTTGGCACCTCTTGGCGAGTAGGGCCTAGTGCGGACCGGGTGAGCCTTCGAATTCTTACTGGGTTGCCCAGAGGTGACACAATGCACCATCAAAGCAAGCGGGAGGAGGAAAAGCACGAATGCGGCCGGGCACATGGGCTTGGAGGAGCCGGAGCTTCCTGTGTCCGTGCTCCCTGTGCCTCCGGTGCTACCGGTTCCGCCGGTCCCGGTGTCAACCTCGCCAGGCTCGATTTCGCCCACACTCGCGCCCCCGCACTGGGAAGACATCGCAGAGTTGAGCGCAGCGAGGCTGAACCCATAATTTCCGTTCCTTATCTCCGTCTTGAGCGCGTCTATCTGCGTGCGCACCCCGCCGGAATCGCAGTTCCTCTGCGTCGCCGTGGATTCCGCCTCCGCGACCTCCGCAAGCGCCGCCGAGCACGCGGGCGCATCGGTGTTTATCGTGTTGAGGGTGTTTATCGCGTTCTCGATGAGTATGCGCGCCGCATCAACCTGGCATTCCTTCTGGAGCGCGGCGGAGCGGTTGTCCAATCCTGTGACCGAGGCATAATCATTCTGGAGCTTGCAGCAGAGCGAGCGGTCGGTGTTGCAGAAGGAGTGCCCTCCGGCCGAGGAGAGAAGGGAAAGGTATGTCAC
>JACCLI010000042.1 GCA_013425455.1 Microcaldota archaeon | reverse complement strand
TGCAGATTAGGATTAAAAAGATGCGCTATGAGAAAAGGGCGATGGCTGACAAGTGGAAGATAATGGCCGAGAATTTCGCCGAGGCGTTCGCATCTGATTCTGTCCATACCACTTACAAAAACCTCTGGGTGCAGGTGTGCGACTGGGCCAAGGCGGACAAATTGCCGAAGCCGGAAAATGTGCATGTCGTGCAAAAGATAATCATAGGGGAGAAAGGGACGGAAGTGCAGGTGGAGTTCTCCATTTTTGCGGAGGGGAAGGAGATAAGCGCGAAAAAGAAGACAGTGAAGAAGGCGGAGGAGTAGGCTGTTTTTAATATACATTATCCAAAATATGCTTAGGGATAAGGATGGCAGAGGTTTCGGATCTCATCTTTTCTCTCAACAATGCGGAAACCGCGAAGGAGAGGGTTTCCGCCGCACTTGAGCTTGCGGAGATGGGGCAGGGGATGGAGGACAAAGGCGAGATTTGCTCTGCATTGTCCTCTTCCGCCAGGTATGCGGAGAGCATAATGGTAAGGAGGGCTTCTGCCTATGCCCTGGGGGTTCTCGGCTCCACCGAGGCTATCAACACCCTGTTTGCGCTGTTTTTTGAGGAGGACGAGGGGCTGAGGAACAGGGTGGTAAGGTCGCTTGGTAGGATAATAAGCGTGAACGGGCTTCCGGAGGGGCCCTCCAGGATGGAGATGAATGACATTTATGCGCCGATGCTGCTGCAGATGCTGGACAGCGGGAATGCGAATGTGGAGAGGGCGGCGGCGAGGGTGCTCGCGCATGCGGGGTCGCAGACAGGGCTTGAGGAGCTGGTGGACAGGGCCGTGGAGGGAGACGAAGTTTGCGCATACATGCTTTCGCAGGCAGGGGTGCGCTCCATGGAGCCCTTGTACCATATGATGTTTGAGGAGGGGGGAAGAGATTCTCCGGATGAGGGGAAGTTTGCAATCATTGCCTCCGCGCTTGCAGGGATACTGGAGAGGCGGGGGATGGACATACCCTATGGAAGCGTGGCGGAATATCCTGCCGAGATGTATCCCACGCGCAAAACGAACCTCCGCGAATCCATCTACGGGATGCTGGATAGCGGGGATGCGGAAAGAAGGAGGGATGCGGCGCTGCTCATAGGGAGGATGCCCGTTCTTTTTTACGGAGGCAATGCGGACAGGGCGCTGGAGAGGCTCAACGCACGGATTGAAGTGGAGGACTATGCGGGCGTGAAGGAGGCGCTCCAGGCTTCGGCGGACAGGCTTTCGGGAAGAATCGGGGAGAGGGTGGCGAGGCGCTAGCCCCGCATCTTTTTATATTTATACATCCCTTATACTTACCTAATTGTAAGGGGGTTTTGGAATGGACTTGATCTCGTTTAGGGACCTGGATAAGGGGACTGTGGAGAAGATTTTTGGCCTTGCGGAGGACATTGACCGCCAGCTTGAAAGGAAAAAGGTGGACAAGCTGGAGGGGATAATGGCGACGCTCTTCTTTGAGCCGTCTACGCGGACCAAATTATCGTTTCAGTCCTCTGCAGAAAGATTGGGGCTGCAGGTGGTGGACTTCCTTGCGGACAGGAGCTCTTTGAAGAAAGGGGAATCCTTTACCGATACGATAAAGACTGTGGATGGATACTGCGACGTTATGGCGATGAGGCACCCTGCGGAGGGGGCCGCGAGGCTTGCGGCTGAGGTTGCGGAGGCGCCCGTGCTCAACGGAGGGGACGGGGCGAACCAGCACCCGACCCAGACGCTTCTGGATTTGTATACTATCAGGAAATTGAAGGGCAAGATTGCGGGGCTGAATATCCATCTGGTCGGGGATTTGAAGCATGCGCGCACTATGCACTCCCTCGTGTACGGATTGGGGATGTTCGGGGCGAAGGTTACGATGGTTGCGCCGAAAGGATTGGAACTGGAGGAGCACATGGTGCACGAGGCCGAGAAGAGGTTCAACTTCAAGATGGAGAGCAGGGACTCGATAGATTTGAAGGATGCGGACGTATTGTATGTGTGCAGGGTGCAGGAAGAGAGGTTCATAGACAAGTACGAGGCCGCGAAGGTGAAGAAGGAGTTCACAATCTCCGCGGATTACATAAGGAAGGGGAAGAAAGATTTGATTATAATGCATCCGTTGCCGAAAATTGATGAGATTCCGCCGGAGGTGGACGCGATGCCGCAGGCGAAGTATTTCGAGCAGGCGCGCAATGGGATTCCGGTGAGGATGGCTTGCATAAAGATGCTTTTGGAGGGGTGAAAAGATGCTGAAAGTTGATATTATTGAACATGGGACTGTTGTGGACCACATACAGGCGGGGATGGGGAAGAAGGTTCTGGATATTCTGGGGATAGATGAGAAATCCGGGAACCGTGTTGCGCTAGTGATGAACGTTACCTCCAGCAAGATGGGGAAGAAAGACATCCTGAAGGTGGAGGGGGTATTGATTTCCGCGGAGAAGACGGATGCGATTGCTTTGATTTCTCCCCGTGCCACCGTGAATCTGATCAAGGACGGGAAAGTGGTGGAGAAGAAGCAGGCGGAACTGCCCGAGAAACTGCGCGGGGTGGGAAGGTGCCCGAACCCCAACTGCATAAGCACGCAGGAGAAGGCGCCGGCGAAGTTCCACCTTGAGGGGCAGAAGTACAGGTGCGGCTACTGCGAGCGGACGTTCAGGCCGGCGGAGCTGCTCTGAACCGCCTTTTTTCACCGATTGACATTTTTGTCAATTGACAATTTTGTCAATCTGAATCCTCCAATACCATTAAAAAACTAATGGATTAGAAAATTAATGGTGTTGGCATGCAGATCAAAAAGATGAACGAACGGGTTTCGCTTTTCATTGACAGAAAGAAGGAGCTGGCCGAGCTTGCAGAAAACGGGAAACATGTTGTCATCGTCGGCTACAGGAGGATGGGGAAGACGCATCTTATATTGAGACACCTGGTGAAGTCGGCAGGCCGAAAGGCCGTCCCTGTCTATATGGACATGCTTTACTTCGCATCGTGGGAGGAGTTCGCAAACGCGCTTGTTGAGGAAACCCTGCTCGCCTACGACGAAGTGGCTGGGAAGGACCTTTCATCGCTGTTCAGGAGGTTTTCATCCTCCGTCGCTTCCGCGCTCTCTTCGGTGAATGAGATCGAAGCGGGCTTTGGTGCCGGCGGCGTGAATTTCCTATCATTGAGGCTTGCATTTGCCGAGAGGGAAAAGAGTGAGATGGAGCTGCTTAAGGGTGCGCTGGACTTCGTATCCGGCTTTGCGGAAAAGAACGGCGTATCCGTGATAATTGCCCTGGACGAAATCCAAAACATACAGAATTTCGGGGACATGGAACGGGGGCTGGCAATAATGCGGGGGGAGATGCAGTTCACAAAGGGGATACGGCTGATCATGAGCGGCAGCCTGCCGTCTTTTATCCATTCCGAGATCCTTGAAAAATCCAAGCCGTTCTGGAAGCAGCTCAAGACCATGGAAGTAGGGCCATTTGGGATGGATGCGGTTAAGGAAGCGGCCAAGGCGACTGGGGTGGCTGAAAAGCACTGCGAAGAGGTGCTTGCCTTGACGAGGGGCATTCCGGATTATGTGATGAAGATTCTCATGGAAATGAAAAAAGGTGCCGGCGCCTCCGCCGCATTTGAGCACATTGTCATGGATGAGGAGCTTTTTTTCTCCTCGATAATCTCCTCACTCAGCCAAGCAGAGCACATCATAATACGGCGCATAGCTATGGGGGAAGGGTACAGCAGGCTGGAGAAAGCTGTGGGATATCCGCCCACCGCGGTCCTTAACAGCCTGATAAGAAAGGGGCTTGTGACACGCACTGCGAAGGGTGCCTATGCGGTGGTTGACCCGGGGCTGGAGTTTGTCCTTAAGCATTAGAAAAATAATGGAGTAGGAACCTAATCCTGCTTTGCTAATATTGAAACTATGGTTTCAATAAATACGTAACTATTGAAGCCAGGATTTCAATAGTTGCAGATGCGGTGCTTTGCCAGGTTTTTGTTAGTTTTAACAACTGTGAGTAACTGTTAGTATTGCCGGGGTTCCTTGCCGCTAATGGCAAGAGTACTGCGAGCGGACGTTCAGGCCTGCGGAGCTGCTTTGAGCGCTCGACGAGGTTAAAAAGTCTTCCGCCTAAACAGAATTCATGAGATTCGTTTCTCCGAATTGTTCGGATTTGTATCCCCCGAACATAGAGATGAAGCAGTTCCCGGACGGGGACGATTACGTGAGGGTCACCGAGGCGAAGGCAGACGGCCCGGTCTTCCTGCTGCACAGGCTTTACCCTGAGCAGGACCGCTCCCTTATGCAGGCGATGCTGATGCTCAAAACCATGAAGGAGAAGGGGTACAGGACCGCATTGGTGGCGCCCTATTTGCCTTACTCAAGGCAGGACAAGACATTCAAGGAAGGGGAGGCGAAGAGCGCGGAGTACATATGTGAGATGCTTTCCTGGGCCGGCGCGGATAGATTGATCACTTTTGACTGCCACTTCATGAAGAAGGTTGGCGAAGCGGAGTACGGCGGGCTGAAGATTGCGAGCCTCTCCATGGGTGCGGAGCTCATAGAGAAGGCGAAGGAGAAGATGGGCGAGGATTTGGAGATAGTGGGCCCGGACCTGGGCGCCAGCTATTTGGTGGAACGGAGCGGCGGCAAGAGCATGGAGAAGACGCGCGGGGAGTACGTGAAGGGCGGGGAGGCGTACAGGAAAATTGAAGGGATGAAGGCGGATTTTGAAGTGAAGGGAAGGAATGTGCTCATACTGGACGACATGATTTCCACGGGCTCCACGATGATTAGGGCGGCGGAGACGCTAAAAAACAAAGGGGCGAAGAGGATTGCGTTCGCCGCGACGCACGGGTTTTTCCTGAAGGATTCGCTGCAGCGGCTGAAAGCGCTGGGGGATGTTTTTGTTTCGGATTCGATCCCTTCCCCGGTTTCGGAAGTTTCCATAAAAAGGAAAATAGAATCCCTTGTGGGCCTATGAAAATAGCATATTTTACCGACACGTACCTTCCGAATGTCGACGGCGTGGTGACCTGCCTCCTGAATTACAGGAAGGAATTGGAGAAAAAAGGGCACGAGGTCTACATATTCACCCCTGGGAGCAAAAAAGATAAGGCTGAGAACAAGGACAAGAATGTGTATTATTTCACCTCGACCACGTTCAAGCCGTATCCGGATTACAGGGTCTCGCTTTTCCCGTTCCCCTCCGCGGTGAAGAGGGTGAAGGAGATAATGCCGGAAATAGTGCATTCGCACGGCATTGCGACCACGGGGCTGGCGGCGATAAACTGCGCGCACGCGCTGAAGGTGCCGGCCATCGCGTCGTTCCACACGATGGTGCCCGAGGCGACGCACTACCTCACCAAGAACGAGGGCATGCAGAAACTGCTCGAGGACGTGGCGTGGAAATACCTGAGATGGTATTACGGGTTCTTTGACACCGTGCTGGTTCCCAGCAAATACGTGATGGAGGTACTCAGGGAAAAAGGAATTACGAACACGATGATACTCCCCTCGGGCATAGACCTGAAGGCGTTCGGTAAGGCGGACGGGGAGGCGGTGAGGAAGAAGCACGGGCTGGGAAAAAAGAAGGTCATACTCCACGTGGGGAGATTGGTGATGGAGAAGAACCTCGACCTCCTGATAAACGAGGCGCACTCAATAGTAAACAAGCAGCCGAACGCGAGATTTCTCATAGTCGGGAAGGGTCCCTCCGAGGAATATTACAAAAATGCGGTGAAGATGAAGGGGCTGGAGGAATATTTCATTTTCGCGGGGTTCGTGGACAGGAAGGAGCTCCCGGACTATTACGCGGCGGCGGACGTGCTCGCCTTCCCCTCGAAATTCGACACGCAGGGGCTCGTTGTGCTGGAGTCCATGGCTTGCGGAACCCCGGCGGTGGTTCCGAAGAAATCCGCGGCAGAGGAGCTCGTGGAGGAGGGGAAGAACGGCTATACCTTCTCAGAGCCGGTGGATTTCAGGGAGAAGATTCTGCTCGCGATTGAAAAAAAGAAAGAGATGTCCGAAAGCGCGAAGAAGAGGGCGGCGCTCTACGACAAGGCGGACACGGTTTCGAAGCTCGAGGAGCTTTACAGGGCGAAGGCAGAGGCCAACAAGACAAAGAAGGAAGCAAAGAAAAACAACGGAAAGAAGAAATAGCTCAGACCTTCATCTCCTTTATCATCTTCTGCAGGTCGCCAAGGGTTTTTATCTGCACCGAGCCGGACTGCACCTCGAGCTTGAGGAGCGTCGCTGGCCCGTCCCCGGAGGAGAGGAACTCGTTCAATTCCTCCACCTCGCCCTCGTCCTCCGCAAGGATTATGTTCAGGCCGAGCTGGAGCGAGCCCATCACGGTGGCTATCGCCTGGGGGCCCTCGTAGAAGTGGACGTACATGTCCTGCCCGAGTATCGTTATCTTGGTGTCGTATTCCTTGCTCGCGCCCATGGGGGTGAACGGGATGGCCTCGTTTATGCAGATGTCGCGCAGGCTCCGGAACATGGAAAGGTATTTTGCGCTGAGCCCGGTTTCCTGCTCCCAGGAGGATTTCGAATAATAGCCCGCCTCCTTCTTCAGCAGCCCGAGCCCTGTGAGCTGGTCGAGCAGGTATTCGAGGTTGTAGTCGCTTATGAATACGGGCCTTCCCTCGAAAAGGACGTCCTTGAACGCTCCCTTGACCTCCGAGGCCTTGAGAGGGGTGTTCTTCCACCTGTATTTCTGGTTCACCTTTTCGAACAGCCCGAGCAGCACGTCCTTCTTCAGCGGCACCTTAGTGGTGTACTGGGGCGGGAAGTCCGGGATGTCCAGCCCGTATACCGGGATTTCGGATGCCTTGAAGATGTATGCGACCGCGAGGGCCACGAGCGCTATCACGGCTGATCCCAGGAAGAATGGCTGGGTATAGAATGCCGGCGGGGCCGTCTTGTCTAACGCAAGGGCCGAGGTGTAGGAACCGCTCTGGAATGTGATGGAATGCATCCCGTCCGAAAGCGAGTATCCGGCGGCCCTCATGTCTATGGTGAGGCTGCTGGTGCCCCTGAATGTGTAGGTGCCATATTGCCCGCCGTCTATCGTGGCGGTGACGGAATCGGGCGAGACTGGCTCGCCGTCGCCGCGGAATGAAAAGCTGTAAACATCCGTGCGCATGTTGTAGAAGACCGGCACTATGCCTATCTTCTTGGCGCGAAGGTAGGAACGGGCGTAGATGTTGCCTTCCTGGTCCACGACATTGAGGATGTAGTCGCCGGTGGGAAGCGTGAACGTGTGCTGGATTGTGGGTTGGGAGTTGAGGCCGACCTTGGTTCCCGCGATGCTGGAACGCTCGACCTCTCCGGAAACGTTTGTGATGGAAAGGAAAAGGAACTTCTCTCCGCCGCTCTCCTTAAGCTCTATTATGAGGTCGAGTGGCGTTGAGGCGATGTCCCCGGGCATGATGCTGTGGCCCCGGGAATAGATTTCGCCTTTTGTTCCCTTTTGCACGAAAGCAACCTTGTAAAAGCCCACCTGGCTCTCTTTGTTTATCCCGTAGATCTTCAGGTAGCCCGAGCTGCCCTCAAAGGAGGGGGTGAAAAATTCCACATAATCATCGCCTGTGAGGGTCCGGACGGCCTCGGCGCTCGCCTTGGGGGTGAGCCAGCGTGTGATGAGTATTATATTCGCAGCATCATCCCCTGCTGCGGAGCCCGTCTCCCACCCCCCGTCCAGCGTCTGGGGCGCCAATATTATGAAGCCCCCCCGGTATGCGAGCACGCTGTATGCGCCGCCGAACGACCATGAGGAATCAAGGCCCGATGCGCCGTAGAGCGGGTTCTTTATGGAAACCGTGCTGTCCGGGGACATGGAGGCGCCGGCATCAAAGGAGATCCTCCCGTCCCGGTAGGTTGTGAAGGAGCTTGGCGTGGGAACCACGCTGCCTGTCTTGGAAATCATCCTGGAGAAGTCCTGGCCGATGTAGAAAACGGTTATGCCCCTCTCCATCAGCGAGTAGAGCATGGGCTTGCTCCCGGAGACCAGCTCCTCCGGGATGTAGCCGCTTGGCACGATAAGCATGGAGCCGGAGGACAGCCTGTCAAGTTCGGAAACAGATATCTCATTGGCTTCTATCCCGGATTCCGAGAGGCTCATGGAAAGCGAGGAAAGGAAGGTGTCATAGGACTCCGCCTGGTAGCGGTTGCTCCTGAGAACGAACACCGAGCTTGGGACGATGGAGTCGTAGAGCGCGGCACCCATGGTGATGTTGGGCAGGCCGGATGAGGTTATGCGGGTATTGGAGTATGCTGTATGGTAGGGATAGCGGAAATTCTCCGCGCTGCCTGAGGTTATTATGTCCGAGTCCAAAACCGCGGCTGATACCGACGCGGATGAAACCTCGGTCGTCCACCTCTCCTCCGGCATTGAGACCGTCTGCGCGAAAAGGAATATTCCCAGGAGCAGCAGCGCGAGCAGGCCGAACAGCCCGCCCACACGCAGCGCGAGCAGCGGCGAGACCTCGATCGGGGCGCCCTTCTTCTCCTTCTCCTCTGGAGCCCTGCCCCTTGCGGGCGCAGCCGCGGGCGCGGCGGGCTTCTTTCCCATCAACGAGAATATGCGCTCCTTCGCCTGCTCTATTATGGGCTTCTCAACCTTCTTGTACCTCGTCTCGTAGGAATACCGCTTCCTGAGGGAGAAGCGGTAAAGCCCGGATTCCTGTGGTTCTTTGCGGAGCGCCATATCCCTCACTGAACAATCTCCAAAAATCCCCCTTTCACGAGCTCGTCAAGGAGCTGCTCGACGCGTGCCTCCGGAACCTTGTAGACCCTGGAAAACTCCGGGACCACCATCTGGCCGCCGTGGTCTATCACCCAGTCCTGTATCTTGGACTTGAGCACGCCGTCAGACATGCCCTGCAGGCCCTCCAGCTTGACCCTCAGCTCGTCGTTCTCGTTCTTAAGGTCGTAGTTCTCCCTTGAAAGGCTCGTGACCTGCTTCTTCATTATGGAATAGTTCCTGCGAAGGGTCTCCACCTCCCTCCGCATTGAGTCATATGTGGCGTAGAGCTGCTTGTAGTCGTTCGTGGCGTAGTCCTCTATCTCCTTTACGGTCTGCTCGAGGAGCTGGAGGATGAGTTTCGGGTCGGCCTCGTAATAGCCGGCCACAAGGGTGAGCGTGTTCAGCAGATGGCGGATTATGTCTATCCTCCTGCGCGTTGGCGAGACTGACGGGGGAACGGTGTACATGACGTCTATGGAATCCTTGTCGAAGCGGATTATGGAGAAGGTGTAGGGATTCTTGCTGATGTCCCTGCTCTCGATGTTCGCGGCGCTGACCGCCGTCTTTTCCTTCGCCACTTTTAGGAATGAGACCCCGCGGAGCGCGTTCGCCATGTCTTCCGCCTTTCCGGTCATCCTGCCTTCAAGCTTGAAGCCGTCGATCTTCGGGGGTGCGAGCGCCTCGGGCATTTCAGGCACCCTTTTCCTCTCCGGTCTCAAGCGCCGGGACATAGTTGAGTATGGACAATGCCAGCACCATCCCGCCGAGCAGGACCGAGAAGCAGATCGTCATCGGCTCGAATGGCGCGCCGGCCACAAGGGGCAGCACCGGGAGCCCTATGGCGATCAGGACGCCGACCGTTGCGTAGAGCACGAGGTTGCGCTCGAACTTCTTCCTCTTCTCCGCGTATTTCGCAAGGTGCTCGGAACACACGACGAGCTCGTTGCCCTTGAGTATGCCCACCTTCCTCTTCATCTCCCTGATGAACCTTATGACGACGTCGTTCTTCAGCGGCGTGCCATCGGCCACCTCCTTTTCGCAAAGCCAGCAGACCCTAGCCATAATCATCCCTCCAACGAGACCTGCGTTATCTCGGCGTCGCTGACGCCGGACTTCCGCTTGTCCGCCTTTGTGAATATGTTGATGACGGTGGTGTCCTCCACCCCTATCTCCTTCAGGAAGCTCGTTATGTTCGGGCGGGCGACGCCGAAGCGCTCGAGCATGATGATGAAGGACACTATGTCGAGGTGCCTGCTGTGCTGGTCGAACAGCCTGACAATCTCCTCGATCCGGTCCTCCCCGAGCCCGAACTCGAGAAGCCTCCTCTTCAAATCGTCCTTATGGAATGAAACAGATCTTGCCACATCAATCGCCTCCTTCTGCTCCCGCGTGAGAACGTCCTCCAGTTCGAGGAACAGCTCCTTAACGGGCTCTTCTCCCTCTATTTTGTCCACGAGGAAAGTGGATGGATAGGGCGCGGCCGTGGAGAAAGCCATGTTCACCGCGCACTGCCCGACCCCGAAACGTGAGATTTCCTCGCGCATGTAGTTGCTGAAGTTGAGCGTGCCCTGGAGGTAGTCCAGGAACTTCTCGAACTTCACCTTGAGTATGAATGTGGTGCCCACGTTGCTGAAGATTGCCTCGCTTATGTCCGTGGGGTTCTGCGAGGCGACGATTATGCCGAAGTTGTACTTCCTTCCCTCCCTCACTATCATGACCGCGTCGCTGTTGTCGTCCTTGGCTATTTTCCACGCCTCATCCAAAACCACTATCAGGCGGAGGCCCTTCTCCTTGGCCCACCCCATTGCGCGCATCTTTTCCTTTATGAATTGGAGGACCGCGAGTGCGCCCAGTGCGCGGAAGCGCTCGTCCGGAAGGCCGGAGAGGTCCAGGGCCACGAGGCCGGAGCTGGTGAGCTCGTCAAGGCTCACCGTGCTGCGCTGTGCGAAGAAGTCCTCGCCGGGCTTCGTGAATTCCTTGAGGCGGTAGATTGCGTTCTCCAATTCGGCCGGGAATTCGTATGTGCCGAGGGAGGATTTCTCTTCGAGCAGCTTCATCACGTCCTTGAGCGTGGGCGGCGCGAGTGCCCGTCCCAGCTCATCCCTCTGCTCGGTGGTGTCCATGCGGTACTTGTTGTTCACATACGCCTGCTCTATCGCCTGCTCTGTGAGGCGCTTCTGCTCGGGGTATTGCTCTATGTCGGTGAGGATTGCGAGCGTGCGCATGATCTGCTTTATGCGGTCGTATGGCTTCATGCCCCCCAGATCCAGGATGTTGAGGTAGGAGCCCTTTCCGAGTGCGATTACCCTGCCGCCGGTCTGCCTCACCCAGTCCTTGTATTCCCCGGCCCAGTCTATTATGAGGGCGTTGGAGCCCCACACAAAAGAGGCGCGGGTGAGGAAGGTTTTGATGAAGTAGGATTTTCCAGAGCCGCTGATCCCCACCGCGGCTATGTGGGGGTTCGCGATTTCCGCAAAGGACCAGTAAAATGGTATGTTGAGTATCTTGGTCCTGCCTATGTAAATGGAATTGGTCGGGTCGGAGAACAGCGCCTCCAGGGGAGGCTCCGGCGGATGCACTAGGATGTTGCGCTTGGCAAGTTCACGGTTGGAGACCTTTGAGATCTGCAAAGCCATT
>JACCLI010000048.1 GCA_013425455.1 Microcaldota archaeon | reverse complement strand
CTTCTGCACGTTCACCTTCCGGTAATCGTATTTCTCCCTCTCGTCCATCCTCTTGCCCTGGGCAAGCATGTTGGAGAGCATTTCCCTCTGCACTTCCTGCAGGACCATTTCACGCATTTCTTCTCCCATCAAAATCACATCTTGAATTCCTGCTTCTCCGAAGCATCGTAGCTCTTGCGGAGCGCCTCTGCCTGCAAGGCATACACCTTCTCCGCGCCCCCGATCGCCGCGTCTATGTTGGCGCCGAGCTCCTCGGCCGTGAGTTTTCCGTCCATCTGCATAAGCACGATTTCCTTGCTCCTGTGCTTGAACGCAATCGGCATGTCGGATTCGCCGAAGTTGTCCTCTGCCTTCCCGAGGTCTACAACGAGCTGGCCGTCCGCCTTCCCGACCGCCACGCCGGAAATCATGTCCGTCATCGGAAGGCCCGCGTTAGCGAGCGCGACCGTAGCCGCGACGACCGCCGCAATCCTGGTTCCGCCCTCGGCCTGCAGGACATCCACATAGATGTCTATCTGGGTCTTCGGGTATTCGCCGGTCATCACCACGCTGTTGAAGGCCTCCTTTATGACCTTGGAGATTTCGGTGCTCCTCCTGTTGGGCCCGCTCCTCCCGTGCTCCTCCAACGAAGCGAACGGGGACATGGTGTACCTGCACTTCATGAGCGCCCTGTAGGGGTTCGCGTCGTGCTTCGGGATGCATTCCCTCGGCCCGTACACGCCGCAGATTACCTTGTTCCCGCCCCACTCGATGTATGCGGAGCCGTCTGCCTCCTTCAACACCCCCGCAACAATCTTCAGGGGCCTGAGCTCGTCAAGAGCCCTTCCGTCCAACCTTTTCCCATCCTGGAAAAGGACCGGTTTGTCTGCACTTCCTCCCATGTTTTCACCTATTTGTTATCTTCAAGATATTTCGCCACCACGTCCGTAAGCCCGGACGTGTGCGCGTTGTCCACTATGAGCTTTATCGTCTTGAGCACTAGCGGCACGTTTCCCCGCGTCCCTATCCAGATGTAGCCGTTGTTCCCTACGAAAATCGAGCACCCGCTCTTTTCGCGTATCTGGTTGAGCATGCTGCTCTTCTTCCCGATTATTCTCGGAACTTTGGAGGGCGGCACGGTGATTATTTTTCCCGGGGGCAGCCTGTCCACCTCCCCTATATCCACATTTCCTACCTCGTCCACCCAGGCTATTTTCCCATATACCATCCCGCCCATGTCCAGCGTTATCCTCACCTTCCTGGTCGGTATCATCCCGTTGTAGGGGAGATTCAGGTCCGTGGAATAGCCCGCGCGCCTCTCCTCAGTGACTATGCCGACCACGTTGTCCCCGGCCTTGGGCTTATATGCCATCTGGAGCGGGATGAACTTTTCCTCCCTCATCATCCCCATCACGGTCGCGTATGTTTTCCCTTCGTGGAGGTATGTGCCCGAGGCGCTCACTTCGCGCTCCCAAACAATCTCTCCGGGAAGAATCATCTTTTCCATTTGTTCACCTGTCAATTATCTTCGTCTCTATCTGCCCCGCGGTGAGCTTGTTCAGCTTGTCGAACAACTCCCCCTGCATCCCGGCCGGGATCTCCAGCATGACCACGAGCGAGCCGTCTCCGAGCCACTGCTCCTTCTTTATCCCGTAGCTCTTCAGGGTCCCGTAGCACCTGTGCGCGTGCGCCGCAGGCACCTTCACCGCGATGTTTACCTTCTCGAACTTTATCGGGATTAACGGAAGCAGGAGCTTCACAATCCCGGGGACCTGCTCCTTCGGGTCCTTGAACGGGTCTATGTGGATGCGCACCTGCTCCAGCGCGTTCTCCAATCTCTGGATCGGGATGGGCGCCTTCGTGCGCGCGTCTATCGCCTCCATGCAGATTATGGCGAGGATTTTCTTCCTCGTCTCCTCCAATTTTTTTCTTTTTTGCTCGGTGGTGAGCTGCACCTCGCCCTTTTCAAGCATTATCTTCAGAATCTCGAAGATGTCCGTGGTTCCGAACGCTTTTTTTATCGCCTCGGCCTTGTGCCTCTCGCCCTTTTTTGCGTCCTCGAACACCTCGTCCACGACGAGAATGTTCTTCAGGTCCTTCTTGCTGCCCTCCAGGTACAGGTAAGCATTGTCCGGGTCCAGGAACAACTCGAAGTGCTCGCCCTCCCTGTCGTAGGATGCAATAATGGCTTTGTCTAATGATACCATAGAATTCCTCGAGAATTCAGTGGAAATATGTTATCGGGACGTCTTTTTAAATATTTGCAAGTCAGGCGAAGTAGGCATCCATCAGGTTTGTGAAGCCGGCCCTCTTTGCCATCCTTTCCAGCGCAAGGGCGTTTTTTGCAAGGAGCATGACGTTCAGCGGCACAACTCCCTTGTGCCGGGATATTGCCGCCACCGCGTCGCTTACAAATGAGCCAACGTCGCGGTGCCCGTTGGAGACAAAGATTTCCCTCAGGCTTGCCTCCAGCGAAGCCCGGTCCACATGGCGGTTCTCCTCGAATCCGCACAGGTAATCGGAAAGGGCCTTCGCAAGTGCGGGCTTGTCGTTCGCCAGGCAGGCAAGGCTCCCTATGAACTCCTTGTCCCGGCCGCTGAGCACGAGAAGGAAGTTGTTGTCAAGCCAGGCGACCTTGCCGCCCCCGGCTATCCTTATGTTGCCGACGTGCATGTCCGCATGGACCAGGCCGTTCGCGACCTGCTGCACCGCGTTCTTCACCACGAGGGAGATTACCTGCCCCATGTCATGGGCAGCCGAGGCCTCCTCCCACTTCGTAAGGTTTGTTCCCTCAACATAATCTTCAGCGACGGACTTGCTGCCGCGCCTCATTACTTCGGGGACGCTTATTGAATATGGGTTTCCTTTGACTTTGAATCCGTTATTCTGCGCAGAGAACTCCTCTGCATAATCTGCCCCCTGAAAATGGACGTCCGTTTTTATCCATTCCCTTATGTTCTCCACCAGGGGCAGGCCACGCCTCAGCTCCTCGTCCCCGGAGAAAATATTCACGAGGTTGTCGCACACTGCGTCCGTCCTGTATGCTATGTTCGGGTTCACCACCTTAAGCGCGCACCTCCTTCCATTGACCACGCAGTCATAGACCGTGACGAGGGAGCCTCCGCCCACCCTGCTTCCGAATGTTTCCAGCTGCCTCTCAAGCTCGTCCGTGCCCCACTCTTTCTGCAGGGTGTTGAGCGCGGAAAGCTTGAGTTGCCCCTTCACGCTGTCATACACGTCGTCAAATTCCTTCCTTAAACTGGGGGGGATGTCGGCGTAGATGCCGAGGGACTGCAGGAAACGCACTCCTGGCGCCCCCATCTTGGATGCGATGCTCTTGACGAACTCAATCGGCTTCATCGGGCCGGGCGCATCCTGGAAATCATCAAGGTACTTTGTGCAGGCCTCCTCAAGCCTGGCGACGGTATTTTTCTGCGCCGCATCGTAGGCGTCGTAGACGTCCAATTCAGCATCCTTTCTGTTGTGCCCCACCCACACCTCAACATGGTATATCGCATCCTCCAGCTCGGATGAGTGGTATACCTGGTCTTCAGCAGTTTTCACGGATTTCAGCAGAACCCCTACCTTGGCGATTCTCAGCGCCTCGCCCCAGCCCTCGCTGTGCTTCGGCTTTGCAAGAATCCGCTCTGTTATTATGGGGTGTATCAGGAAGTAAAGCGTCGGCACATCGGCACCCTCCGCGACTGCCATGAACGCCCTCCTTATGAAAGAATGCACTTTCTTTTCGTCCTCGCCCTCAGGCTTCTCTATGAAGTTTTCAAAAAACCACTTGAGCGTCTCCTTGCGCGTTTTCTTGTCCAGCAGCACCCCCTTCTCGCCTATGAGCAGCTCCTGCGCAAGGATGGCCCTGCCTTCGTAGTCCAGCTTGTATAAGCTGTTTTCGTATTCCTCAATATTGGTGTCCCTAAGGCTATCCCATCCCCCTTCGTCTACCACGCCCACTTCTTCGCGCTCGTACAGGTATAGCCCCAGCGCTTCTTCCCCCACGTAGGAACGCAGTTCCCGGTTGCTTTCACCGGTCATCAACAGTGCGCGGAGAAGCCTCGCCTTGTCCCTTATCAGGAGACGTGTAAGGCTTTCTCCAAGTATCATTGCATTCCCCGCCTGTGCTTCGGCGTCCTTTATCCGCTGCAGGATGTCCTTTTTTATCCCATCAAGCTCGGCCGCATCCGTAACCCTCTTGTCAAGATGCTCCTCCCTTGCGCCAACCGCGGCATAATCGGCAACGCGCATGTCTTTGAAAAGCAGCGCATAAGCCTCTTTGGCATCCAGCATCGGCGCATATCTAGCCAGTATGGCCTTCTGCAGGCGCATGCGCATGTTAGGGTCGGTCACGCAGCAGCTCACGCTAAGCATCTGGTCAAGGTGTTCAGGATTGCCCATGTCAAAAGTATATCTCCTGAGAATGTCCAGTGCAATGTTGTCCGGCCCAACCAGCGTATCACCGGGATAAAGGATTCGTTCCGCCCCTCCCTCAAAAATCCTCAAAACAGTGAATTTCAGGAGCGCAAATGCATCCTCCCTGCTGCGCGCCGCCTTCAGCATCCCATGTACCACGAAAGCCATGTTATCGCTGCCGATGGCTTCCTTCAGAGCGACCAGTTCATCGTTGGAAAACGCCCTGCCTTTGCAAAGCATGAATACGTACGTGCGGCCTTCCCCGAACAGTATCAGCCTCTGCGAAAGCTCTATTGCCTGGCGGTTATCAAGGCTTGTGATGCCAAGGCGCTCCATTATGGAGGCATGCAGGTGGACTGGCGCAGCAGCCACCAGGTGTCCAAATAGGGTTTCAACATCGCTTATTCCAGAGTCGTGCGATTTTCTGTTGTTCAACCTGTCCAAGAACGCGAGCAGGTCCGCAAAGCTCTTTGGATTTATGGCAGAGGCCACGCGTTTGGAATATCTCGCAAAGTCTGCTCTCGACTTCATATCCCATTTGTCTGTTTTGGCTACTTCCGGCTCAGGATTGAGGGAGGCGAGCAGGGACTTCCTGTCGCAATCCGCAAAGAACCTGAAGCTGGCGAGCATGGCCGCCCCGTCCCTGTCCAGGCAGAAATGGGCGCAAACATGCCTGAAAATGCGCATCTTGTCCACAACCAAGCCTTCTTTTTCTATTTCATCGAAATACTTTTGTATCTCCGCCTTCTCATTCCCAAATTTTGCGAGGAGTACCCTTGCGGTTATGGTGTCATCATAAGGCCATGCCTGATCCCCACCCGACATTGAAATTGCCGCCTTCATCGCGGAGCGGAGGGACATCACCTTTGGATAGGACTCCTTTGGTTTCTGCTTGCCCAGCTCCAGCAGGGCGGCCGACTCGTACAAATGAATGTTTCCGTCTCCACAGAGCACGACCTTTATGCCCTCCGGAAAGTTTTCCAGCATCGCCCTGAATTCGGTATAAAGCAATGGGGATCTGGCGGCTTCTATCGCCAGTTGGTTTGACAGCTTGCAATTACTGGTGCTCCCCACAAACAGGAATTTGGAAAAGACCTCTATTGCCTCGTCGCTTGCGGACGGAAAATGAACCCTGGCTTCCTTC
>JACCLI010000081.1 GCA_013425455.1 Microcaldota archaeon | reverse complement strand
AAATAGAATTGTATGCGGACAAGGCGCCCGTAACCGTGAATAATTTCCTGATGTATGTGGACGAGCACTTCTACGACGGCACCGTATTCCACCGCGTGATGGACGGCTTCATGATACAGGGGGGAGGTTTCACCCCGGATGGAATAGAAAGATATACCCGCGACCCCATTATTTTGGAATCCCAGAACGGCCTCCACAACGGAATCGGCTACGTCGCAATGGCGCGCACAGAAAATCCGAACAGCGCCACCTCCCAGTTCTTCATCAATGTGGCGGACAACTCCATGCTTGATTATTCGGGCCCTGACAACCCCGGCTACGCGGTCTTCGGAAAGGTGATTTCCGGGATGGACGTGGTCAACACAATAAAATCCGTTCCCGTTTCCTCCCGCGGCTACTACGAAAACTGGCCGGTGGAGGATGTGCTGATAATACGTGCTCATATAAAGGAATAATCCACTGTTTTGTTCACCATTCCTGCAGGTATTCCTCCCTGAACATCTTAAGCATCAGTATGAACACCGCGAGTATTAGCGGCCCTATTATTATCCCCATAATCCCGAAATAAGCTATCCCGATTATGAGCCCCAGGAGGGATATGAGCGGATGCATCTCGCCCACTTTCTTCTGCACCCTCTGCCTCACAAATCCGTCCGCGATATAGCTGAGGAAAGCGCCCCAGATCATTATCCCGGCGCCCGCGGCATAATTCCCTGTAAGCAGGTAGAATGCCCCCGCAGGAATCCATATTATCTGTATCCCTATGATGGGCATGAACGCCATTATTGTCCCGACCAGCGCCCAGAAGAAGAAATGGCCCGCCCCTGCCAGCACAAGCCCGGCAGCAAGCAGCACGCCTAGAACCACCGAGGCCGCGCCGTTCCCTATCACGGTCGTCCTTATGGTTGCCGTGAACTCCTTCATTAGCTCGGAGGCATTGTTTTCGCTGAAAGGTATCAGTTCCCGCACCGCCTTCGCAACCTTTTCATGCTCGGTGAGGGAATAGAAGAATATCAGGTAAAGCACAACCACGTTTATTGAGATGCTGGCCGTGTTGTCGATTGCTATTATGGTCATCTCCTCCACAATTGAAACTATCGCCTGGATGTGAGCCTGCAGGAAGTCCGCAACCCCGGTGTACTGGTATCCGAGGCTGGCCGCAACCGGCCCTATCGCGCCCTCCATTGCCTGGAGGGTTTCCACATCTGCCAAAATATGCCCCATTTCCACAAGGGAAAGGTACATTATGTAGGTGATGGGAACGATTATCAGTACCAGTGAGAGCAGTATGACAAGCACCGCGGAAAGGGTCTTTCGCCCGCCCAATCTTTTGAGCAGCCCAAGGTAAACAGGCTTGAAGAGCACATAGAATATCGCTGCCCCGGCTATGCCCGCAAGAAGGGGGAAAGCCGCATAAAAAAGGAAGACGCCCATGACGGCGATCACAAGGAGCGCGAAATATTTCCGTTCCGCGATTATTTTTTTCATGGGGTTTGGAACTCATGCAATATTTTTAATCCTCTTTCTGTTTTGTTTTGTGTTTAAATAATCTCCCACATAAATATTTTCTTATGACAAGGCTTGAAGTTCTCTCAGGGAATTCTAGGTCCGGCTCAGCAGAGTATTACAAGCCGGCGGTTAGGGACGCAGCAGGGCTCCGGAGGGCCAGCAAAAAATTCCGCAGGCTTCCTGATGAAGAGAAACGCCCTTTTTGCGCAAAGACCGAGCTCATACTCAAGGCCGCCTGCGCCCAGTATCTTGGCTATTATCCAACGCAGACGCCTTCCAAATCCGAAATTAGGGCTGTCCTGAAGGAAATGGACCGGATGCACCGCGGCTGGAAGGCGGGGTTCGAGGTTATGGAGATGTGCTTCGGCAACATGAGCGCAACCATTTCCGAAGTGGAAAGATACGCGAAAAAACACGGGCTGGCCCCCAAGCGCGCGGACTGACTGCACATTAAGCAGCATTTAAGTATTTTCCCTGGATTTTTCACCCTCGCAACCCCCTTGCAGTTCTTCGCAAACAGGCCGGGATTGGCACTATGCGCCGGGAACACCTCGTTGCCCCAACTAAACGCTTTTAATAACAACCAAACTTACTATTATTATGGCCCAGAAAAGGTCCCTGAGGGCGGATGCAGCAAATCTAATGCAGCAGCCTCCCGATTCTGTGGGAGAGGTGCGCAGAAGGGGCCCAGAGGCGGAATCGATAACGAACCCCAAGGCAGTTGCCCAGATGCTGGCCTGCGCAAAAGGCGCGGATGAAGCCTTAGGCTCCGGAAAGTTCTGGGAGGCTGCACAATTCTACTCTTCTGCGGCAAACATCGCCAGGGAAATATGCCCTGCGATGGAGTACGCCCTCCGTGAAGAGGCTGCTGAGAGCGCAGTAAGGGCCGGCATTTTCCTGCCTGCGGAGGAGGAATACGAACGCCTCTCTGAGCTGGTTTCCGGCCCCCAAAAGGATGGATTCCATGAAAAATCCATAATCTGCTCCATTCTCGGCGGCCCCTGGGAGAGGCGCAGGGATGAAATAGCAAAATCGTTCCCTTCCCTCTTCGCCACGCTCCAGCAGTTTGAAGACCCGAAATACAAGGAGAGGTACAAAAACAAGGAATCCTCCGTTCTCAGAAACATAGGCGTCCTTCTCAGCCCGGCCCAGCTTGAAAAAGTGGCGAGGATTTTCCTCCTCATCAGCAGGGACGAGGTAAAGATATCCCCCGACAGGGTGATGCATGATATTTTTTTCTTCTGCGAGGGGGTAAGGGTTTGGGCACGGAACGGCTTCAGGGAGCCTGAGGCAATACCGGAATGGTTCGCATTCCAGGCATGGGCGGCATCGCAAGGCGACCCGGAAAAACTGGCTGCGTTCGCGAAGATATGCGGGACAAAGGTCTTCCGCCACTCTAAGGACAGGAGGAAGGAGCTGATGTGGTACATGGAAGACAACAAGTGCAATGAGCCGAACATGGCTGCATTCTACAGGCTGGTCAGCCTCTCATCCTCAAAGAAAATGCTTGATAATATACGGCTCCTCTCAACCCTGCAGATGCTTGAGATAGGGTTCACCATGGATGGGATAGGGTCGCAGGACGAGTTTTTGCGGAAGGCAAAAGAGGCCCTCTCCGGCTACATGATGCGCAAGGCGCAGGACGAGAATGTCGCAGGGAAGTTTGTGGAAAGGCTGGATTCCCTGCACCAGAGCGGCTTCCTCGGCGGCATGGCACTCCTCTACTCGAGATACAACGAAGGCTACCAGGAAGCGCAGAAGCTCCTGGATATAGCCCTGGCGGCAGAGGTGATGGGGGATTTCGCAAAGGTGAAATATCCCACAAAGGAGGGCGTGGAGAGCATGGCCTACCCCACCCCGGAACAGAAAGCCCTTCTCCTCGGCGCGGTGGGTCAGCTTGATTTCCTGGGAGGGCTCCAGCCCTTATGGAAGGCGGAAACCCGCATAATGGAAGCGCCTGAGGGGGCCGCGGGTTCTGTAGGGCTGGTTGCCTATGACAGCTCTGATGCTGTGCATCTCATCCGTGTGGGCTGGGAGCCCGAGAATTCCGGCTCGTGCATAAGGCCTGATGCCAATGCCTCCAAGGCCATCAGGCTGTCCGCAATCCTCCTCAATTCCGCAATAAAGGCGATGAGGGTGGAGGATAGTAACGGAATTGTGCTTGGAAGGGCAATCCTCAGGGCCGTTTTGGCGGACGGGAAGCCCGCCCTTTTCCTCCAGCAGACATATTACCGCGATTCAAGGAAAAACCCAGGAGTGGAGCGTATGGCACTTGAGCTTGCGAAAAGGAAGGCGGAGGGCATGGGGGTGCCCCTTCTCTGCGCAAGCGTGGATGGCGGCCATGATATTGCCATAACCGTTGTGAAGGGCCTTTCCCCCCACAATTATGCCGATGAGCTCAACGGCCCGAGGGAGACGCTCCAGGACGGGAGCATTCGTTATTCAATACAGGTGAATGTGCTTTGCGGAAGCCTTCCTGCTCATTGATTATGCTTATGCTTAATCATCATGAATTTCGGATAAAATCCGCAAAACCAATCAGAGCTTGATTGTCCTGCCCTTCCCAGGCAGCCCCGTGCCGCTATACCATTCCGGCAGATACAGGTTCCTCGGCCCCCGCACCCAATTTTCGGAATAACCTTTTAAACAGGTTTAAACACAATTAACTCAATGAGAACAGGAAACCCCTTGCTTTTGCAACCGGCTTTCAACTCCTTCGCGCAAGCAACGGATTAAAGAATTGCCGTGTTTTTAGGTAAGCAGTTTCCAAAAAGTGATATGATGAAATTTGCAGAATTGAAGCTTTCAGCGAAAACCCTCAAATCCATACATGGTTTGGGGTATGAGGAGCCCACCGAGGTGCAGGTGAAATCAATCCCAAAAATAATCGCCGGAACCAACCTCGTAGTGCGCAGCCAGACCGGAACGGGAAAGACGGCCGCCTTCGGAATAGGGTTGATTGAAAGGATTGCCTCCGGAACCACCGGGAAGGTGCTCGTACTCGTGCCCACGCGCGAGCTTGCGATACAGGTGTGCGAGGAATTGCGCACGCTCGGCGTTTACCATGCGCTCAATGTCCGCGCCGCATACGGCGGGCAGAAGATGATGTTCCAGATGAGGGACCTCCAGAAGAGTTATGATATTCTTGTTGCAACGCCCGGAAGGCTGGTGGATTTGTGCAACCGCGGGGTGGTCCATCTCTCCAAATTCAACGCCGTTGTACTTGATGAAGCGGACCACATGCTCGACATAGGCTTCCGGAAGGAGGTCTTCGGCATACTAAGCCAATTGCCCCGGGAGAGGCTCACTTTGCTTTTCTCCGCAACCGTGGACGCGGAGGTAAGGCAGATTGCATCCAAATACGTCCCGAATTCCGAGCTTATCGAAGTGGGCGAGATGAGGACGGTCTCATCCATAAAGGAAGAGAGAATAGAGGTCCTGCATGCGGAAAAGGTCCCAAAATTGGTAGAAATACTCAATTCCCACAAGGGCGTCAGGGCCCTCGTTTTCGCACGCACCAAAAGGGGGGTAATCCGCTTGAGGAGGAGGCTGGAGGACGCCGGCTTCCGGAACGTGGGCATGCTCCAGGGGGACATGGAACAGCCGAAAAGGACGCGAATGATTGCGAGGTTCAAGTCAAACGAGGTTTCCATTTTAGTTGCGACCAACGTCGCTTCCCGAGGCCTCCACATAGAGGACGTGGGCCTTATCGTGAATTATGATGAGGCGGAAGACAGGGAAACCCACCTCCATCGCTCGGGCCGCACCGGAAGGATGGGTGCCGAAGGAAAAGTCATCACCTTTGTTTCCAACGATGCGCCCCCTCCGCATACCGGAGGCTTCCGGCGCGGAAACCAGGGTTCTTCCTCGCATGGGAAGCGTCCTATGCATTACGGGCGCAGGTAGGTTCCTTCCGGTGATGCCGGCAATTAGAGCTTCATCCCCTTCCCCTTCTCCGGCAATTTCAGTATGCATCATCGTGGTGCGAAAATTTGAGGAGTTTCACGGTCCTTGTTTGTTCTTCAATTTCATAAATCAACACAAAACTGCCAAGTTGCACCCTCCTTTTGTTTTGGAGGGGATTCCTCAAGGGCTTGAAATGGTGCGGGTTCTCCAGTATCTGCCTAATTTTCTTCTCCAGGGCGGTTTTTAGTTCGGCATTCTTTTTGCCGTGCTTCCTTATGGCTTCTTCGCAAACGTCTGAGATGTCGAGTTCGTAAGCCATCTGATCACTATTCAAAGAGTTCCTTGATGTTCTTCACTTTCCTGAACTTGCCGTGCCTGCTTATCTCCTGCACCTCTTTCACAAAGGAGAGCTTCATCTCCTTCTCGTCCACCGGATGCCAGTCGTTCTCGTCCATCCAGGCGTAATCCTCGTCCGTGAAGGGCTCCTTCTCCACGTATTTCCTGAGCAGCTCCAGCTTCCTGAGCTGGATGACCTTCTCCATTATGGCCTTCCTTGCGACCTCGCTCCAGCGCACCTCGTCGTGGCTGTCCATCTCCTTCTTTACATTCTCCGGCACGTATAGCGTGATGTTGCTCATACACATATTGCTGTGGGCACACATATTTAATGCTATGCTCCCGTCCGCATTTTCATCCATTGATAAGGAAGGAATTTTGCAGTATTTAAATGAGGGGAGACCTCTCTGCCAGTGATGCCACTAATCAGAGTCTCAAATCCTTCATGATAATACAAACATTTAAAAACTCCTTTTGACACATAATATACGTGTAAACATGTACATCGACCATGATTTTCAGATACTTGGGTTAAGCCCGGATGCAAAGCCGGAGGAGGTGGGCCCCGCCTACCTTGCCCGCGCAAGGGAGCTGGCGCTTGTCATCCAAAACGGCGACATAGTCGCGGTAAGCAGGGCAATAGAAGAGCTCCATGAACTACATGATGCTTACCCAAAAGCGCTTGAGGCCAGCGAGAGGCTGGTGGTGCTTATGCGCAATTATGATATTCTTAGGTCTCCCGGCTCAGCCAGGGAGGACCGCATCCTTGCCGGGCTGTCTTTCGTGTCCGGCGCAGATGAGCGCCATCTGCCCCTGCTTGAGGATGTTTTCTGCGACGAGGACAATCCGGAGCCCGTGAGGAAGGAGGCGGGCGTCAAGATGCACAGGATGGAGGGGAGGAGCGATTATACCCACCGGGGCCCCATAATCATGCTTGAATACAGACCGTCCTTAGACATGTCCAGCTATTCCAACCTTTCCGATAAGACCGTGCAGAAGATGGCAAGAGCCCCCTTTCTTCCGGAAACGGTAAGGGATTTTGCCGGTAGCAGGGTCCTGACCAGGCTGCTTGTGAAATGGCATAACACGGTTCTTGACCACGAGCAGGTGAAGGACGCGCTCGGTGCTGTTGCCGGAGATGAAGGTTATACCGCTTCAACGAGGGCCGACGCGCGCGCCCTTGTAACGAATGTGGCCAGGCGCGCAAATGCCTCCACGAGAGGCGCGCCCAAGTGGCGCCCGGATACGCTGGCTCCCGGCCCCCAGCCCGGTGCCCCAAAAATCCCAAGGCCCCAGTAGGGCAGAATTTCTTACCTTCCTTTTTTAGAGCTTCATCGCCCTGTCCTTTTTCGCTCCCCTTGCAATTCTGATTACGCAAATTACCGCCTTTCGTCATTATTATAAATGCTATTCCACATAAACTATAACATGCCTCAGGGAAATGTCGGGGAAAAAGTATTGCCGGTCCCCGCAGCAGCGGCCGGGCCCGGGAGGGAATTCGCCAGGGCCCATAAAGCAGCGTCCCTTTCAGAAAAGACCGACCCGCTTATCGGCAACAGGCTTTCTAACCGTTACCGCATCCTGGAGAAGATAGGCGAAGGCGGGATGGGGGAGGTTTATCTTGCGGAAGATGAACGGCTCGGAAAGAATGTTGTGGTGAAGATGCTTCCGCACGCATTCAGGCACAAGGTGGAATTGCGCATGCGGTTCGCCCAGGAGGCGAAACTGGCCTCGCAGCTGGAGCATCCGAATATAGTATTCATAACAGACTTCGTTGTGGACTCGCCGCCATATTATGTTATGGAATACCTGCAAGGGAAGGACCTTGCGGCAGTGCTGGAGGAGGAGAAGCTGCTCCCGTGGGATGAGCGCCTGAAGGAGATGATGGTGCAGATGTGCAGCGCGCTCGGCGCAGCGCATGCGAAAGGCGTCATCCACCGCGACATGAAGCCGGAAAACGTATTCGTCGTGGAGCAGGGCGACGGGAGGGAATTCGTCAAGGTCTTTGATTTCGGCATAGCAAAGCTCATTTCCGAGAGCTCGGAGGAACGGAGAGGAAGCGAACCCGCGGACATCGCCCTTACTGATACAGGAAGGTTCGACCTGACGGGCGCGGATATGGTTGTGGGCACGCCTTACTATATGGCGCCCGAACAGATTCAGGGGGAGAAAGTGGACCACAGAGGCGACATCTATTCGGTCGGAGTGCTGATGTACGAACTGCTCACCGGCCACGCCCCGTTTGAAGCACCGAAAAAGGCCGGGATGGACCGGGAGATGGCAGAGAGGGTAATGAAAATGCACATAAACGAGCCTCCTGTCCCGCCGAGGGCCAGGAATCCCGAGGCCGGCATACCTGAGGAGGTCGAGGCAATCATCATGAGGGCCCTGGAGAAGAGCCCTGATGAGCGCTTCCAAAGCATGGATGAGATGAGGGCCGCGATACTCAGGTGCGCCGCGCCGAAGCACAAGCCCAAACCGAAGATAGAGCAGAATGGCACATCGGAAAGCAGGTCGGCGGAAGGGCTTGCAAGGATCCGGAAAGAGGAGGCGCGCCGGAGCCTTGGGGCGAGAATCCGCACCGGCATAATTATAGGGGCTCTTGCTGCTGCGGCAGCGGGGGGAGCTGCGGCCGCAAAGTATTTCGGCTTTTTCGACCCTGCGGTGGAGAGCTCGCAGGAGGATGCGCCGGAACAGGTGCAACCCGCTGCTGACGGAGAATAGTTATATTTAAATTATAATCGTGATATAAAAGAAATGGGGGATAAGAATGAGTGTTTTCAGGACAAGGGTTGGACGCAACAGCGGCAGGACACCCAGCCCGTCTTTTCCAGGTGCAGGAAGGATTCTGGACGATTCCCGCCTTTCCCCGGAAGCAATCCAGAAATTCAAGGAGCTTTTGCTCAAGGACCCCGAGGCGGCATACGCGAAGCTCAGTGAAGGCGCCGAGGGCTGTTCCTGTGCCGAGCATCTGCTCTGCGATGAGATAGCAGGGAGCCCAGCCGCAAAGCTGCTTGCGCGCTACCACATAGAAAAGGGCGACGGCAGGAAAATCGACGAACTTCTCACCCACGAGCTTCCGCTGGTAAGGGCGGCCGCTTCGTGGCATCTTCTCCAGGCATCCGAAACCAGGGAAATAGAATTCGCGCTTCCGGCGATAGCGGATGCGCTCAAGGACCCGAACGAAGACATACAGCAGCAGAACATGCAGGCGCTGCTGAATGCGGCCTCCAAGGAGGGGACGCGCGAAAGGGCCATCTCCCTGCTCGCAAGCGCCCTTTCCCACAAGGATGGGAAAATAAAGCTGAAGGCCGCCGAGACGCTGGTCAGCGCGGCCGAGAATGGCACGAAAATCACCTCGGCAATCCGCGCCCTCGGGTATTCCCTTGCGGGCGGGAACCCCGAGATAATGCGGCATTCCGCGCGCGCATTGCTCAGTGCCGCAGCCAATGAGAGCACAAGGGACGATGCCATCTCGGTGCTGAGAACCGCCTTATCGGACGAGAATCACGATGTAAGGCTGCTCGCCGCGCAGACGCTGTGCGATGCGGCCGAGAAGGGCATCGACATATCGCTTGCCATACCGGCCCTTGGCAACGCCGTGCATGACAAGAAGGCGGACGTAAGAATCGCCGCCAGCGCAGCCCTGAAATTCGCAGCAGAGAAGGGAACCCACATCTCTTCGGCGATTCCGATGCTCGAGGAGGCGCTTTCGGACCCCGATGAGACGGTGAGGGTGAATGCATCCGTCGCGCTCGGATATGCAATCGGGAACGAGAAGACCAGTGGGACAGCAGTAGACTATCTCACTAATGCACTGTCCAAGAAGAGATACGCGAGGGAGCTCGCCGCCAGTGCGCTGAGGAACGCCGTCAGGAACGAGAAGACCAGGAGCAGCGGCATCTCCGCGTTCGCGAAAGCGCTGCATATTGATGATGAAGAAGTGCGGCTGATTGCCGGCGAAGCGTTCCTTGAGGCAGCGGAGGCAGGGATAGACATAATCCCCGTGCTCCCCGACCTCGCCGATGCGCTCGCGGACCCGAACCTTAAGGTCAGGAAAATGATAATATGCGCCCTGGGCAATGCTTCATCCAACGGAATGGACATCTGCCCCACTCTTTCCGCCCTTGGGATGGCCCTGGCGGACAGGAAAGGGAAGGGCGAAGCAAGGCTGGCGGCATCCTGGGCGCTGGCGATTGCAGGCGAGAAAGGGCTCGGCCTCAGGCCCGCGATGGAGCAACTGGGTGACGCGCTCGGGGAGAAGGATGCGGAAATCAGGATGAATGCAGCAAGGGCTTTTGTGAGCATGCTTGCAAAAAAGGATACGCGCGAGGCTTCGGCCCTGCTGCTCGGCAAAAAGGCCGCGGGCAAGGACGAGCGCGCCGCGGAGATGGCTGCATGGTCGCTCCTCTGCGGAATCGAAAAGGGCTCAGACATAACTGCTTCTATTCCGGGCCTCGGGGATGCGCTCGGGAGCAAAGACGCTGCAGTGAGGCTCAATGCGGTCCTCGCGCTCCTCACCGCGGTGGAGAAAGGCCTGGACCTCACCCCTGCCATAGCGCCGCTCGGAAGGTGCCTGGCAGACCGCGACAGGACAATCGCGCTGAAGGCGGCAAAGGCCCTTCTCTTTTCGGCCCTGGACGGCGTTGAGATGAAGGCCGCGGAGGCGGCGCTCAAGGTGGCTGCGCTTGACAGGAATCCAGAGATAGCGGGGTATGCGAAAAATGCGCTGGCGCCGGTGAAGGCCCGGAACAGCTTCGTATCCTCATCCCCTTCCCTTTCCAAGCCGCCCGCGCCTTCGGATGGAAATCCCTGAATCCCTCCGCGCCAAATCGCCTATAGCCGCATCTCCTTCCCCTTTTCCGGAACCGCATTCATTTCTCCAGCTTCGGCTTTCCCGAGCATTTCTCCACAAAAACAGAATAGACGAATTCCACGAAATGCCTCGGGTCCTTTGTTTCCACCGATTTCACGAGCGCATTGAAGTAGCCATCCTCATTTTTTGAGACATTCAGTATTGGGAACCCTTTCTCAAAAAGCGCCTTGTTGAGCAAAAGCCGGCTCATCCTCTTGTTCCCATCGCTGAATGGATGTATCAGGTACAATTTTAGGTGTGCGAGCGCCGCTTTTTCCAGCGTATAAACTCCCTCCGCCCCGTTATACCATTCCACAAGCCCCTCCACATCCTTTTCAATCCTTTCCGGGGGCGCGGGCTCGAAGCTTATGAGGCTGCCGCTTCCAGTGATGGTGTCGAACCTCCTCACAACCGCCCTTCCCTTCCTAAATCCGCCTGGGTTTGCCTGCGGAAAGTCCCTCATTATCATTCCGTGCAAATCTTTCAGGGATTCCCGGGTGATTTTCCCCATCTCCTGCACCTTCCCCACGCCCTGCGCCATCGCGAGGGAAACATCCAGGTTGAAGTCCTTGAGCACCTTCTTTTCCCTTATCCCCATCGCCCTTTCCACATCCCCTTTTGAAATTGGGATGCCCTCCGTGGTGAGCGTCGTATAAACGAAATTGGAAACCTCGAACCTTTCCATCTCCCTCTGCTGGGACGGGCCCATCCTTTTCAGTTTTGAGCCGTACCTTCTCCGCAGTATTTCGCATGTGAGTATTTGTTCCTTGGAGAGGAATTCCGCCCCGGTTTCGCCCGCAAGGTCAAGGATCGCGTTTTGGATGAGCCTTTCCCTCGCCTCGTTCCATTTCTCGTTGTTCGGCTTGTTTTTCCCCAGGTAAACCGAATAGTTCCTGAGCTTGTCGGCACGTACCGTGAGCTCCAGGTAGTAATACTTCTCTTTTCTCACCGCCTTTTTGCGCAGGCTTGGGACGAATTCCATAAGTATATATGAGTCAAACCTTTTTTAAACCGTTAGGCTAACAATTATTTAATAAAAGTTAGACTAACAACCAATTTGTTGTAAAATACGAATATAAATTGGATTATTTTGGTCGCATATATTGCTTAGTTTGTTAGGCTAACAATTATGCGCGGTTTTGTTAGACTAACATCCATCAATCCTTCCTTTCTTCACTGGCAACCAACCAGGGAATTCTTTATAAACCAGAAAAGAGTTTTTCTGCCGGTGATGATATGAAAAAGAGCCCCGGCTGGACGTATATCCTTCTGGAAGGATACTGTTTTTTCCATCTATATAGCAACAAGAAGAAAACCAAGGTTTACTTGCTTCCGGATAAAGACATTTTCAAGGAACCAAAAGAAGAAAAGATAATCAAAAATGAAATGTATCTTCCCAAAAACAAGCTCAAGCGGCCTAAGGGGTGCCCGGGCCACCCCTGCTACTGGTGCTTAGAGAGGCATTGCCGCTTCTTTTCCTGTGCCCAAGGGGAGTTCCACCAAATGACAAATAAGATGCTCAAATTTTACCGGGAGCGGGATAGGAAATGGGAACAAACCTTGGAGAAGAAAAAATCTAGGAATTAGGATTAGGCACCAGCAAGGGCGGTAACAGGGCTCCTTTCCTGCAATTTGGGCACCGAGAAGTTCCATACCGCCGCAGGCTTGTTCTCCGCAAAAAGAGTCATTTTTATCATCAGGATGCTGTTTCTCCAAACCCTTACGTCCACCTCACAATCAGTAAGCTTCCGGAGCACTTCCTTCATATCTATCGGAGCGGGCTGCGTTGAGGAAGCGAGAAACTCCGCCGCATCCATTATCTCTATCGCCACTAGGTCCCCTCCCTTGCCGAAATCCAGCAGGACCGAGCCTATTTCCACCCCTCCGGCTGATTTTGAATCCTTCCTGTAAACAAACAGGTCATCATACTTCGCATCATAGTCAAACTGGAATTTCTGTATTTTTCCTAATCCTTTTTTGTGTGATTTATTCATGGTAATCTACTCCTTTGCCAGTATATCCAGATACATCGGTATCGTGCCCTTTTCACGCTCCTTCAGGACATGGAAGCCAATCTTCTTGTAGAAGTGGGTTGAATCCGTTTCTGCAGAACTGCCCCTCTTAGCGTCCAGCGTAATGAAGCGACACCCTGCCGTTTCACGGTAAATCTTGATGGCGAGGAAAATGGCGATGTCCATCATGCGGGTACCTATTCCCCTCCTTGCGAACCTATCGTCCACCGCTATCCTGCCGACCTTTAGCGCGGGCAGGGATTTGTAATGGATGTCCTTGTCCCGGAAATACCTTTTCAGTTCCGCGTTCAGGTTTATTGCGTCCGTAAGGACGGTCAGGTACCCGACCAGCCCTTTTGTTTTTTGCGAAAAAAACAAATATGTCACGGAAATTTTGTTTACTTGGTTGTTGTAAGCGTCCTCAAGAAGAAAATCGACTAATTCCCTTTCATGGCACTGGAAGGATTTTATTAGTTCAAGGTGCCTGCGGTCAATCCTTTCAAAGAACAGATCCTTCTTGTCAAATTCCATGCTTAACACTAAGCCTTTGCGAGCTGTTTGTCAAAATAGTCGAAATCCCTCATTACGCGCCGGATTGTAGCAATCCTGTTCGGCGAGGGGTTCTTTTGCTCGCGGATCATGGTTTTTACGAACCTTTCAGCATCCTCACCCGTCAGGGTGGGGGTGGCCCTTATCGGCTTTGCCATTGGCCTTTCACCTGTGTATGTTCCTCTTGGCATCTTTTTAAATCATGGCTTTTCATGACGCACCTCCTTCATTTCATGGGCCATAACGCCCATACGAGGAATTCTTTCTTTTGGTTTATAAACAAAAGGAGACCTCCGTGCCAGTGATGCCAGTAACCAGAGCTTTACTGTCCGGCTTGCAAAAAACATTCGGCGGTACGTGACGCACCGCTATAATCTCCGTTGATCATGTTCAAGATGTTAAGGCTGAAAAGCGGAAAGGAGTGCAGTTGGCAGAGCGGAGGGTAAGCTTTTGCCGGAATATTCAGGAATATCGGGTGAAGGTCCACCAGCAGCACATACCCGGAGATGCAGAATCCCATTATTGAAAGGAGCAATAGCAAAAGCAAAACGGCCATTTTATTTTTGGGACTCTTTTCGCCCAATTTCTTCACTATCGCAAACATTGCAAATGCGCAAGAACCAAAAACCAGGAGTTTTATCACGTGCAACGACAGGGCTATGAGGAAAATCATAAACAAAAAGAGCATGGCGAATGGCACGGCGGCCAATCCAGTTCCCAGCCCACCTTGTCCTTTCATAGGAATTCCTTACGCTTTCCGGCCATTTAAACGTTATCTGTCAAATCTTTATCGTCTTCCCCCTCTCCGGAATCCTCACATCCTTATGGAAGTCCCTGAACCCCTCCGCATCCTGCGTATGCACGGGGATGAGGATGTCCGGCTTCACCTTCTCAGGTTTAAGCTCTCATTTCTCAAAAAGTTCCGGCAAATCATACACGGCCCTAAGGTTGAAGTCCGCGGTAGACTGGGTTTTTTCTGTCCATACAAGGCAAGTAGTTATTCCAAGTTGTCCAGCCGGAATTGAATCTTTTATCTCAGAATCGCACACATAAAGAAGTTTTCTGGGGTTATCCCTTAGTCCAGCAACCTCCAACATCTGTTCAAAAGCCTCTGGGTTAGGTTTTTGCTTTTTCAGATTAGACACGCATAATATGCCCATTCTGCTTCCGGCACGGACATATTTCGGGTCAGATGGAAACAATTTATCTATTTTTGGGTTTTCGAACCTTGGCAGATCCAGGCCAAGCGCTGCAAATATCCGAATTGCCGTTTCCATCGTACCATTCGTCAAAATATTATGGGGTATGCCGGAATATCGTGCCATCAGGATGCTGAACATTTCGATAAGCCTTTCATCACGCGCTATTAATCGGCCGAAATCAATAGTAGATACGAGTCTTTGTACGTAATACTTGTCCTTGCCAAATTCCCCTGCAAACATTGCCCCGAATGACCTGTATTTCCCATTTGGATTTGTTGCTTCATTTGCTTCCAAGCCGTCAAATTCTTGCCTAACTTCCTTAGGCACGTCCTCAATTCTCGTGAACAACATGTTTTTTCCAACCGCAAATGGATCATGCCCTATTTCCGGCCTGGTTCTGCATATCGCAAATGCGTTATAAAGAAGCAATCTTTGTGCGTTTCTTATCTCACTTGTTTTCCTATAAAGAGTTCCATCGACTGCCCAGAACACGTGCCTTATATAATCCTTCAATGGTCTCCGCGGCCCGGCATGCGGCAACTGGACTACCCTTTGGCTCTCCATAGTTTATATTTGTGATAAATAGTATTTAAATATGCTTCTAAATCTTCATTCCCTTCCCTTTTTCGGGTATTCTCACATCCTTATGAAAATCTCTGAACCCCTCCGCATCCAATGTGTGCACGGGGATGAGGATATCCGGCTTCACCTTCCTTATGAATTCCTTCAGGTCCTCCCTGCTCGCGTTTTCTCTAGCCGATTTCCCCGGCGCCTCCGTAAAAAGTAAGTGATGTCGTCATATTTTTCACCCCAGAAGCCAATCAATCATGGGAATAAACCTTATTTTCACTCCTTCAACAGTTTTTGTTTCAGCCACATCCTTGGTTATTATCGTGGCGCTGTTGGCATTCACCTCTTTTGCGCATCTCACAACCCCGTCCACCTCGCGTTTTCTTGTTTTCTCGTCCCCAAGCTCGTACACGACCTGCATGGCCTCGCTGACCTCGCTGCCCCACCTTACCACAAAATCGGTTTCAAGCCCCTGCCTGTTTTTCCAGTAGCATATCTCCTTTTGGCCCTGCAGCCTTCTCTTCAGCTCAAGAAAAGCGGTGTTTTCATAAAGCCTGCCCAGGTCGGTTTTCCCAGCCACCCCGTAGAAAAAGCCGGAATCCCCACAGTATGCCTTCCTTGGATACTGCGACTTGTCCTTTATGTTGTACGAGAATATGGGCACAAAAAAGAAGAGGTAGCCGGCCTGCGCATGGCGCTCAAGGGACAGTATCTTCCCCTTTCCTATCTTATGCCCGAGGGTATTAAGGAAATTCAGGCATTTTGACGCCGAAAAGTACGGGCTCTGCACCGCATACCTGGCAAAGGCCTCCACCGTGGTTATCTCCTCCCCGGAAACCTCGGCTATGTCCAGGCCCACAATGTCCCTGAAATAGGAATCAAGTATCCTGACCTTGTCCGTCTCCTCCTTCGCAAGCGCGACCTCGGGAAAGCCCCCGTATTTCATGTACTCCGCGAACGCCTTTTCCACCGCCCCCTTCGCAGCCACGGTCTTTCCCGCCTCCACTCCCTTAAAATTAAGGAATTCCCTGAAGGATAGGGGGTAGAGCTCAAATGGCAGGAGCCTGCCGCGTAGGGGCTTGCCGGGCTGTGACAGGCCCCTTCTGGACGAGCTGACAATAATCCTCAGCCTGCCTTTCAGGAGCTCATGCACCCTGGCCAGCCAGCCTTCCCAGCCGTGCGCGCTCGTTATCTCATCCAGCAGGAGATAGCCGTCCTCGCCGAACCATTTCAGCGCCCTGTCCAGGACTTCGCGGTCCTCCCTTATCCTGCTGTCTTCCACGTTGACATACCTGACATTCTTCCCTTCTTTCTGGAGCCTTTGCGCGATTAGCATAAGCACGCTGGATTTTCCGGACCTCCTTATCCCTGTCAGGGCGGCTATCTTGGTTTTCGAGCCGGATATGAGCGAATCCAGGCTCATTTCCCTTGGCAATAGCTGCTTCTTCTTTGCGTAGGAATCCCATTCCTCGAACACATCCGTTGTTTCCATAGATTGTTCTACCACAGAACAGTTTTTAACCATTTCTGTTCTACCACAGAACAGTTTTAGAAGACTTACGACGGAGCGGTTTTAGATTTTCATCCCTTTCCCTTTCTCCGGCACCCGCACATCCTTGTGGAAGTCCCTGAACCCCTCCGCATCCAATGTGTGCACCGGGATGAGGATGTCCGGCTTCAATTCTTATCTCTCAAATAGTTCCAGGAGCCCGTAAACTTCCCTCATGTTGAAGTCCGCGCTTGATTCCGCCTTGTTTGTCCAAACTAGCACAGTTGTCATCCCGAGCTCCTTCGGAGGAATGACGTCCTTTATCTCGGAATCCCCAATATGGATTACTCTCTCCGGCTCCGATTCCATGCCGGCCACTTCCAGAATCTGCCTGAATGCATCCTTGCTAGGCTTCCTTGCCCTTAGGTTATATGGGCAGAGCATGCCCACGCCCCCCGCCGCATATTTGCTTCCCCTGGCCATATTCAGATTCGGCGGAAAGAGCTCATCCACCCTCGCATTCAGGAACTGGCTTATGTCCAACCCGAGCGCAAGGAAAACGGAATCCGTGGATTCCCTAACATCGTTGGACATGAGGCTGTGCCTTATGTGTGGATACCTCTCCATAAGCAGCTTAAACATGGCAATGAGCCTCTCGTCCCTTGGGAGAATGGGCCCGTAATCCATCGTGGAAATGACTTTCGGCGAATAGGCCTGGTCCTTACCGAACTCCCCCACGAAAATCGCGCCCCTTGACTTGTATTTCCCGTTCGGGTTCCTGTCCTTGTGCGCCTCCAGCGCATTTAACTCATCCTTCACTTCCTGCGGGACCGATTCTAGGGTAGGGAACACCAGATTCTTATGCACGTCAAAGGGGTTCTGCGCCCTTTCCGGCATGTGCCTGCACATGTAGAATGCGTTGTATAGAAGGAGGAGCTGGGCGTTGTCCACAGCGCTTGTTTTCCTGAAAAGTGTCCCGTCCACGTCCCAGAACACATGCTTTATCACGTCCCTGAGCGGACTCTTGGCTATTGGCGCATTGGGGCCGCTTATCAGTTTCCGTTCTGACATATTATAATATGTGTTGTTATGTGTTTTAAAATAGTATGATGCACAATATTGAACATGAACGAGAATACCAGGGTTCTAAAGGCAATTATTCGATCAGAAAAAAAAGCCGGTTATCTGGAAGCCAGGAAAATTGCGAAGGAAATGCACAGAAAACTGCCCCCTAATCCACTCATTGATGATTATCTCGTGAGGCCTAATAATTATCAGGCGGGGGCCAAAAGGAGCAATGAATGGATGAGAGTGCCGAGTAATTTATGGGCCGATGAGCTCGTTGCACATCCCTGCAAAGACGGAGTATTCCAAAAAGGCGTAGATTTGGTAGATTCATCAACCGGATGGATACTGCCTGCAAGCAATATCCCGCCCGAAATATGCGGGATTCTGGGAATGGGCTTGTTCCTGGTGCCAGAAGATGTGACGAATGAGAGTGGAAAAACCATCGTCCATCCAAAAACTGTGATTGTGATTACCCCAATGATACAGGTTTCGGAATGGGGCAAGGTCGAAGAAGTTACAAGAATCCCCACTTTTGTTACAAGTGAAGAATTCAAACTAGTGAAAAGCCCCGAAAAAAGAATATTGCGAAGAGTAGATGGCATTGGGATAAGGCCCATCAACCGCGGATATGGAATGCAGGATGAATACTACGGCTGGGGAAAAAGGGATATTCATATCAATTGCGATCCGGACTGGCACATGGAAGTTGCAACGGTTGAGTAAGAAAACGAGTGACGGGCATAAAAGAAGGGGCGAACACTGTAGCTCATAGAGCCCTTCCTGCAGGTCTGCGGTCGTTCAGGTTTTCATCGTCTTCCCCTTCTCCGGCACCCTCACATCCTTGTGGAAGTCCCTGAACCCCTCCGCATCCAATGTGTGCACGGGGATGAGGATGTCCGGCTTCACCTTCCTTATGAGCGTTAGTGTCATGTCAGTCATTCATCCTAAGGTTAAAAATAAGTCCTACTTTGATTACCTGCAACGCATACAATTTATCATAAACAACACCTTTTTAAACACTTTTATACACAATATTTCTATGTCAAAAACCCGAGAAACCGTTAAAGGAAAGGTAACTGATTGTTCGAAAAGCTCCGACGCTTCTCGCTTAAAAAGGTCTCCCTTGGAACAAGACCTTCAGAAAGCCTCTCCGCCCAACCAGAAACTGCTGAATCAAAGGCTTTTCGATGCCGTTGAAAAGCAAGACAAAACCGCCGTAAAAAGGCTGATCGCGGCAGGCGCGGATGTTAATTCCCAAGATAATTTTGAGAAGGCATGGCAGACTCCCCTTATGAAGGCTGTTTGCGCCAGGGATTCGGATATGGTGAGATTACTGGTTGAGAATGGCGCAGACGTAAATGCTGAGAGTGGCTTAAGGGGTCCCTTCAGAGTAGATGAGGGCAATATCAGGGCACTTACTTATGCTGCAAGGGTTGGAAGCACTGAGATGATAAAATTCCTTATTGAACATGGCGCAGAAACCAATTTGAAATTTGGATCATGGCAGCAGGGCTTATTGTCTGTGGCTGCAGAATCCGGGAATATTGAAGGCATAAGGCTCTTCCTGAAGCTTGGCGCAGATATCAATGAAAAGGACAAAAATGGCAGGACCGCACTCCAGCACGCAGCATCCACTTACAAAATTGAGGCCATGAAGGAACTCATTTCCCGCGGCGCAAGAGAAGATGGCAACCGAATTCAAGGACTTTGGAACTTTCTATCTTATTCCGAAGAAAAATATGTCGAGCCAATACAGCTCCTTTTCAGTGTTGGAGCGAATTTGAATGAAATACTGTGGTATGCGGCTCAATGCCACGCCCCGAAAATAACCCGGTTGCTTCTTGAAAACGGCGTGGATGCAAACTTTAAGACTCCGAGTGGGGAAACAGCATTGTTCCTTGCAGCGGATAGCTCAATAAAACGGAGAAACAACGAAAGCGTAGATGAGTTCAGGGCGAGAAGGACGGGGACAATATGGCTCCTTTATTCACATGGCGCCAAGCTTGATTCCATCGATTGGGAAAACATTCGTCACTTTGACCATACTCAAACGTATCCGAAAACAGAGCACATACTGATTACGGCACTTGGTAATTCCGGAGTACCCTCGGTAGAAGAACTTGAATTGCATCTGATTGCTGGCGCGAACATCCATCAAGTGCACAGGAAAGGAAAGGAGAGGCTCGCTTACCTTGATGGCTATGTTGAACCGTTCCAATCTGAATACCGCGCTTTCTTCAAAAAGCATGGGGCCAAGATCTAACCGTTTATTCTTTTTTTGTCGCTTATTTTGCGGATGCTAATCAGATTTTCATCCCTTTCCCTTTTTCGGGTATTCTCACATCCTTGTGGAAGTCCCTGAACCCCTCCGCATCCAATGTGTGCACGGGGATGAGGATGTCCGGCTTCACCTTCCTTATGAATTCCTTCAAATCCTCCCTGCTTGCGTGCCCCGAGCAGTGCGCCTTCTCGAACCTTATCCTGAAATGCCTCATCCAGTTCTCCCAGACCGCCCTCTGCTCCTCGTTGTCCTCCCCCTCGTAGAAATGCTCGGACATGGAATAGATGAAGGTGGCGCCCTCCGGCCTCAGGTAGGCCAGCTCGATCATCCTGTAGAACCCCAGGTGCATCAGGTAAAGATTTATTTTTCAAATTTCGGCTTCCCCGAGCATTTCTCCACAAAAACCGAATAGACGAATTCCACGAAATATTTCGGGTCTCCGGTCTCGACTGATTTTATGAGCGCGTTGAAATATCCTTCCTCATTTTTTGAAACGTTGAGTATTGGGAATCCCTTCTCGAAAAGCGCCTTGTTCAGAAGCAGCCTGCTCATCCTTTTGTTCCCATCGTTGAAAGGATGTATCAAATACAATTTAAGGTGCGCCAGGGCGGCCTTTTCCAGCGGATAAACGCCCTCCGCTCCGTTGTACCATTCCACAAGCCCCTCCACCTCCTTCCCGATCCTTTCAGGGGGCGCAGGCTCAAAACCAATGAGCGTTCCGCTCCCCGTTATGGTGTCAAACCTCCTCACAACCGCCCTCCCTTTTCTGAATTCGCCGGGATTTGCCTGCGGGAAGTCCCTCATAATCGTCTTATGCAGGTCCTTCAGGGATTCCGGGGTTATTTTCCCTATTTCCTGCATCTTTCCCACGCCCTGCATCATGGCGAGGGAAATGTCCAGGTTGAAA
>JACCLI010000079.1 GCA_013425455.1 Microcaldota archaeon | reverse complement strand
CAGCAGGGGCAGTACCGCTGATCTAATGAAGTAAATATATTTCTTGTGGTTGAAAGCACTTTATGATTCGTGGTGGAAAAGGTGGCCAGACGCCGCTAAAGCATGGTCTTCACTTTGAAAGGAGGACGGATTTTGCAACCGTAATCACGGGGATTCCGGGCTATTTGGTAAAAGACGACACCGTGATGTTTGAGGGCAAAGATGTGGCGCGCCTCTACAAGAAAGGCAAGCTTTACTCAAAACTTCTAAAGCAGACTGGGGTCAAGGTGGAAAAAATCGTCTCAAAGAGGCTGTTTCCTGATGACGCAGTTCTAGTTCTGGTTAACAAGACGCTGTACATAGTTGAGGTAAAATTCCAGATGGTGTCCGGCTCGGTAGATGAGAAGCTCCAAACCTGTGACTTCAAGCTGAAGCAGTACAAGAAACTCATAGAGCCGCTTGGGCTGAAAGTAAAATATGTGTATGTGCTTAACGACTGGTTCGATAAAGATGCTTACAAAGACGTTCTGGAATATGTTAAGTCAGTGGGATGCGACTATTTCTTCAACGAGCTTCCTTTGGGCTATCTGGGGCTCCCAGTTCCTCACGATTAGTTCCTTTATTTTACCCCTTTTATCACCCTTGCAGTTAATCGCCCTGCTAGCGTAGACCACTTCCGGCTCGAATTCTGCATAGAGATCTGATATGAAGTTGGAGTGGGAATTGCTCAGGAGAACATAACAGCCGTGCGAATCAAGTGCCTTGACTGCGCGCATGAGCCTTTCTTGGTCTTTTTCTGAAAAGCTAGCCTTAGTGTAACTGGTGAAATTGGAGGTCTTTGAAATTGGGAAATATGGCGGGTCAAAATAGACCAAGTCACCCTTCTTTGCATGTTTCAATGAGTTCGTGAAATCGCCGCAGTAAAGCTCGTCCTTCTGCAAAGCCCTGTGAACATGCAGGAGATTTTCGCTGTCTAGTATTTTTGGGTTGGAATATTTTCCGAATGGAACATTGAAGCCCCCTTTGGAGTTGACTCTGTACAGTCCGTTGAAGGCGGTCTTGTTCAAGTAGATAAAGCGCGCCGCCCTTTCTATTCTTGAGGTGGGGTTTGAAGCGCGAATCTTGTAGTAAGCAGTTGGATTGTTTGCGTAGGATGGTGATGCAAGCTCGGCCATTAGCCCAAACACATCGGTTTTGATGACCGAATATGCGTTGATTAGTTCTGGGTTTGAATCATTCAGATAAGCTTTTTTTATTTGACCTTCTGCCTCGAGCCTGAAGAAAAGCGCGCCGCCACCCAAGAATGGCTCGTGGTAGTTCTCAAATTTAGGGAAGCCCTTTGTAAGCTCATCAAGAAGTTGGCGCTTGCCACCGGCCCACTTTATGAAAGGTCTTGCTTCCTCGGACACTTGATTCCCCGTTGTGGATGCTCGCCCTTTTATTAAAAAGCTTTCTGAGCCTGTTTGCCAGTGAATGAAAGACAAAAGTTAATCGTATCTTTCTTATTGTTTGTAGCCGCTGACTTCAAGGTCGATATCATTTCTTTATCCCAAGAATTAGGTATGAAACAACAATAGTAAGAGCATAAATGGCAGTTAAAATAGAAATGGGGTGCTGCAATAATGTATCTATATTTATTATGATGGAAAGGAAAATTGTGATAATTCCAAGCTTACTTTTGGAAGTAAGATTGCCAGTATGTTTAATATAGTCAAAAACTAAGAACAAACCAATTATGAACATTAGATAAGCCAACAAAAACCCAATAAGTCGGTCCATTTCTATTCTTTTCTCAACACGGACTTTGCCTTCATTAAAAAATGCAACGATTTCAGTACCGTCCGCAAGTTTAATCGGTTCTTGTTCGGTTCTTTTCAACTCAGGGGGCATAACTTCATATGTATCTGAATAAGTATCAAACGGAAATAAATGTCCGTCTCCCTTCAAAAGCAGTTCATTCTCATATACATACATCTTGTTCATGAAATCGTAGGACACATTATATGACATCTTTCCGGGCTTATTATCGCCATCGGTTACAATTATGGTTTTAAAAAAATCATTAGAACTGTTGGATATCGTAATCGTTCCTTTTATGCCGATGGCATAACCATCATCCCTAGTATAAACCTGGCCAATAAGTTCGATTTTCTGATTCTCAATGTCCTGATTAGTGAGATTTCTTACCTCACCATAAGTTATTCTGCTTGCATCCAGATAATAACATAGCATATCTTCTGTTTGTTGCTGAGAATAATTATCAAGAAAATTCACGTTTATTCCATCTAGAAGATATGTCTCTCCAGTGTTATTAGTACATATATGAAGATTAAACAAACCATTTTCATCTAGACCAAAGCTAACCCCATAATTCTCTGGTTTAGAAATAATTATTTTTTTGTCTCCCTCGTTTAGTATAATCTCTCTTATGTGCCAATCAGAACCTAAATAAAATAAATCTCTATCAGTATCTTTTGGCAAGGATATGCCATCAAATTTCTTGTATACTCCGCCATCGTTATTTATGACATCAATACTGACATTTCTGTTTGGCATTCTGATTACAAAAGGGCAATAGCCCTCGATCTGGTCTGAGTAGTACTCGTGAGAAAGGTACAGATTATATCTATTTTTAGACGGGTAGAATAATGAACTACTTTTAATTGTCGCTGGCACTCCCTCACCACTAAAGATTACGAGTGGGTAGCAACTTTGAGCTAACAACCCCTTATTCTGAGCAAGAGGTATATTGCGATGTATATAGCACTGCGCAACATCCGCATAATTATTCTGACCAAAATAGATATGTGAATGGCCAGCAGTATTCTCAGTTTTATCATCAAATACTAAATGAAAAGATCTATTTTCTTCTGGTTCTTCGTAATTCTGGTTATAGATCAAGAAAGTTTTATTGTTTTTTGATAATATAAAGAATGGGTCACTCGTCATATTTCCATCAATTATTGATACATTAGAACAACTACGCCACAAAGGAATATTCTCTAATGTGGCATTTTCGATTGACAGACTGACAAAAACTTCCGGAGGACAAAAAATATCTTCTACCTCAATAAGTAGCGGAACTTCGACATTGTAAGAAGGTATTGTCGCATTTTTTATGTAATTATTGCCAACTAACTCGATATTTCTGATTTGTTGTGTACATATAATATCAGCAAAGATTACTCCGCTTAATCCCAGAATAAATGTGAGTATGAATAAAGCGGACTTAAATCCATATTTCGTGAATTTTGCATGAAACATGTGGCATTATTTATCTGAGTTCAAAATAAAAAGCAGTCGGAAATTACTATGAATTTGCATAAGGAGCAGTCCAAAGCGTCTCAAAGTGCAGTGGGGGGAGGGTCAGAATGACCGGTAAAAATGGGGAGTTCGTTGCTTGAGGTTTTTGGGCTCATTTTTGCGCCGAGTGAGCGCTGGGGCGCGAACGAGGCAACCCAACGGCAGAGTGAACCGAGCTCTGGGCGAGGTTCACGGTGTAAAAAGGAGAAATGCTCCCGCCGGGATTCGAACCCGGGTCAACGGAGTGAGAGTCCGCTATCCTTGACCGGGCTAGACTACGGGAGCAGTGTTTCACCGACACCGGGGGAGGGTCAGGAGGACCCTCAAACTGGGGAGGGGGTGTCCCCCTCCGCGGTTCGGAGCCGGTGGAAAATTATTCCGCCTAAACACTATTTAAATCTTGGTGAGCGGGCCGCGAATCCGAGCGCCGCGAGCAATATGAAAACCGGGGCGCAGCATCCCGAATCCTGCGTTATCATCGTCCCGGACGTCTCCTCGCACCTGCTTTTCAGGATGGCGCACTCCCCGGTCGCATTCTCATAATAGGCCAGGGAAAAGTTCTGCCCCTGCGCGCAAACCCCTGCAGAATAATTCCCTCCCGCATCCATGCAGGAGCTCTCGTTGCACAGCGCATCCATCCTAATGCAGTTCGCCCCTATGTAAGAAAAGGAAAATGAGAATAAAAGAAGAAAAGAAAAAATAAAAAATCTCAAGCGCGCACCTACGGCATCGTGAACGTCGTAACGGTCCAGTCGTTTGTCGCGTCATCGTAGTTTGCCTGCTCTGCGGTGAATGTGTGCGTGAACACCTGTGGGGTTCCCTCGTTTAAGGAAAGCCTTACCGTGACCGGCACATTTGAAGTCACTCCCTTAGCGTCGTAATATCTGACTTTTATCGTGTAATCGCCAGGGATTGCATCCTGCATCGTGAATGTCTCAGGCCCATAGCCGTCAATGTCATCAAGATCCAGATCTGCGCTGGGTATGCCCTGCTTGCTTGAGTAATACGCATGGTTTCCCTGCGGATCATACACATGCATATCTACGTCATTGCCGTTGGTATCCCATGTGAGTGTGGCAGTTATATCCCTCGCCGGGATGTTCGCGTTCACGTTGAACGTGCTGCTGCTCCCGGCCTGGCTCCCTCCAGAATCTTCAACAACAACCTGTATGTTGTTGCTCCCTGAGTTCAGCACAAGGTCGGTCGTGAATTCCCATTCGCCGGGCTGGCAGTCGCCGAGCGTGCACGGGGTAGGCGTTACCTGCTGCCTGTTCCCGTTGTGCACAACGAACACGCTTCCGTCGAATGTGCTCGCATCCGCCCCGGCCGGGTTCATCACCCTTCCGGCTACGGTCTGCACCCGCTGGTCCGTGGTGCCCCCATTGTCCGTCACGGTTCCCGAGCGGTCCGTTATGTGGGTCACAGATGCTCCCCCTCCTCCGAAATCAGTAAGGCCGCAGCTGCTTACCAGCAAAACAGCCAATATCACTGCAACTACGCTGTTTGGTTCCATACATACACCAGTGTCTTGGTTTGAAGATTAGGAATATAAACCTATCCGGCTTCCCGGCTTTGGAGCAAAAATAATTCAGGTTTCCCAATCAATTTAAACCCTCCCATGGTGAATTCTCCCCATGCGCAAGCTGATGGTGGTGAATTTCATCATTGCATTCTTCGCCTCATCGCTCGCCATGGCCCTCCCCCTATATCTATTGCAGAAAGGCATAGATGTGCAGGAAATAGGGCTGATAATTTCTGTGACCCCGCTCGTTTTCCTTGTGCTGCGGTCCATCGCCTCGGTTGCGGCCGAGGTCCTGGGGACGCGGCCGTTCTTCCTCGCCAGTTCCGCATCCCAGGCCCTTGCCTCGCTCACATTCCTCGTTGCCTCCACCCCGCTCGGGTTCGCGCTAGGGAAACTGCTGGACGGCTCGGCGCAGTCCTTCTTCTGGGCGGTGAACCGCACCAAGGTCATGGAGAGGGAGGCGTCCAAGGAGATGAGCCTCGCAAAGCTCCTCGCAATCCGCATGCTCGCATCCACAATCGGCATAGGCGTCGCGGGCATACTAATCTCCTATTCTTTCGACTCGTTCTTCCAGCTTCTCGCGCTCGGCGGGGTGATGTCCTTCGCCATATCCATGTTCTTCTGGAAGGGGAAGGGCCAGCAGGAAAAGATAGACCCGTCCCAGATGCTCGATTTTAAGGGCAAGAGCCGCCTATTCCGGGAGACCTCCTTTTCCATACTCTTCTTCATAGTCGCGTTCGCCATCTTCTTTTCCTTCCTGCTCCCGGTCTACCTGCGCGAAGAGTTGGGCATGCCCTACGAGAGCATAGGCGCGCTCGTGATGTTCTTCTACCTCTCCATGGCGATGGGCAGCTATTCGGCGATAGAGTTCGGGCTGGAGGAAAAAGTGCTCCTCTTCTTCCAGGACCTCACCATCCCCCTCCTTCTCCTCATCCCCTTCGCGCAGCCCTACATCTTCCCGCTGCTGATGATAGTTGGGTTTGGCTTCGGGGTGTGCTACGCGATGCAGGAGAAGATGGTCGTGCTTGCCACGCAGGGGAGCAAATGCCTTTCCACGGACTTCGCATTGATTTTCGTGCCGGGCGTTTTCGGGGAATTTTGCATTCTCGCACTCAGCGGCTTCATACTCGCGGCCCTGGGGAGCGCCGCCCTCTTCGCCATATCCGCAGTCCTCGTCGCCCTTTTCATCCATTACAGCCGCGACGTGCTAAAGTAATCCTAATAAACTATGCGGGATAATCAATTCCGATGGCGAAAAGGAAGAATGTGGAACTGCCGCCCGGGCAAATTTCCGGGCAGGCCGGGCCAGCGGCGCAGCCTTCCCCATCTCCTTCCGCTCCCTCATCCTATGCGGTGGAGGCCCTCGAGCTTGTAAAAACATATCCCGGAAAAGTAACGCTCTTCAATTTCTCGCTGAACATCCCCGAGGGAGGAATATTCGGCCTTCTCGGCCCGAACGGCGCGGGCAAATCCACATTCATAAGAATCCTCTCCGGGTTGGAGAAGGAGGACAGCGGCGCCTTCCGCATCTTCGGCCAGCGGCCCTCCGCGGAATCACGGAGGAGAATAGGCGTCGCCCCCCAGGAAAACTGCTTCCACCCGCTCCTCACATGCATGGAAAACCTCCTTTATTACGGCGCGCTCTACGGCATCACGGGAAAGAAGGCAAAAGAACGCGCCCAGGAATTAATCAACCAGCTCGGGCTCGCGGACAAGAAGAACGTCCAGGCATCCTTCATGAGCGGCGGGATGAAGAGGCGGCTCAACCTCGCCTGCGCCCTCATGCACGAGCCGAGGCTCATAATCCTGGACGAGCCCACGACCGGGCTCGACCCGTCCACAAGGAGGCAGCTATGGGAAACCGTAACCCGCATCGCGGCAACCACCAACGCGACCGTAATCCTCACCACCCATTACATGGAGGAGGCAGAGGCCCTGTGCGGAAAAATCGCATTCGTTAACAAGGGGCAGGTTGCCGCCTACGGTACCCCAAGGGAGCTTAAGCGCCTCGCGGGCAGGGAGCTTTTGAAGATGAAGAGCGTGCCCGGAGAATATGCGAAGCTCGAGCCGCTCATAAAAAAACTCCCCGGGGCCGAAACCATAACGGTCACCGAGCACGGGATAGTGGTGGAGGCCGAGGATGCCGCCGCCCTGGTCTCCGCGGTCACCCAGATATTCATGGACAATTCCGAAAAGATAATAGAACTATCCGTATCGCGCCCCTCCCTTGAGGACGTTTTCCTCAAGCTTACGGGCGCCCAATTGAAGGAGGCGACAAAGAATGAAGCTGCTGGCGGAAATTGAGAAGGACGGAAAAACCTTCCTGCGCGAAAGGAGGACACTCATCCTCCTGATAGCCGCACCGCTGATAGTCCTTTTGGTCCTCGCAGGGGTTTTCGGGAAGGCCACCACGGAAAAGGCGCTTCCCACCTCTATAGGCCTATGCGACCTGGACCAGAGCGAGGCATCCGCCTTGTTCGTTGAATCCGTATCAAGCCATTCCAACATAATGGATTATTCAGACGAGGAGAACTGCGGGAATTTCGTGCATTCCCAGGTTTCGCAGGGAAAGCTCTCCGCCGCCATCATCATCCCCAAGGGTTTCCAGGAGGGCATAGCGGACGGAGTCTCCCAAAACATGACAGTCTTCCTTGACAACTCCCGCGTACAGATAAGCCCTTCGGTGGAGGCGTTTCTAAAAGCGGCGGCGCAGGGGACCGGGCAGGAGATAGGCTCCGGCTTCATTTTGAGCGTGTGGGCGAGGCTTGACAACGCGAGCGCGCAGCTCGACAGCATCCTTGTGGACGTCCACGCTTCCCGCACAAAGGCCCTGGAGATACAGGCGAGCATAAACGAAACCTATTCCTCGCTCTCCTCGCTCGACTTCACTACTCTCACAACCCAGCTTGATGCAGCGAACTCGACACTGGACGGCACGGTCCTCCAGCTCCAGGCCGCCCAATCCAATTTAACACTCATGCAGTACAAGATGGAATCCTACGACGAGGAGCTCACGCAGACGGAGTATGATTTGCTGCGCATGAGGGCGGTCCTGGAAAATGCTTCCAGTTCCATCTCCAACGCAAGCTCATCCGTGAATTGCACCAACCCGGTTTTCATCCCTTATTGCATCTCGCTAGCCTCAATGAACGCATCCGTCTCTTCCGCGATTTCCGATGTGGATTTGCGCATTTCCAAGATAAATTCCACGCGCGCGGAACTTAGGGAAATAAACTCCACGATGGACGAGTTCAGGGCAAACATCGCCACATCCCTTTCCGAGACCGAGGACGTGCGCGCCCGAATCTCCTCCATGTATTCATTCGTATCCTCATTGGAGGAAAGCAGGGAGGAATCGCTCAGCACCATGCGGGAGATAAACTCCTCCGCGGCGCAGCTCGTTTCCAAGAGCGACGACCTCGAGGTTCTCATACTCAGCAGCAAGGCCCAGATAAGGGAGATAACCTCCAGGGATGCGATTTCAGTGATTGCCCCGATTCTTTTCTCGTCCGAAAACATCTTCAGCTCGCGCACATTCTTCGATTTCCTCCTTCCGAGCCTCATTCCCCTCATACTTATGTTCGTTTCATTATTCCTCGCATCCACCTCGCTCGTGCGGGAGAAGAATTCCCTTACCCTTGAGCGCGTTTACGTCGCCCAGGTTCCGCTCTGGGAATATGCGTTCACCAAAATAGCCAGCTATACGGTCGTCCTTTCCCCGGAGGTGCTGCTCCTTCTCCTGACCGCCTCCCTGGTTTACGGGGCCTTCCCCCTCACAGACACCCCATTGCTCATCTTCCTCGCCGCGGCACTGCTCCTCCTGCTGTTCGCATTCAACGCGCTGGGGATAGTGATCGCCGCATTCTCAGAATCCGAGGCAACCGCCTTCCTCGCCTCGCTCGTAATCGGGCTTCCCCTCCTCTTCATGAGCGGAATACTCTTCCCGTTCGAGTTCATGCCCGCGCCCATAGTCCTTCTCGGGCAGGCTACGCCACTCACTCCCGCAATCATCGCGATGCAGAGCGGAATCCTCTACGCGACACCCAACTTCTCCATCTTCATAACCCTCATAATATACGATATTGTGCTGGCCGTGCTGGCCGCGGGCGCGCTCTATTCCACAAAAGGCAGAGGATAGGCAAAATAATCGAAATGCTTTTATTCTGGTGGCCAGTAATTATAATCCATGGATACTGAAAACTTCTTCAGGGCTGTTCTGCCCATGGTTGAGAAATGCGGGAAATATGCGCTTGCTGTTCAGGACACCATTCCGCACCTGAGCAAAGGCGACGACCCGGAAAATCTGGCTCAAAGTGCTTTGACAGAAGCAGATCTAAGAGTGCAAGAGGATTTGCTCAAATTCTTTTTGGACAGTGGATTTAATTTCAGGATTTTTGCAGAAGAAGAAACAAAATACGTTGATATGTTCCCTAAAACTGGTAGGATGCTCGTGAGCATTGACCCAATAGATGGGACGGTCGCATACAAAAATAAGCTCCCCAACTTTTGCACGGTTATAGCGGTTTACGTTGAGGGTTGCCTGGACGGAGTCATGCTCCACACACCATTCGATGGCAGGTCTTATGTCGCAACCCAGGCGCAGCCAAAAAGCCTGGTTTGGACATTCTCTTCCGAGTCTGGAGTTTATGCAAGTGAAGAGCTCATCTGCATCCCTAAGTCAAGGGATACTCTCATAACGTATAGCCCGAAAAAGGAGGACCCTAATGGAGAAGAAGCAAAAAGATTCGAGAGGCTCGAGGCCATGGGATTCATAGTTAACCAATTCGACAAGAAAGATAAGATGAACCCGCGTGTAGGTCTCAATTCAATCCTTCGCGGAGAGATCGCCGCTTACTTCAGGAAAAATGTTCCTTGCTTAGACTGGGGCCCCATCTCGCTTATTGTTGAAAAAGCAGGCGGAACAGTTACTGATTATAATGGAAATCGCCCTGATATGCACAGATACGAGGGAAGGACGGACTGCCCGAAGCCAATGAGGCTTCCTTCGATAATAGTCTCCCCGAGGGGCAATGAGGACATTCATGGAAAGCTGGTTTCCGTTCTAAAAAGATAACCAGTTTTACATAAGAGGCCGGGATAGCAATAGTTATATTCCATTTCTTCCATATCCCTCTGATTTCCATGCTTGACAAGGAGATAATACGCAGCAATCCCGAGCTGCTAAAGAACGCCCTCACGAACAGGAATGCGGATGCAGCTATTCTGGGCGAGATAGAAAAACTTGACGCAAAATGGCGCGAATTGAAGGGCGAGGGCGATTCCCTCCGCGCGGACCGCAACAAGCTCGGCCTAGAGATAGCCGCGGCCGCAAAGGAGAAGAAGGACATTTCCAAGCTTAAGAAAAAAGGGGAAGAGATGGCGAAAAAGCTGGAAAAGGTGGGCGAAAAGGAGCAAAAATTCGAGGAGGAGCGCAGGCAGGTGATGATGCGCATCCCCAACATCCCGCATTCCTCCGTCCCCGTTGGAAAGGACAGCCGCGACAATCCCGAAGTAAGGAAATGGGGAACCCCAAAGAAAACCAGCGCGGATGTGGAAGCCCACCATGATTTGGGCCCGCGCCTAGGAGTAATCGATTTCGAGCGCGGCGTAAAGCTCGGGGGCCACCGCTTCACCGTGATGAGCGGATGGGCGGCGAAATTGGAGCGCGCCCTCACCTCCTTCATGCTCGCATTGCACACTTCCCGCGGCTACAAGGAATTTTATGTTCCATATTTGGTGAAGACTGAAATCCTGGAGGGCACTGGCCAGCTCCCCAAATTCGCAGAAGAATTATACCAGGCAACAGATGGACTATGGCTAATTCCGACCGCCGAGGTCCCCCTCACCAATCTCCACCGCGAGGAAGTGCTCGAAGAAGCGCAGCTCCCGTTCAAATACTGCGCATACACCCCCTGCTTCCGCCGCGAGGCAGGAGCGTATGGGAAGGACATAAAGGGCCTCATCCGCCAGCACCAATTCGACAAGGTTGAGCTGGTGAAATTCTCATTGCCCGAGCACTCATACAAGGAATTGGAAGGGATGGTCCAGGACGCCGAAACCGTGCTCAAGCAACTGGAGCTCCCGTACACGGTAATCGAGCTCTGCACCGGGGATTTGGGTTTCGCCTCCGCAAAAACTTATGATTTGGAGGTATGGATTCCTTCCCAGGACACTTACAGGGAAATAAGCTCCTGCTCGAACTGCGAGGCATTCCAGGCGCGCCGCGCCAATATCCGCGTGCGCAGGCAGAAGGGCATGGAGTTCGCCCACACCCTCAACGGAAGCGGAGTGGCGGTCGGCCGCGCCCTTATCGCCGTGGTTGAAAACCACCAGGAGAGCGGCGGGATAAAAATCCCGAAGGCGCTCCAGCCCCACATGGGCACGGACTGGATTGATACCAAATGATCTATCTGAGCAAGGAGGTTGTGGACACCCTCAGGCAGGAGGGCGCCGCCAAAGTCTCCTTCGATTTCGGTAGAAACACCCACAAGGCGTCCTTCTCCGATTTGGAGGGAATCCCTCTGGAGGAAATTAAGGAAAACTTCCTCTATGCTTGGGACGGAAAGGAGCTCTACAAGCTCGCCATTTTCGACGGGCACCTGTACAAGCTCCGCATGCTGGGCGGAAAGCCAATCCTCGAAATCGACGGCCTCCGGATGCACCTTGTGAAGGGGTTCGTGGATGTTTTTGACTATTCCAAGCACATCGCCAAGCTTCTGCATATCGGACCGGATGACGAAGTGCTGGACACCTGCACCGGCCTCGGCTACACCGCCATCGCAGCGGCGAAGCTCGCCCGCAAAGTCGTCACAATCGAATCCAGCCGTGCCGTCCTGAAATTGGCGGAGTGGAACCCCTGGAGCAGTGAGCTTTTCAAATCCAAAAACATACAGATAATCAACGGGGATTCGTACGAAGAGGTGCCAAAGCTTAAGGAAAAATTCAGCAAAATAATCCACGACCCCCCGCGTTTCTCCCGCGCGGGCCAGCTCTATTCCGAGGAATTCTACCGCCATCTCGCCTCCGCCTCAAAGAAGGACGCCCTTCTCTTCCACTACTTCGGAAGCCTCGGGAAGAAGAACAGGAACATCTCCAAGGAGGTGCGCGTGCGCCTCTCGGAGTCCGGCTGGGAGATAGAGAAATCTTATCCCGCGCTCCAGGGGTGCGTGGCAAGGAGATTATAGAAATCTTTTTAAAACTTTCCCCAGATAAATATATAAATGTTTCTTGGAGACCTCTAAAAACTTTTTTTAAAGTTCCAAGACTCAGAGGTTGGATTCTATGGCTACGGACAAGAAAAGGGCATGCCCGGAATGCGGCTCCCCGAAGCTGATAAAGGACTACGAGAAGGGTGAACTCATCTGCGGCGCCTGCGGGCTGGTTCTCACGGAGAACATCCAGGACGCCGGCCCCGAGTGGAGGGCGTTCGACGCTGAGCAGAAGGAGAAGAGGGCCAGGGGAGGCGCGCCGATCAAGTACATGCGCCCGAACAAGGGCCTCGTCACAGAAATCGACCAGTACAACCGCGACATACGCGGCGTGAAGATATCCACGCGCAAGCAGGCGCAGTTCTACAGGATGAGGAAGTGGCACAAGAGGGTCTCAATCGCGACTTCGATGGAGAGAAACCTCACCATCGCGCTTGCGGAATTGGACCGCGTCGCGTCCTACCTCGGCCTCCCGGACGACATAAAGGAGGCGGCCGCCCTTCTCTACCGGAAGGCGGTGAAGGCGGAGCTCATCCGCGGAAGGATCATCGAGAGCATAGTGGCCGCGGTCATCTACGCGATTTGCAGGATGCACGGCATCCCGCGCACTCTGGATGAGATTTCCAAGGCTTCCGCAATAGAGAAGAAAGAAATAGGGAGGGCATACCGCTTCCTGAAGGCGGAGCTGGACCTGGATGTCCCGCTCACCGACCCGTCCTACTATGTGCAGAAGTTCGCCACGGCGCTCAAATTGAGCGGCGACTCCCAGAAGAAGGCGGTGCAGCTCATCCGCAAGGCGGTTAAGCGCGGCCTCATCTCCGGAAGGGGCCCGACCGGCGTCGCTGCAGCGGCCCTGTACATCGCATCCGCGATGACCGGGGAGAAGCGCACACAGAAGGAAGTGGCGGACGTAGCAGGCGTTACCGAGGTAACGATAAGGAACCGCTACCGCGAACTCAAAAAGGAACTAGGGCTCAAGGTAAACCTCTAGATTCCTTTTTTAATTTTCTTTTCTTATTCCCTGCATGCGGCCAAAGCCAGTTTCCAGCTTCCAGTTTCCCGTTTCCAGCCTAGCCCTTCTTTTCCTCATTCTTCTCCTTCTCCCAGGCTGCATGCAGCAGGCCGCCCCAGTTCCCCAGCAGCCCACGGATTATTCCTACGACCTGGTGGTGAAGGACATAACCACCTGGCCCCGCACCGTTTATGTGGGCCAGAACTATTCCGTCCGCGCCACCTTCCAGATTTACGGCCGGCACCCGCCGCTCGCCTACCACGTGAATTTTCTGGACGGCAACCAAACCCTTTACGACGGAAATGTATACAACCCCGAACTCATCCACTGGGTGGAGTTCAACATGACAAAGGCCGGGGAGGAGCCCAAGAACCTCCGCGCCGAGATAACGAACATAGACCCCCTCCATCCCGAGCCTGAATCCATCCGCTCCAACAACATTATGCGAAAAACAATTTTCTTCCAGCCAATAGGATATTACGGCACCTGCGACGCCTGCATGCACCTCTACTACGACGCCGTCAATTTCGTCATGAGGCAGGCACAGTCCTTCACCGTGGATTATGAGTTGGATGTGCACCGCATAGGCTTCTACCTGCGCGCCCCCTTCCCGAACCGGAACGATTCCGCCATACTGGTCGAGCTGAGGAACGACACGGGCGGAAAGCCCGGTTCGCTCATCGCCACATCCACAATAAACGCAGGGGAGGTCGGCCCTGAGCTCGGCTGGCACTATGCCCATTTCCAGAACGTCACCGTCCCGCCGGGAAAATACTGGATTACGCTGATGATTAACGACACGAAGAGCTACGGGGTGCAGTGGGCCCGCAGCGAGGGCAACCCTTACGGGGAAGTTCTCGACACGATGGTGCTGGATTTGATGGACTGGCCCGAGTGGGACTACAAGCTATTCGATTTCGTTTTCCAAATCTACTAGTTTTATATTCTCCAACCCATAAAAATGGGCGAATGATGACACTCAGATAGTCTGAGTGAAACCTTGAGGCTAATGCCGCAAGAAACCTATCAATTGGGGTTCAAACGGTAAAAGGAAAGTTAGCCACAAGGTTTCATTGATGATGAAAATCTTGAGTGCTGACTCGAATCTAATGCAAATTCTTGGGGAGCCATCCCTTCCTCTGCACCCACCAGAAAGAAATAAGCGTAGCCAACACTGTGGAGCCCACCAGGACCCCTGTGTACCATCCCGCGTCCTGCGGGCCCATGCTGAAGGCGGGGTTTGAAAGTATCGTCGCAAGGGTGTTCGGCACCAGGACCGCGGTTCCAATCACCGCCAAATAAGCAGTGACCATCGCCATCTTGTTGTTCAGGATCTGCAATTGATTATTGTAGATGCTCTGCAGGACCTCCAGCCCGGAGGCCAGCACCTCGCTCAGGTGCTCGGCGAGCGATATCTGGTTGTTCACATCCGCGGAAAGCGCCCCTATCCTCGCCAGCAGCCGCGGGTCGTCCGTGAGCAGCTCCGCGTCCCCGTACCGGAGCGCGTTTATCACATCTATCGTCGCCCAAAGCGCATTCAGGTATGAAAGGAGGGCGTGCTTCATCTTGTAAATCTCCGGCCCTATTATTTCCCGGGGCGTGTTCACGTCTATGAGGCTCTGGCTCAGCTTGTCACCCTGGGATTCTATCTCCCTAAGGTGGTCGAAGTTCCTTCCGTTGTTCTCGTCTATTATGCGTATGAGCGCGTGCGTGACCTTGTCCTGCTGGGAGGCGTCCACCGGAATCTTCCTCATCATGGTCTCCGCATATCTCCTGAGCCTCTCGAACCTGACCACCTTTCCGCTGTGTATTGTCACCACCAAATTGCTTTTGATGAGTATGAGCAGCGGATTCGTGGTCACGTTGAAGCCCTCCACCGTTACAGCTGGAACGAGTATGCCCATCTCGTCGTCATAATCCTCATATCCGGAAATCCTCCCGTTCATGATGTTTGCAATAAGCGAGCGCGAAAATTCCAGCGAGCGGGCGATGTCCTCCGCCTCCTTTTCCACATCGTCAACCACGAAGTCCGCCCAGGAAACGGAAGACCATGCGATAAGCTTGGCAAAATCAGTGGGCCTGCGCCCTATCTGCTTTATTGTCGTCCCGTCACGGAGCAGCGACGAGCAGAAGGCCTTCGCATCGGTGATGTTTTCCCCTGGTTCTGCCTTCCTGTCCATAGAACCGCCCTTGCGCTGACGGAGTTATACTCTACTTGGAACTGCTCTCTTTAAGAGCTTTTAGGGCGGGCAGCTCCTTTCCGCTCAGGTATTGGATGAGCGCCTTCCCGGAAAGGCTCACATACCCGAACTTGTCCTCCGGAATTTTGAATTTCTCTATCGCGGAGATGGTGTGCCCCCCTCCCACGAGCGAGAACGCCTCGCTTTCCGCAATGGCCTCCAGGATTTTCCTTGTCCCGGTCTCGAACTGGGGCATCTCGTAGACCCCCATCGGGCCGTTTATGAGTATCTTTTTTGTGTTGAATATCTCTTCCGAATATTTTTCTATAGTCTCCTCGCCGATGTCGAATATGGGCCCCTCCCCCAGCGCGTCCACCCTGCTCTCCACCCTCTTCCCTTCCACGTTGAGCGCCACGTCCTCTGGCACGAAAATCCTGTCCCGGTATTTCTCCAGCAATTCCTTTGCCTCCGGAATGAATGCCATTAGTTCCTCTTCCTCCAGGTATTTTTTGCTCGCCTCGTTCCTGTATCCGTCCGCATAGATGAACAATACGGAAACCGTGCCGCCCAGGAGCACCTTGCTAGCCTTCCCGCTCGCGAGCCAGGTCTTCATTATTTTTATGGAGTCCTTCGCCTTTCCCCCTCCGATGATGAGCAGGACCTGCCCGCCCTCCATCTTCTGCAGCGCGGTCAGCTCGTTCCTCAATACAAATCCCACCCCGCTTTTCACATATTTGGTGAGCCCGACCACGGACGCGTGCTCCCTGTGCGCGACGCTCATCGCGTCCAAAAGGTAGATGTCCGAATTCTTCGCGAGCACCCTTGTGAGCGGGTTCTCGTGGATGTTGTCCTCCTCGTTCTTCCACATCCTGGTGTTCTCCAAAACAAGTATGTCGCCCGGCTTCATCCCCGCTATCTCCTTCTCCACCCTCGCCTCGTCCGTTCCCGGCACAAACCTGACATCCTTCCCGGTGAGGTTCGCAATCATTCCCGCGTGCTTCTCCAGGCTCAAAAAGTCCTTGTCGCCCTTCCTGCCCTGGTGCGCCGTCACAATCACTTTCGCCCCGCGGTCGCTAAGCTCCTTTATGCTCTGCGCGTGCCTCCTTATCCTCGGATTAATTACTATATTCCCCTTTTCATCTATGGGTGAGTTTATGTCCACTCGCTTCACGACACGCTTCCCGCTCACCTCAAAGTGCTCGATCTTGCGCATAAGAATCCCCACTTCTACGAATGGTAAGAATAATCCGCTTCCGGTTTTTTATTTCTTTCTATGAGGCGGCCGGGGCGCGGCTCCTTGAATGCTTTCTCTCCTCGCCAAAAACCCTGCTTTCTGCCTGCTCCACCCCCGCTTTCCAGATATTGTCCACGATTTCTTTTTCTTTTACAGTTATGAAAACAAAATCCATCGTTGACTGTTCGGTTTTCGCGATACGCTCTTTTATGCCCGCATCCAGCTCCTCCTTTATCCCGTCAACAGCCTCCCTCCACTTCCTGCGGTCCATGGCCCCGTCCGACCTTTCATAAATCGCAAAAAGGGTGTCCGCAATAAGCCTCTCGGCCTTTGACCTGAGCGGATCCGGGCCTTCATCCGCCGGCCTGGATTCAATCGCCTCCACCCTCACCTGGACCGCGAGGCCGAGGTCTTTTTTCTCGTCCCTTGCCTCCAGCTCCTCCTTTCTGTAGCCCCTCCACACGGTCCTTATCCGGTCTATGACCATGTCGAGCGAGCGGGCGCACGCCTGGAGGAAGCGCCCCCCTTCCCTGTCCTCGAGTATGCGGTTCACGAACTCCGGTACGGTAATCCTCTTCGCGTCCGCGAACGCCTCGCCAGCGACAGGTGCGATTTTCCCGGTCTTCACCAACCCGTTCATGAATGCCATGTGCCTTCCGTTCATAGAAACATCACGTACTACTATTGTGTGCTTTTATGTTTTTAAATGCTTCCCTTCCAGCCATTTACTCCGTTGGAGGGCATAGGCAAATTTAAAAACACTATTTATCCTACCTTATACGATGAAAAGCATGAAGGCGTTCATTTTCTCGCTAGACTCATTCGTGGCCTTCACGCTCACGGTAGCGGCGCTCTATACGC
>JACCLI010000067.1 GCA_013425455.1 Microcaldota archaeon | reverse complement strand
TTGGAAGAGCAGAAATAGAACAGCGTGCCGTCCTTCTTGGCGTAAAGCCTTCCGCTTCCCTTCGGGAGTTCTATCCCGCAGAACGAACATCCAGCCACAGCAATCACCTTGCGCGGATTTCCTTCGCTTCCCTCTCGGGCTCAAGGATCATCAGAATCATCCCCTTCTTCACAGGACCTTTAACATTCCTGAGGATGACCCTGCCTGCCTCGGCCCCTTCCAGCACCTTGCAGAGTACCTGGTAGATCTCGCCGTAAATGCCGGTTTTGACCTTCACTTCCACGATCTCCGCTGCTACTGCGTCAGCCATTTAGCTCACTCCTTTTTCTCTTCCGCCGGCTTTTCTTCTGTCGGCTTCTTGGGCTTTTTCGGCTTCTTCTCCTTCTTGGGCTTCTCGCCCTCGGGAGAAGGCGCCGCTTCCGCCGGCTTCGCCTCCGCAGGCTTGTGCTCGTGCTTCTTCTCCACGTGTGCCTCGTGCTTCGGGAGCCTCTTCAGCACATTATTGAGTATTTCATTCGCCCCGCCCGCATCCTCCACAGCTACGGAAGATGTTGGCACAGGTATCCCAACCGCCTTTCCCAGCTCCACCTTGGTCGGAACATACACATAAGGTATGCCCTTCTCCTCGCAGAGCATAGGGATGTGAATCACAATCTCCTCAGGCTCCACGTCGGAGGCAATCACAACAAGCTTCGCCGCCTTCCTCTCGATGGACTTGGTGGTCTCGTTTATGCCCTTCCTAATCCTGCCGGAGTCCTTAGCGACGGAGAGCGCTTCAATCACTCCATCCACTACTTCCTTTGGTGTTTCAAATTTTACATAACTCGGCATACATACACCTCGTCATTCATTTAGCCCCGCTCGCGCAGGGCTATCGCCACTTCATCGGTGGTAACTGTTTATTTGCCGGAGAGGGTTTTTAAAACTACTTCTTGTGGCTCAGAACTTCTATCCCTTCCGCCAGTTCCTTCAATAATCCAGTCTTAAGTTCCTCAAGGGTAGTGGATATTTTCCCGTACTTCTGCTCCATAACCCCGAAATTCTGGTTCGTCCTGCTGCTGAAATCCGAAAGAACTAATATGGCTATCTCCTGCCTTTCCAGGTTCTCCTTCTCATATGGGGTGAGCGGGGTCCCGTAATCCACTTCAAAGAGCCCGTGGAACTCCCTTTCCTTCTCAGGAATCTCCCTCAATTCCAGCGGAGTTATCTTCGTAACATGGAGGGAGAACTCGTCCTCCTCCCGCCCCCGCTTACTCCAAATTCTCCCATAAAAGGCCTTATATGCACCCTCGCTGGGCGCCTCGAACCTTATCTCCACGTTCCCGTCCGAAAGGTTCCTTACGGCTCCGCGTATCCCAAGGGAAACCGCAACCTTCTTCACATAGGCGCGATAGCCGACGCCCTGGATGTTTCCTTCCACGGCCAGGGTCCCTTTCTTCACCATGGGCATAACTTTGTTTCCCTCATTTATAAAGATTCCCAGGGTTCAGTTCCGGTAACGCCTCTCTCGTATTTGTTCTTTTTCCAGGTCTGTTTGTCCTATTTTTAGAACAAAAGAAAAGCCGGGCGGCCGCGGGCCCGGCCTGCGGCGGATGGAGTTTGGAGAGCTACCTCCTGCAACACAATTCCAATTTTGGCGCCTGGCCAGTAGCAGGCTTCTTGAAATCAGGCTTCTGGAGTTCGCCTTCCCTTGCTTTCTGGAGACGTGCTTTTGTTGAAGCGTACAGAACCTTTTCTGTCCCAATGCTTACTGCTTCGATTGCATCTATCCTACACTGACCATCACATCTCACCGATTTTGTAACTTCCAGTGCTTCTTCGCACAATGATGCAACACGTATGAAGTCCATCCCCTTTGTTTCTACGGTTACACGTATGCATTCCAATATGTATCCGAGTAGATCCCTAAGTCTAGGAGTACAACCTCTCCCTCGGGTCGTCATCATAGCAGCCGTTAGAGCTTCTTCAAACATTCCTGCTTCTGCTTTTTCGTATGCTATTCTGTTGCGCACATCGTCGAGCTGAGTAAAGAAACTAATGCCAGGGCGCTTAGCCATTTCTGCCCAAACCCCTTTATCAATTTCTTCCGCAATCCTTCTTTCAAATTCTTCTTTCGTTGTCATCATAGTCACCTTTTTCCTGTGTTACTATATGTTCAAACCTGTATATTAAGGTTATTTACCCCCTTTGGAGGTGCAAGATAGAAAGCATTAAATACGAGAAATGAGCAATAATCCTATGGCAGAAAGGGAAGTTCTGGAAGAATTGGGATTCACGAAGCGTGAGATAAAAGTATATCTGGCGATGCTGGAGATCGGCTCAAGCACGGTCGGCCCCATCGCCTCAAAGGCGGGCCTCCAGCACTCCAAGGTCTACGAAACCCTGGATAAATTGATGAAAAAAGGATTAGCTAGTTATGTAGTAGTCTCCAAGACCAAGCATTTCCAGCCCTCGGACCCCAAGGAAATCCTCAACGTAATAGAGGAAAGGAAAAGGAGATTCAACGAAATTTTAGAAGACCTGGAAAGAAGGCAGAAAGCCGCCCAGACCAGGCAGATAGCCGTGATCCACGAAGGCTTCAAGGCCTACAAGGCGATGTTCAACAGAATTTTAGACGAATTAACCCCACAAGACTATTACTGGGCGTTCGCCTTCAGGAACGAATACAACAACCCGACCGCTTCCTTATTCTTGAGAAATGTCCATGAAAAATTAGCTAAGAAGAAAATAGAGGATAGATTATTGGGCCACGTTTCCATGCGGAAGATGATAAAGAAGGCATTTGTAGGAAACAGGAATATAGAGATAAGATTCACAAAGAACGAAACCCCGTTAGGAACCCTAGTCCTGAAAGGAAGGGTAATCCCTATGCTCTGGGGAGAGAATCCCACCTCAATAGAAATAATATCCGACCAGGTGCACGAGCAATACAAGAACTTCTTCCAGGAACTATGGGATAATGCGAAGGAATGAACTACCAGACTCCAGGCACCAGCCTGTACCTCGTTTTCTGCGCGTATTCCTTGTACCCCGGAAGCTCCTCATGCAGCGTCTTGTCCTCCATATAGGTCCGCGCAAGAAGCATCGCAACCAGCCCCAGGGAGGGAATAATCCCGTAGAAAGAGCCGAGCGAAAGAGGTATTGCGAAACAATACACAATTCCGGCCACGTACAGCGGGTGCCGCACATACCTATACGGCCCGGTTGTCACGACCTTCTGCCCCTCCCGCACCTCCACCACCCTGGAGAGATAAGTGTTCTCCCTCATCACCCAGAACATCGCGGAGAACGCAAGAACAATGCCCGCAAACCCGGCCGCCTCCAGATAAAGGGGCATCTCAGACCATCCGAACCTGAAATCCAGCCCGGAAACAAGGAAAATCCCAAAATAGCAAACCGTCCCAAAGAGCAGCAGAGGCCTCTCCCATCCCTTCGCGGACTTTTTTGTCAGGTCCATCCTTTCCTCAAACAATTTCGGGTTATTTTTTCTCATCCATATCATCACCGGAATCGCCCACCCAAAATAGATGAGCTCCATAAGCCACGCCTCTGGCCAGTAAATCGTTCCGGCGGAAACAAAGAGAATTGCCACAAAAATAAGTATGATTAGAACGAACCTTGCAACCATCTTGAGATGCTTTGGTTCCATGCGTCTCTAACTCTCAGCAGGGTTAAAAATATGCTCATAATATTACTCCTGCGGTTCCTATGTCCAAAATAGTAGTCATCGGCGGCGGCCCCGCGGGGATGTTCGCCGCTTACGAACTCTCCAAGAACGGGCAGGAAGTAACTTTAGTGGAAGCCGGATTGGATGTTGAAGAAAGGAAGAAGGCAATCGCACAGGAGGATTCCGCAGGCCCCCACTACATCGCGGGAATGGGCGGCTCCGGAACGTTCTCCGATGGAAAACTCAATCTCCATCCCCAAATCGGTGGCGACCTCACGGAATTCGTTTCCCGCTCGGAGGCCGAATCCCTAATCTCATATGTTGATAACATATTCACCCAGCATGGTGTGGACAAGAAGGCGGAAATCAGCCCCGAGGCAAGGAAATTAGAGATAAGGGCAATGCGCGAGGGGCTCAAATTCATCCCAATCAGGCAGAAGCACATAGGCAGCGACGTCCTCCCCTCCGTGGTCGTCTCCATAAACAAGGAGATGGAATCCTTCGGTTTAGAAGTGCTCATAAAGACCGCGGCAACCGACCTGATAATAAAGAATAGAAAAGTGACCGGAGTAAAAATAAAGAAGGGGGAAAAGGAATCCATCCTTCCCGCGGATTATGTAATAGTTGCTCCTGGAAGGGCGGGCTCCCAATGGCTTCTGGACCTCGCAAAAGAGAAGGGAATCGGCTTCCGCTACGGTCCCTTGGACATTGGAGTTAGAGTAGAAGTCCCAAATGAGGTAATGGAAGAGGTAACCAAGATAAGCTGGGACCCCAAATTCCACATCCGAACCAAGAAATACGATGATTTCGTAAGAACCTTCTGCACAAACCCCTCCGGCTTCGTAATCACCGAGAATTACGGAAAATTCGTTTCGGTTAACGGCCACTCCATGAAGAACAAGACCTCCAACAACACCAATTTCGCCTTCCTCGTAAGGATGGCGCTCACTCACCCGGTGGAGAACACCACCCAGTACGGAAGGTCCATCTGCATGCTCGCCACCACCATCGGCGGCGGAAAAGCCATCCTCCAGCGCCTCGGCGACCTGAAGGCGGGCCACCGCTCCACTTGGGAGAGGATAGAGAAATCATACGTGGAGCCAACAAACAAGGATGTTACCCCCGGGGATATTGCAATGGCACTCCCCGCAAGAATAGTTGAGGATCTGGTGGGCGGATTGGATATGCTCGCAAAGGTAATCCCCGGCGTGAACGATGTTTCCACTCTCTTATACGCACCCGAAGTGAAATTCAAATCCATCCGCCTGGACATCTCCAAAAAATTGGAAACCAAAGAAGTGAAGAACCTCTTCACAGCCGGGGACGGGGCCGGAGTATCCGGCGGAATAATCCCCGCCGCAGTCACCGGCCTGATTGCCGCAAAGGAAATATTAACGAGGGAAAAAAATGCCTGAAGAACTAAAGTTGGAAGTTTCGCTCCCAGAGCTGAAGGAAGGAATAGCATTCGACCTTTCCTCTGCCTCGGAGAAGGATGCAGCTTACGCGGTCGCTTATTCCTCGGAAAAGGTAGATGCGCTCACCTTCGCCTACAGCGGCATAAATACCTCAGTTTTGGACAAAGAGCTCTCAAAATACTCCGGAAAAGGCCCAAAAGACGCAGGTGCAGCCCTCCTCGCGGCAAAATATTTGAGGGAGGTTTTCAAGGACGCGGTAAACGACAAAAATACGCTGATTCCGGTCGCCGAGTGTTATTTCTTTTCAAAGCTTCCAGGAAGGTTCGGCTTCAGCCCGAAACTAAACTCAAATATGGTTGCATCCTTCATAAAGCCCAAATCCTTCGCCCCGGGGTCAAGAATCTCGCTCGTCTCCAAATTCAAGGATTGGGTCGCCATAAAGAAACTGTTCCTCGAGCCGGGAATGCAGAGATGGGAAATCGCAGGCATTCTCGCAGGAATAAATGAGACTTTAGTAAAAAAGGCATTCGATTTCGCAGGATTGGACAAGGTGAAGCTGGACGCAAAAGTCGCTTCCCTCACAAAAGGAAAGAAGAAATCCTATTCCGCAATCGGGGAGGCATTGCAGGGGGTAGATGGCTCTCCCGCAGAAATAGCCTATCTCTACAATTCCATTCTCTCAACATTCGAAGTCCTTCCCTACGCAAATCGCCCAATGCTCTCCAAGGAATATCCGGACATAAAAGGGCCAAGGATGAGGGGAAGGAAGCCTAAGGGCTAGGTTGCCCCTTGGGATAGCACGTATATGTACGTTACGAAGTACAGCCACGCAAGCCAGTATGCCAGCACCGGCACAAGCACGGAGACGAAGGCCTCGAGGAAGGAAAGCTTGTTTATCTCTCTTATCCCCCTGAACACGTTCCCCAGGCTTATGAGAGGGGTAAGCCCGCCGGCGCAAGGAATCCATGAGCCAAGCATGGAAGGGGTCGCCCCATAATAATACATCTGCAGCGTTTCCTCAAGGCTTGCTTTTTTGCGCAGGAGCATGAGGATTCCCTGCGTCACCAGGGGCAACAGCATGCCCGGCCCAACGGCGTATGTGACGAAAAGGAACACCGAACCGATCAGGGCCATGGCCAAGTCTCCCCCGCGCAGCAGGAGTAGCAGGAACTGTATTATGAACCCAATTAAAAAGATTGTGAGGAAATAAGCCGAGGCGAACCCAAACCCATCGTCAAGCAGCCCGCGGAAGTCCTTCTCATGCACGGTCCATATGGTCTTTCTTGCCTTTTGTATGAATTTTTGCATTATATTCTCTTTCTATTCCGATTAAAAAGATTGGTGTCATCCGGTTATGTCAATAAGCGCTCCCCACTGCCACGTCCCGAGGAAGTGCCCCACATCCTCCAATATCTCTCCTGAATAAGCCTGCATCTGCAGTTGCGCAAGCATCCTGGTGGTCTCCTGCTGCTCCTGGGGTATGCTCCTTCTCCACGGCTCTATTGTAGGCACTCCCGCCCCCTGCGCAAGATGCACCACCGCCTCCATCCGGGCGGACTTTGCCACAAGCCAGAGCACTATCTCTTTGGAAGTTGGTTTCCTCCCTTCCGCAGCCAGCTTCTCCATCTGTTCTTTATCAATCACAATCCGCGTATACCCCATGTTCATTATGTCTCCGCCAGGATTGAATTCCCCTTTGGAGTCCCTTAAGGGCCTGGTCTGATGGTCGTCCCCGTCAAACATCATCCCCACGCCATAAGTTCTCTGTATGTGCTCAGCAAAAACCATATTCAAGGAATTTGAATCGTGCCTCTCCCAGAAATTCCTCGGCTTCTCGTTTTTATTGTGCTCGCCCATCCACTCCACAAACCTTGGCCTCAGCCCCTTCCATTCCCTTCCCCGGGTCGGAATCTCCGCATTGGACATAGTAGGGTTCCAGCAACCGACCGCCTGGCACTCGCGCGCAAACTCAATGGAATCCACAAAGCTCATCCCCCCATGTACCGACGCACTAATCAATCCAACATCCAGCACCGGAAGCGAGGTATCATTATAGTTTATCGGATGCGCAATCCCCACCGCGCACATCCCCAGCCGCATCATCTTCTGCAATGATTTCCTCATATCAGAAAAGCCCATTCCTGTGAAAAGGGACTGCATCTTAAGCGCAGGGTCCCTCTTTGCGAGTATCTCCTCCGCAAACACCCCCATTGCCTCCTTATCTGCAAGCCAGGCGCACACATGCGGTCCGTTCGGCCCCCTTGCAGTTATGGGCATCGTCAATTCGACCCCAGGCACCTTCACAATCCCAAGCCCCTCTTCAATGATGCGCAGGAGCTTTACCGCATCCCTATGTATCCCCAATCTAATCATCAGGCCCCTATCCAATCTCGTTTCCAGCGTATTGTGCGGAGTGCTCATGTCAAAGTCCATGTGGCACCGCATCATCATCCTCAGATTGTCCTCAAACCTCGACACGCCGTCATCAATGAGGCGGGTTCCCCCCACGAAGCCCCAGTGGTGGTGCGTCACCGCCCTGAACTCAGTCTCAGGCTTCATTCTTGAATAAGCAAATACTCTGTCCGCGGCTTTTTGGACGGCTTCTTCAATATCTCCGCCAACAAACCTCATCTTTACATCCAATTCCCCGACCTTCGCACCTTTGGGCGCGGCAGGGTTCCCAAAAAAGATAGTAACTCCTTCTGAATCCCCTTTCAGGAACACGAAGAAATTGGAATTTGAATTCCCTATCCCCCTGTTGAATATGAACTCGTCATCCCGCACAATCGGGAGCGCCTTTCCTTTCTCCCATAGCCCCGTAGCAACAAGCCTCTCCTTCATCTCCCTCTCATTCACAACCCCGAAACCCGCCTCAATAAGCTTCTCCGTGAACTTTACGGTGAAGTCGTGGTTCTCCTTCCTTTTCGCATAAGTGGCTCCGGCTGAAAAGCCGCTCCAGTTATTGGCGGCTTCTCCGGCATTAGTTCGTAGGTTTCTGTTTTCCGGGGGCATGATAGTATTTCTATTATAACATATTAAAACCCCTGCCCAACCCAAAGTAAAATAAAAACTAGCTTATAATCCATCCCATATGTTGATTCTTGCAAGGGGAGAGAGGTTCAACGCAAACTTCTTCTACAATTCCGGGGTGGACATGGACAATTCCTTTTTCATAAGGGAGGGGGAGGAAAGGAAGCTCCTCGTTTCCAGAATGAACAAGGATTATGCCGAGGAGAAGTTCATAGGGGAAGTAATCGCATTTGAAAAGGATCCGCTCAAGGAGATAGAAAAAATCGCCCGCGGCAAAAAGCTTGAAATGGACTTCCGCGGCATCACCGCCTTCTTTTTCAACAAAATCTCCGCATTCGCCAAGCTCGTGGACGTCTCGGAAGAGCTGGCAAAAGCAAGAATGAGGAAGTCCGCAGGCGAGCTCCTCCTCATGAGGCAGGCTGCCCGCGCAGGAAAGGAGATAATCGAGATGGGAAAAGACTCGTTCGGGAAAACAGAGCAGCAGCTCTCTTCCAAGCTTTATGCGGAAACCTACAAGGAAGGGCTGAGGCCCGCCTTCCGCCCCATCGTCGCAACCGGAAAGAATTCCTCTTTTCCGCACTCCGAGCCCACGGATGAAAAGATTTCCGGATTATGCCTGGTGGATTACGGAGTCGCCTCCCGCCACTACTATTCCGACCTCACCCGCGTCTTTTTCGAAAAGAGGGATGCAAAGAAGGAGAAAATCTATTCCCAACTGAAGCATATAGTCGCGCAGATTGTGGACGAAATCCCCAACCTCTCCGTAGGCTCGGACATCGCCCTTCTCGCGGAAAAGCTTTACAGGAAGGAGCATCTTCCCTTCCCACCCCACTCCATAGGCCACGGAATAGGGTTGGAGGTGCACGAGTTGCCTTCCCTCTCCAAGACTTCAAAAGACAAATTGGAGGGAGCGACCTTCACCTTGGAGCCTTCCGTATACTACTCAGGACAATTTGGCCTGCGCTATGAGGAAGTAATCCACTACAACGGGAAGAAGGCTCAAATACTTTAGATGCAAGAAAGGAAGTTCTCCAATATCTTCTCCCCATTTTCTGTATGCCATACTTCCGGATGGAACTGAGTCCCGAATATCCTTTTCTCCTTGTGCCTCATCGCCTCCACCTTGCAGGTAGAGGAATGCGCAAGCGCCTCAAAGCCCGAAGGCATCTTCTTCACCTCATCAAAATGCGAAACCCACACCTGGAATTCCTTAGGCACGCCCTTGAACAGCAAATCCTCCTTATCCACATTGATTTTCCCAAGCCCGTACTCCGCGGCCCCTCCCTTTGCCACCTCCCCTCCTAGCGCATAGGCAATCAACTGGTGCCCATAGCAAACCCCAAGCAAAGGCAAGTCCCAACCGCCACCCACTCTTTTCACAATCTCCTCGCTAACCCCATTCTCCCCCTTATACACGGAGGATGGCCCACCGCTAAGGATAATCGCTTCCGGTTTTTTCTTTTCAATCTCTCCCAATTTTACTCCCTTGGAATTGACCGTCTCGCTCTCCTTTCCCAAATCCCTCATATTCCTCTTTATGAGGTGCGTATACTGCGAGCCGTTATCCACGATCAGAATCATCCAAGTATCCCCGCCAGCTCCTCCCCATTCACAAACCTATTGTAAACCTGCCCGTTCACAACAATAGCTGGATAAGAGGTAACCCCGTACTGGTTCTTCAAAGCAGTCACAATCGAGCTTCCCAAATCCCCATCGAAAGAATACACTTTAGTATCATTCCTCGAAGAACGTATGGTGTCCAGCACATGCCCCTGCTCCGCACAGGAGGCGCAGTTCTGGTTGGAATAGAAATACAATATCAAATCAGAGCCGTCATTGCACTGCTCCTTCACCTTTTTGGAAATCAGGTATGCCTGCGCCTCCAGCATAAAATACTGTTTCTTCAGCTCAGGGTCGGAAATCCCGCGTACATCCTCCGCATACGCTATCCTCGTCCCAAGCCCGTTAGTCTCGTCATCCATCCTGCCCGCCTCCTCTGCATACACCGGGCAGAAGGCCGGGGAATCCTCCAGCAATATTAGCAACTCCGATGACTGCGCCTTCGCATAAACGCTCTGCAAATCCGAAGAGATGGAGTCCTTCACCACCGCATCCATCGTATTTCCCACATACACCCCTACCGCGAAAATAAGCACGCTTATCACAAATGCCGCGATATAGATGGGCACGCTCATCTTTCTCATTTGTTCTACCATCTGATTTTCTCCCCCCTAACCTCTTTTAATATTGCCGAAACCCAGAACAGGGTTATCAGGTATGCATAAGAAAATAGATAAGCCAATACCATGAAAGGGTCCACCTTCTCTCCCTTCATCACTTTTATTCCATAAAAGGTCCATACAAGCGTAAGCACGAATATCACCGCCCCAATCACATGAATGGGCCCGATTCCCATCCAGAGCGCATCCCATCCCATCATCACCGGGTAGGCGGGCCTCGTCGCATAATAATAAATATTGATGAAAATGATCGCAAATATAGCCACCACCGCAATAAGGCCGAGCGGCATCACAATCATGCCCAAATCCCCGTATTTGGGGCCCACAAGATTTCCATACTTTACCGCATTTTTGAGCCCCCCGCGGTGCCACCTCGTCCTCTGCCTCAAAAGGCCCCAGAACCCCGGAGGAACTTCCGTATAAACATTCGCATCCAAACTGGACCTTATTTTGTAATTGTATTGCTGTATCCTCATTGCCATCTCCTGGTCCTCCAGGATATTTGTAGGGTCAAAAGCCCCTATTTTCTTGAAAACCCAGTGCCTGAACATCGAAAACGGGCCAGGAGTGACCTGCACCGAATCCAAAAACACCAGCACCCTCCGCGAAAAAATAGTATATAAGTATTCCACTTCCTGCAATCTCTCAAGGAAGTTCCTCGGCCTGTCCACCTTCACCGCAGCGGTGACCGCCGCCACATCGTCGCTTTCAAAGTGGGGAAGCATCTTCCTTATCGTACCCTTCTCTATATAGGAATCCGCATCAAGAGTCGCAATAATCTCCCCGCCCGCCTTCTCAATCCCGTAATTTTTCGTATAAGCCGCATTCCCCTGGTTCTCCTTCCTGAAAACCTTCACATTCGGGTATTTCTTCGCATAAGATTGAGCAACCTCATAAGTATCGTCCGGCGAGCCGTCATCCACAACAATAATCTCCAGCTTCTCCTGCGGATAATCCGCCGTAGCCACGGATTCTATGCACTTCCCAACGGCATCCGCTTCATTATACGCGGGAATAACAACGCTTATGGTCGGCTCCCACCCCTCCTTCAGCTTCGGCACCTTAAGCATCTCATCCTTCTTTGAGACAAAAACCAGCAGGAAAAACACGGTTATGTATAAGGCTAGGAAGGCGATGGCATACTCTATCATCTTTGCTAGCGAATAATCCACGTCAGAATTTCCGTTCCACCCTTTTTAATCATTTCCCTCCAAATCCCAGTATGCGCAGGCTGCTTCCGGCGATGGTAATCCTCATCTCACTATTCGCCCTGCCGATTTCCTATATTCTAATCTCATCCAGCCACACCCCCCTCGCAATCCTTCTCACCTTCCTCATACTTTTCACATCCTTCTTCGCAATCTCCGGCCTCGCCTATTTCATGAAATCCACCGCAATTCCCGTGGGCACAAGCCCCGCATCCTCATTTCCCTCCGTAGCCGTGGTTTCCGTCTCCTACAACGAGGACCCGGAGCGGGTAAGGAAATCCCTCTCTTCACTAAAGGAAATGGAATGGAAAGGTCCCATGAATTTCTACCTATTGGACGACTCCTCAAACCCGGAAATCGCTTCCGAGCTCGAAAAAATCTGCAAATCCCTGGGCGTGAATTTCGTCCACCGCCCCGAGAGGCGGGGGTTCAAGGGGGGCGCTTTGAACGATTTCTTTTCCAATTGCAAGGATGAGTTCGCAGTGATATTCGACGCGGACGAGCGCCTTGAAAATCCAAAAATGCTGATGGAATGCATGGGCCATTTCTCGGACCCCCAAATTGCATTCGTACAAACAGGCAAAACCACCTCCGCGCATGGCCCGTTCCAAAAAGCAATGGACGAAACAAACTCCACATTTTTCGACGTGGTGGTCCCGGTGAATGCAGCCGAGGGATTCGCAATGTTTTTGGGCTCATGCGGCATAATCCGCAAATCCGCATGGGAAAAAGTAAAATTCCCGGAGATTTTAGTGGAGGACGTGGGCTTCTCCTTTAGATTGCTCCAGGCGAATCTCCCGGGGAGATGCGTAAAGAGGATATATGCCCGCGGGGAGCCCATGAAGACCTTTTCCCAGTTCCGCGCCCAGCACGCCCGTTATATCTATGGGATAACCCAGCTCATCCCCTTCTACCTTTCCAACTTCTCCTCCCTCTCAATAAAGCGCCATTTCTTCTATTTTGTGCAGATTTTCGGCCTCCATTATCTCTCCGCAGCACAGTTCCTCATTTCCCTTTTAGTGCTCGCGCTCCTTCTGAATCCCACGCCGGAAATTCTTTTGGGCGCCGCATTTGCCACCTTTTTCCCGCCAATCTCCGTCATGGTTTTAGGATGGCTCAAGGGACTTTCCCCAAGGACGAGCCTCCTCGCCTACCTCCTCAGTTTCTCCCTCATAATCCCCAGGATGCTCTCCGCCCTTAAGGCATTCCTGGGCTTCAAGATGGGCTTCTCCTCAACAAATAACTCCAAGGATAAGGACGGCCTGGGTTTCCTAACACATAATCTTCCGGAACTGGTTCTCGCCATATCATTCCTCTACTTCCTTTTCCCGCTCTCCCCCGCGTCCATAATCCTCGCGTGGTGGGCACTCCTATACGCAGGGCCGGCAGCAATGCAGCTAATCAAGAAGTAAAATAAGAAAAATAAATAGAAAAAAATCTAATCCAGGAAATCCTGCGGAGTGGGCGGCTCGGGCTTGTCTCCCTTCCTCTTCCTCACGTCGCTCACAATCTTGTTCAGGAGCTCCTTCGGCAATTTCTCATAGCCGTAGTATTCCTGGTACCAGATTGCCCTTCCCTGCGTGACCCCACGGAGCGCGTTGGAGAACCCGAACATTTCCGAAACAGGCAAAACCGTGTTAATCGTCACAGTCTCCCCCTCCTGCTCCATGTTCAGCAACTGGCCTCTCCTTCCGTTGGTCATGTTGATTACGTCCCCGCCGTATTCCTGCGGGCACTGGATGAGTACCTTCTGCTTTGGCTCCAGCAGGGTAACGCCCGCCACGAGCATCGCCGCATAAATCGGCCTCTTGACCGCGGGAATCACCTGCGCAGGCCCCCTGTGCACGTTGTCCTCGTGGAGCGTCACATCCTCAAGGATCACCTTCACTCCGTTTACCTTCTCCTTCGCGAGCGGCCCCTTGTCCATGGCTTCCTCGAACGCTTCCAGCGCAAGCTCCTGTATTTCGTTCAGGTACTGCACTCCTTTGGTAACGTCCACGAACATGTTCCTCTTGTAGATGTCCCAGATTCCCTTCGCTTCGTCCCTCTCCATTCCGAGGTCAACGAGCTTCTGCACGTTCTCCTTCCCCTTGGGCCTTCCTTCGGGAATCGCACCGTCGATAATCGCCTGCACTATTTTTTCGTCAAGCGGCTCGACCCTGACCTTGAACTTGTTGTGCCTGTTTGGGGATTTCCCTTCCACAATCGGAGAAGAGCCGGTGATGTTTTCCCTGTACACAACGATCGGAGCGGAAGTTTCAATCTCCACCTTCTTCTCGTTCCTTATCTTATACTCTATGATTTCCAGGTGAAGCTCTCCCATTCCGGAGATAAGGTGCTCGCCAGTTTCCTGGTTCAGTTCCACACGGAGCGTCGGGTCTTCCTTAGACAATCCACGCAAAACCTCCACAAGTTTAGCCAGGTTTTTGCTCTCCTTCGCCTCTATGGATTTCGTGACCACCGGCTCGGAGTAGTGCTTTATCTCTTCGAACGGCTCCACTTCCTTGGAGCTCACCGTCTCCCCGATGTACACATCCTTGAGCCCTACCACCGCGCCGATGTTTCCGGCACTAATCCTCTCGGCCTGCACGCGGTCCGGGCCCATGAATACCCCGACCTGCTGCACCTTGTAGTAGTTCTTTTTGGAGGCGACGTAAATCATGTCCCCCTTCTTCACTTCCCCGGAGAACAGGCGTACCACGGCCACTTCCCCAGCGTGCTCGTCGTAAACGATTCCGAAGCAAATCCCGATCGTGGCCCCGGTCGAGCTGCATGTGCTCATGTCCTTCCCTTCCTGGGAGTTTATGTCCCCCTTCCAGAGCACGGGAATCCTGTATTTCTGCGCAACCACCGGGTTGGGCAGGTGCCTGATCACCATGCCCAGGAGCACCTCGTCCAGGGGCGATTTCGCCACCAGATCCGCGTGCGTCCCGTTCTTGCAGGTCTCATATACGTCGCTGAACTTTATGTTGTTCTTCTTCATCGACTCGAAAGATACCGCCCACTTGTTGATCGCGCTTCCGAACGCCACGTTCCCCTTGTCCACCCCGATAACCCAGTCCTTCTTGAACTCGGGAGGGGCGTTCCCCTCTATGATTTTATTGACGCCCATTATCACTTTCACGAGTTTCTGCTGCATCTGCTCCGCGTT
>JACCLI010000061.1 GCA_013425455.1 Microcaldota archaeon | reverse complement strand
CACCTGGACCTGGGGAAGATGAAGAGGAAGTATGGAAAAATAATTCTGGACGGGGACGCCCTCAAACAAGTGGAGCCTAAGGAACTGCGGGGTTTGCTCATCACGCCGCACGAGGGCGAGTTCAAAAGGCTTTTCGGGATGGACGGAAGCCCTGAGCACGTGCGGGCGATGGCCGAGAAATGGAAATGCGCCATCCTCAAGAAGGGGATGGTGGACGTGATTTCGGACGGGAAGAAAATCGTGCTCGTAAAGGGCGGGAACGCGGGCATGACGAAGGGCGGGACTGGCGATGTGCTTGCGGGGCTGCTTTGCGCCCTTTATGCGAAGAATGATGCGATGAAGGCGGCGGTAGCGGCATCGCGCGCAAACAAGAGGGCGGGGGAACTGCTTTTCAAGGAAAAGGGATATGCTTATTGTGCGTCGGATCTGGCTGAGAAATTGCCGGAAGCAATGAAGTGGCGCTAGCAGGATGCTGGAAGCTGTTTGCCACAAAGGGATGGCTCAACCTACCTTCATCGACCGAACGCGGATGTGGGGGCCCCCGTCGCTGACGTTCATGGTCTGGCCGTTCTTTCCGCAGAAGCCGGGCTTCAGGTGGAAATCGTTCCCCACCGCGTCCACCTCCTTCAGGGTGTCGATTATCGTGCCCGTTATGGAGAGGTCCCGGACCGGGTCGCCGAGAACGCCCTTGTGTATCATGAACGCCTCTTCCGCGCGGAACATGAACTGCCCGGTGATTGTGTCCACGCTGCCCCCGTTCATCCCCTTCACGTAAATTCCCTCGTCCACGTCAAGCAGCTCGTCCACATCATGGTCTCCGCGCTCTATGTAAGTGTTGCTCATGCGGACTATTGGCGGGACGCCGAAGGTTTCGGCGCGGGCGTGGCCGTTCGGGGCTTCGCCGAGCGAGAAGGCGCTTTCCGCGGAGTGGAGGAACCCCCTGAGCACGCCCTCCTGGATTAGATTCTCTGCCTTTCCCTGCATGCCCTCGTCATCGAAAGAATAGGAGCCGAACGCGCCTTCCACCTCCGGGGAGTCCCATATGGTGACCAGGTCGGAGCCTATCTGGAGGCCCTTCTTCCCCCCGAGGATGGATGTGCCCTCCTGGATTGCGTCCCCCTCGCAGGCGTGGCCTACCGCCTCGTGTGCGAACACGCCCGCCATCTCATTGTCCAGGATTACCGTGTAGGCGCCGGATGGCGGAGGCGAGGCGGAGAGGGAGCCGAGGCATTTTCTCTTTGCCTCCCTTGCGGAGGAGAAGAGGGATTCCTCCTCCCACTTTTCGCGCGAGCCCCATGTGTGGTGGCCCTCCTGCGTTACTGCCCCATCTTTACCTATGCACGTGAAGCGGGAGTAGAGAAGCAGATATTCGTCCTCCAGATGCGCGCCCGCCGAGTTCAGATAGGCGCGGTGGGCAAGGCGCTCCGAGAGGCGGACCTGCCTGTTGCGTATTTTTTCATCCTCCATCTCCGAATAGAGGGATTTGCAGGAAGTGATGAGCTTTTCCGTTTCGGATGGGTGGAAATGGACGGATTTCTTGGGATGGGAGATTTCGGATTCCCGCAGGGGATACTTGGAGTTGCCTTTTCCGGACGAGGCGAGCCTCTCCGCGCGGGAGAGGAGGGTTTGGAAATCGGAGGGCGGGCCGGAGGCGAATCCCCAGGAGCCGTTCATGAACGCGCGGACGGAAATGCCCTCCTCGGCCCCTTCGCGGGATTCCTCCTCCCCGTCCTTTATCCCGATTGTGCGGGAGGAGATGCGGAGAAAGCGGAAATCGCAGAAGAACGGCTTGCTGGAAAGGGATTTCCTTATAGAGTCGATGTCCATCGGCTCACTCCTTTGGCTCCAAGGCGGATTTGTAGAATTCGTACTGCTCCTTGCTCGTGATTATGGTGAAAAGCATGTTTTCGCCATCGATGCTTCGGAGGATGATGTTCTTGCTCGCGGTGGTGATTATGAGCTCGGTTGCCTCGTCCTTTACCTCCCGGAGGAGGGCGTCCCCTATGTTGAAGCCGTACGAGGCCATGGATTCCACGCCGTCGGGAAGGTTGAAGTTGGAACCCTGGACGACCCCGTCCTTCCTTATTATCGCGGCCATTATGCCCTGGCCTTTTAGCTTCTCAAGGATTTCCATCATCTAGTCCACCTCCACCCCCAGGGGCCCTATCCTTATGGGCACCTCTATGGGCAGGTCCGGGCTTGCGACCAGCTTCGCGCCTTCGGATATCTTTATCGTGAATTCCTCGTTCACCGAATGCTTGAGCATGGTGAGGAACTTGTCGTCGTGCATCCCCTCGTCCACCAGGAGGAGGGTGGTTGCGTTCGCGTTCTTCAGCCTCCCTTCCACCAACGAGAGGAACTTGAACAGGGATTCCTGCTGCGAGTGGACGGCGAGCGTGGAGATGGAGTGGAAAACGACCCTGAGCCTCTTTCCCTGCGTCTGCTCCAGCGCCTCGTTGATTGCGAGCGAAAGCTCGTTGAGCGCGGAGGGGCTGCTGATCTGGACGACGTTCGGCTTCGCGGTGGAAGGGGTCTGGGCGGAGATTGTGAGCGAATAGCAGTCCAGGTATTTCACCGCGTCCGACCGGATCGTTATGCCCCACTCGCCGGCCATCTTCTCCAATTCATCCGGCGTTCGGTCCGTGGTTATGTAAAGGATTTTGTCGCCGGCCTGTATTCCAGCGGAGACAAAGTGGAATGCGAAGACGGTTTTTTCCGGGCTTCCCGGGCCTATGAGCGCCACGGTCGAGGGGTTCCTGTATCCTCCGTCGAGCATGATGTCGAATTGCGAAACGCCGGTGCTTGCGCGGTTTAGGCGGAGTACGGGAAGGTTCTTGTTTACTCCTAATTCGTCCATGTCGTTGTTTCTGAAGGAAGGTTTAAAATAAATTGTAATGTAACCATGGTTACATATCGGTTCCCAGTTTCCAGTTACCGGTTTTCTCCGGGCCCACAACCTATCAAAAGCAAATTCTCCAAAAAATGAGGCAAAACCCGATGCCCCAAAACCTGATTTTCGCGTCGTAAATACTGGAAACCGGATGGCGGAATCCGCAGATTCTGCCAGTTATCGCGAAGCGATATGGAAACCCGAAACTGGAGACCAGAAGAAGATGATGGGCCCATGGAGATTTGAACTCCAGACCTACGGCTGTCTTAGAACCTGTTGTATTAGAGCAGGCCATATAAGACCGTCGCTCTAACCAGCCTGAGCTATGGGCCCAGCAAGAGAAGAATTGGTGCGCAACAGTTTAAAAACAATCTCCGCCTATCTTAATTTGCTAATGGTTTGCCAGGATGACAGATAGGCTATGTGGCCGGCTGCAGTTCCAGGAGGGATTTATTCCCGAGAAGAAACCGGCATAGGGGGGTTCGATTCCCTCTCCTGGCTTTTATGGGAAAACTTTTCATCTTTGATTTGGACGACACTTTGCTTCATCTTTGGATAGACTGGAACGGCGCAGTAAAAAAGGAGATATTGGAATCCGTGGACGGGCTGAAGCTGGACCCGTCCGAGCACATAGTTTACATGGCTGAGAAGGCTTCGAACAATCCAGAAAGGAAGAAGATTGTGGACAACATCTTTTGGGAATATGAGAGCGTGTGCCTTGAGAACTCCGAATATTCAATATATGCGCAATCTGCCGGAATCCTGAGGGAGCTGAGGAAGCGCGGGCACAAGGTCGCAATCGCCTCCAACAACACTGTCCGCCTCATACAAGGCGTTGTGGAGAAGGCGGGGTTTGAGGTGGACGCGATTCGCGGTCGGGATTCAGTGAAAAAGGCGAAGCCGAGCCCTGAGATGATTTTCAGCATAATGGATGAATTGGGCTTTGGCAGGGAAGACGTGATATTCGTTGGGGACAGCTTCACGGACGTTGGCGCGGGGAAGGCGGCGGAAGTTCGGACGATTATCATAAAGCCGGGGGAGATAGACCTCCGGAAAGTCCTTGGGATATAGCGGAATTAGTGGCGGGGACGTCTGGTTTTGTTTAAAAAGAAGGGAAATGCAATTCTTGCATGGCCCTGCCTCCGCAGAACCGGCCGAGGGAATGCGAGAAGATAACTCCGAGCGTGGAGGCTGCCGAGTTTATCGGTATAATGCTGGGGGATGGAAACATATTTTCATGCGATAACGAAAAAGCCAATGTCCATCAGGTTAGGATTGCAACCGGGCGAAAAAACGAAGAGAGCTATGCCCATGAAACTGTGATTCCGCTTCTGCGAAGGATAAGCGGGATAGCCCCGAGAATCATAACAAAAGGAAACGTAATCTACTCGTGCATCAATTCAAGAAAATTCGTCGAAGAGCTTGAGAATTTCGGCCTCAGAAAAGGAGATAAGATACGGAATAAGGCAAGGATACCGGATTGGATTTTCCAGAAAGATGACTATTTGCGTGCGTGTATCCGCGGCCTGATTGACACGGATGGTTCGGTATACCGGCTTTCCGATCAAGACCCCCATTTGGGCAGGATAAGCCTGAAGAATTTCAATCCTTTATTGCTGGAAGACTTCCAAAAGGCTATGCTGCGGTTAGGTTTTCACCCCAGCAAAATTATACACAAAAATGTATTCGTAACTAGGAAGGCGGACTTAGTCAAATATTATAAAGAAATCGGCTCTAATAACCCTTACAAACGAGCGAGGCTCGCTTTGTTCATAGCCCCGTCGTCTAGCGGTCAAGGATAACCCTGGCGGCGAGCGCCACCTGGGTCCTTAAAGAAGGCTCTGGACCTTTTGACACCGGTTCGAATCCGGTCGGGGCTATGCTATTTTTATAACTTAGAGCACAGGCAATAGCCGATGGGAAAAAGAAACGTTCTGATGGTCCACGGCTCATACGGGAACCCGGAGGAGAACTGGTTCCCGTGGCTGAAATCCGAGCTTGAGAAAATCGGCTGCAGCGTATTTGTTCCCAGATTTCCGACTCCTGAAGGCCAGACGCTGGACAGCTGGCTGAAAGTTTTTGGTGGCTATGAAAAATGCCTCAATAAGGATTCCCTGGTTGTTGGGCACAGCCTCGGGGTGCCTTTTCTGCTCAGCGTGCTGGAAAGTAAGCCCGCAAAAGCCGCATTTTTTGTTGCCGGATTTGCTTCCCTGCTGGGCAACAGGTTCGATGAGGTAAACAAAACATTCGTGGAGAAGGATTTCGACTGGAAGCGGATAAGGAAGAACTGCGGGAAATTCTATGTTTTCCATTCCGACAACGACCCTTATGTTCCGCTTGAAAAGGCAGAAAAATTGGCGAAAAACCTCGGAACTGTAATTATACTGATGAAGGATGCGGGGCATTTCAACGAAAAGGCTGGCTATACTAAATTCGATTTGCTTCTGGAAAGGATGAAGAACGAACTATGAGGTGCAAAATCCATGGAAGAAACAAAACAGACGTGGACATGCCCGAAATGCAAAAGGAAATTCGAGAAAAAGGGGCAAACTCATTCCTGCGCCTTTTACCCGGTCGCCAAGCATCTTGCGGGAAAAGAAGTGGGAAAGAAACTCTACAATGCGCTGATTGCGAAGATGAAAAAGGAAATTGGAAAGTTCAGGGTGGAATCCCTCCCCTGCTGCATTCATTTCGTATCGACTTACACGTTCGCGGCAGTTTACGCGCTTAGAGACAAAATCCGCATACATTTCACGCTGGACCATAAGCTGGAGAGCCCGCGCATCATCAGGTTTTCCCAGATTGCGGCAAAACGCTACATGTATTCCATAGACATAAAGGATGAGGGCGAGCTGGACAAGGAATTGCTTGGCTGGATTAAAGAGGCTTCAAAAACAAAATAATTTGCGCTATTTATCCTTCCAGTTCCACCACTTCAACAAATCTGGCTTGTGCCTCTTTCTCGAAGCGTAATGCACGGCGCAACGAAGGACGTAAAGCATGCATCTGTCAATTTTCTTTCCTGAGAGCGCGCATAGTTTTGAATACATTTTTTCCGGGTTCTTGCCCCTCAGATCTTTTGCAGAACGTATCCCCAGGTCCCATAAATCCCCAGCTATGCTTTCGCCAACTCCTGGGATCTTCCTCAATTCAAGCAAGACCGCTTTTTTCTGCATAATCCTACCTCACTTCAACTTCCAGCCCTATCTCTTTCGCAATTGCAAACAACCTGTCCCTTTCCGGCGCCTTGAAGGATTTGCGCTCATAAATGAGCGTATCCACCTTCTCCACATTCTTCTCCATCGCTTGTTTTAGGGTATCCGCGCCCACATTTGCCGCCTGGTATTTTGGAAGTATGTGCCCGAACGCCTCTTCTCCCTCAAGCATAACTTTTGTGAAGAAGGGCGCATAGTGCCCCCCTCCCGCGCCAACATAAGACGGGTAAATTTTCTTCTCGTTTATGGAATCCATCACCGCTTCCGCGACAATCTCCGCGGCTTTTACATTCCCCCACTCCTCCTCCGAGCTTCCAATCTCTATGAATATGATTGGCAATTTGCACGTGGGGCCGTGGTGGTCCACTTCTTGATTAACGCTCCACCCCAGGCAGTTGTCCTTCGCGAGAGCGCGGAGCAAATCCTTCATCCTGCTTGCATACGCAGTGTTGAGCGTGCGGGGGGCTCCGCCCATCTCCGCCTTGTCCCAGTTCCCAGGGATATGAACGGTTAATGCCGGAAATTTCTTCTCGCTCCTGTGCGTGGAAAGGACGAGGAGCCAATCGGTCTGGAAATCCGTGGGCACGTCCAGAATCCCGTCCACTTTTGTATCAATCATCTTATGGCCGTTCCAAATCCATTCCGCTTCTCCCTTTTCCGAGAAGCCCATCTCCACCAGCCTCTGGGCGATGTTGTCGCTCGCAGGGTTCCTGCTGGAGAAGAGTATGTGCATGGGAAAGGAATGGATGCATAAAATTAAATATTGCATGCGGGAAACGGAAGCCATGCGGACCGAAATGGCCACCGGGGCTTTCACAAAGGGGATAGAGACCGTTTCCAAAATGGGAAAGGAGCTTTTCCTGGAATTCTTCAAGGTTTACGTAATCGGCATGGTGTTCATCCTGCTGGGAGTAGGGATAGCGATGGTGCTTGGCGCATATCTCGCAACGGGAAGCCCATGGATGATAACTGCAATCGCCATCGCAGCTGGCCTTTTCGTGATGCTCATTGCCGCAGGGATAATGACCGTCCCCATGAACATAGTGGATGAGAAGATTTCACGGGCCCCGGTTCTCGGCATGATGGGGAACATGAAGAGGAACATGCTGCCGGCAATCGCCTTCTACCTGATAATGATGGTAATTGTCCTGGTGTTCGGGTACGCGCCGCTATTCGTTGCAATGGAGATTGGGGGCCCCGCCTTCATAGCAGGCTACATATACTATTATGCGGCAGTCTTTGCCCTGGGATTCATTTTCCAGTTCGGCTTGCTTGAACTGGTAATCGCAAGGTCCGGAGTGCTCGGCAGCTTCGGCAAATCCTTCGATACTGTGAAGAAAAGCTTCTGGGAGACGCTCATCTATTATATTGGGCTGTTCGGAGTCTCGGTCGCAGCCACGATCGTGCTCTTAATTGTCACGCTGGTGCTTTTCCTCATCCCGGCAATCCTAGGCATCATTGTTGCGGGCGCGGCGAACAGCCAGGTGCTGAATATAGTCCTTGTCATTCTTGGCATCATATACGGTGTGGTGCTCTACACCGCATACGGGGCCGGGATGCAGGCGGTCGTCCTGCCAATCCAATACCACTATTGGAAGGCTGCGCGGGAAGTCAGATAGGAAGCTATTTATAGTGTTATTCCATAAGTATTAATGTGGAAAATAGAAAGATTGACGCGGAGAAGGAAGCTTCCCCGCGCCAGGCCCATATGCCGAAAAGGAAAAACCCGTTCTGGGCACGCGTAGCGCTGGTCGCATCGCTGGCGTTCTCGACTATTGCCGGATGCAGGGGCCTCTATTCCCGCCCTACTGAAAGCGTCGTCTTCAACCAGAACAACCGCGTAAACCTTTCCGCGCAGGAGCTCGGGTTCGTGCGGGGGGAGACCACGTTGCTGGACGCCGAATACGGGATGGGGCGGAGGGGGCTCACCCATATCGCTAAGGATACGAACGTCACCGGGGATAAGCGCATAGATGCGCTCACCGCGGACTTCCAGCACTCGGTGCACATCTTTGTGGATGGGAAATACGAGCGGAGCCTGGAGCTGGAAATTGCGCAGGGAGAATTCCCCCACAGGTACGCGCTCCGTGTCGCGAACATACCGGGAGACGGCTTTTTGGTGATGGTCCTCATACGGGATGCCATTGAGGTGGAGCCAACCCGCCTTTTCATGGCCCCTTATTCAAACGGGGAATTCGGGGAGCCGCTCAGGGCAGACCTTACCGAGCTGGAAAACGAGCACAACGGGCTGGAGAGGCCGCTATTTGTAGGCTATGATTTGGGATTTGGGATAACGTTCATCGCAAGGGATCGGGAGGGCGTTCCCTGGGAGAACGGCTACATAATCAAGTGGGAGGACGGGCGGATCACAAAAAGGCCGGTCTCTTTCATGGAACTGATGCAGTGCTCGTGCGTCTCGGACTGGGCTGCGAGCGATGAAGAAGAATAGAAAACTAATGAATTTCTGTTGGCAGTCGGACTATTTTTCCATGGGATTCCTTACGATGCCGCCGGAATCCTGCTGTGTTCCGCTTGCGTGAGGGTTTGTGACCACTCTTCCCTCAGCTGCGCCCGAAGAGCCTGCATCGGAATTCTGGTTATATGGGTCGCTTCCGCCCCTGTTGTCTTCTGCCCCGGCATCCATTGGCTCTTCTTCTCCTCCGAACACGGGCCTTACAACTTCTTCGCCATAAGGATTACCGGCTCCGCCTCTGCCTCCTTGCGAAGCATCGGGGGCTGCATCTTGTTCTGCTCCGGCATCCTGCGTCTCTTCTCCGCCAAACGGATTTCGCACAATCCCCTGAGATGCATCTGCGGCGGCTTCAGGCTCGGCTCCAGCATCCTGCGTTTCTTCGCTGGTGGAACCCTGCTGCTCTTCTCCGCCGAATGGATTCCGCACAACGCCCCCTCCGGAATTTAAGTCTTTTGTTCCCCTCCTCTCTTTCCCGGGGCGCGTTGCACCGCGTCCGGTTCCTGCAGCTCGGTTATCTGCCTCAGAGCCGCCGAGATATGGGTTGCCGAGGTATTGGCTGCCGCCAGGAGCACTATTCTGCTCACCGCCAACCTGTGCAGGCGCAACAACTGGGAGCGTCACATTCGCATGCGCCGGAGTCGCGGGCTCACTCTTGCATGACGCGAAAAGAGCGCCGCCCACAAGAAGAGCGGTTGCAAAAATGCGCCTCGCCGGAGCACGTGGCTCTGCCAAAAAAGATTTCCCACAATCAGTTCCTATCTTTCTGCATTCCATATTAACCCCAAAACTATATTTGTTGCGAAACAGTATATAAACATGTAGTTTCAGAAACGAACACTCAGAAAAAAGCTGGCAAAGAATAAGCGGATAAATATGAAGTGTCAGCAGCAGTCCGCGTTCCCGTCCGTAGGACAGTACAGGCAAAACCGTAAAGGGGCTTAACTTCCGAGTTCGAGATGGGATCGGGTGTTTCCCCCTTCCTATGGCCGCTGACAAAATATTGATAGTC
>JACCLI010000059.1 GCA_013425455.1 Microcaldota archaeon | reverse complement strand
TCGGCCTCCTCCTCCTTCCCTTGTCCATCTTCACGCGCACAATCGCATAGCCGACCTTCGCCTTGTAGCCGAGCACGCGCGCCCTTGAAAGATTAGACGGCCTCTCCACGCGGACAATGGCCTCGCCCTTTCTCCACAGGGTGAGTTTCTGCTTGTAGAAATCAGGCCTCTCCCTCAATTCGTTCTGGTACGTTTCCCTGATGTATTTGTATGCTCCCAAATTAATCACCCTCCGTTCAGGCAACATGCGCCGAGGCACAGTATTTACCCTACATCCGAAGTGAATCTATTTGCGTGCATTCGTTTTAAAAACATTGGCGTATCAAATGAATTTCTCTGTTTCCGCAGTGAGATTGGTGAATGCATGAAACCTTCCGGCGAGACGTTCGCAACGACATTGGAGGAAGTGAAGGGCGCGGAGGCGAAAGCCGCCTCCATCCGCGCAGACGCGAAGGCAAAAGGAGAAGAGACCCTAAAAAACGCGCGCAAGGAAGCCGAGGACGTAAAGCTTAAGGCAGAAGAGGAGACCGTGGAGATGGAGAACAGGCTGATTGCGGAAGGAAAGAAGGAAACGGAGAAGGAAGTCAACAAGATTCTCGAAGGCGCAAAGAAGGACTCGGAAAAAATAAAGGCAAAAAAGGCAGACGCGAAGCTCCTCAATTCCCTTTGTGATGACGTTTTGAAGCTCGAGTGATATTGATGCTCCGGCCATTGAAGATGCAGAAGATACGAGTGGTCGCCGTCAAATCCATAACCAACCCCCTGCTCAAAGAATTGCACAACATCGGGATAGTGGAGCTCAGGAAGGCCTCTTCGGAAAATTTCAAGCCGGGGAAGACCGTCCCCATTTATGATAACATATCCGCCCAGTGGATAAGGCTCCGCGCCATAACATCCATGCTCGAATTGCACGGGGGCCAATACAAGGAGATGGATGCGGAGCAGGCGCTGGAGGAGGCGGAAAAAATACAGATAGGGGAGCCACTACGAAAAGCGCACGACAGGCTCTCACTGCTGAACTCCGAGCTCTCCGCGCTGGAGCTGAAGATTAAAAACGCAAAGAAGCTCCTTCCGTTCAAGAGCGTGGATTTCTCTTCCTCAAATTCCAAGTATATTACATTATATGCGGGGACGGTCGCCTCCATAAAGATGCCATTCCTGCGCAAATCCCTCCCGCAATCCTGCGAAATGACCGCAAAGGTGGGGAAGGTTGAAACAGTGCTCCTCGTCCTCTGCAAAAACGAAGAGGGCATAACCTCCTCGGTCGAGCTTGGGCTCTCCAAGCACGGCTTCTCGCCCATGAATGTTTCCGATTTCACGACCCCGGCCGCAACCGTTTCAAGGCTGGAGGGCGAAATCGCGGCGAAAAAAGGCGAAATCGCAAAGGTGAGGGAGGAGATTTCAACCTACGCTTCCAAATATGGCGAGCAGGTAAAAACACTTGAGCGCACGCTCGCGGTTTGGGCCGAGCGCAGCGTCACCACAAAGGATTTCGGCTTCGGAACCGAGGCCTTTGTTTTGGAGGGATGGGTGAAGGATAAGGAATACGGCAAGCTGGAGAAGGCGCTGGATTCCAAATTCCGGGGCAAATTCTATCTGGAGAAAATAGAGGGCGACAAGCCCCCCACGGTCCTGGAAAACCCGGAATCGACAAGGCAGTTCCAGTTCCTTGTGGAGCTATTCTCCCTTCCGCAGCCGGACGAGATAGACCCCTCGCTAATATTGCTAATCACCGTTCCGATAATGTACGGCCTGATGATGGGCGACGTCTTCTACGGACTCATCTCCTTCTTCCTCGCGAGCTGGATGATGAAGAAGGTTAAAAAGGGCGGCCTGGGCTTTGAGGTCGCGAGGATTTGGAAGTTCAGTGCAATCGCAGGCATCATTTTCGGAATAATTTTCGACGAGTGGATGGGCCTCTCCAGCTTTGAGTGGCTGGAGTTCCTCCAGAGCTGGGGCGTAATAAACCTCGCGGCGATGGGAATCACCGGCCCGCTCTACCAGGGATTCAGCAGGACGCACAACATGAGCCTCCTCTTAGGGCTCTCGATAGTTTTGGGCATGATTCATCTGGCCTTCGGCTTCCTCATAGGCGCAATAAACGCCTGGCACCACAGCAAGAAGCACGCGTACGGAAAGCTCGCATGGATAGGACTGGAAATCGGCGGTTTCTTCCTGGTCACGATTTACATGCTGTCCATGTTCCCGATTGAGTGGGGCGCGCCCGCGGCCGCGGTATTTTTCGTTTCACTGGTGATCATCATATGGGCTGAGGGTATGATGGGCGCGGTGGAATTGCCCGGAATCCTCGGAAACTCCCTTTCCTACGCGCGAATTGCGGCAGTGGGAATCGCGGGAGTCGCGCTCGCGGAAGTGATCAACGAATCCTTCATGCCCGGGCCGGAGAAGGGGCTGATGCTCCTCATAATATTCCCGTTATTCATGGTATTGCATGTTCTCAACACTGGGCTCGCAATGGTCGAGTCCATTGTCCAAGGCGGAAGGCTGAACCTCGTGGAGTTCTACGGAAAGTTCTTCCACGGCGGCGGAAAAGCCTTCGCGCCTTTCTCAGTTGAGAGGTTTAAGAATGAGGTGAAATGAATGGCAGAAGCAGCAATTGCAACAGCAGTGGGTGAAAGCGGAATGATCGCTTTGGGCGCAGGCCTCGCAATCGGCCTCGGCGCGCTGGGCACGGCATGGGCGCAGTCCGCAATCGGTTCGAGCGGCATGGGCCTCATCGCCGAAAAGCCTGAGGAATTCACAAAGGTCCTCATATGCCTGGCATTGCCAGAGACGCTCGTCATCCTCGGCTTCGTCATAGCGTTCTTCCTGCA
>JACCLI010000050.1 GCA_013425455.1 Microcaldota archaeon | reverse complement strand
ACTCCATCGCTTCGGAGAACCGCCCCCCGCTTTCCTCCATGCCGCGCAGGAAGGGGTTCATCTCCGCGCCCTCGGCCGCGCCTATGACCACCCTCCTGTATCCGCCGTATCCCGACGCGGTGCTCACGCTTATGCCGAAAGCATCCCTGTATCGGGTGAGCACCTCCACCTGGTCCCCGTATTGCAGACGCGGGGCGAAAACTATCTCGGAGAAGGACTTGTCGGCCCCGCTCATGAAATCGCTTATCGCGCGCTCGCCCGGCTCGGTGCCCGGGGACCTCCCCCTTAAAATGTCCGCCGCCCGCTCCCTGGTCATCCCGGAGGAAATCTCCACGCCCGTGGTGGGCAGCCCGATGGCGCCTATCCCGCTCCCCCTTGTCGCCTCTATTGACGCAACCTGGAATTCGCCATTGCCGTAGACCACCATGTTATATCTGTATTCGCTGTTCTTGCTCAGCACGGTCGCGAGCACGTAGTCCCCGTGCGCCGCATCGCTTCCCATTGTAACCGCCTCAAGCCCGCCCATGCCGGGGGGCATCTCGCCCGCAAGCAGCCTTTCAATCTGGGAGCGGTTTATTGAGGTTGGGAAATCTGGCCAGTTCCCGGGGTTGGAGGTGTCCAGTGTCCGTGTGTCGCGTATCATCGACCCCTGCGCCCCCATCAGCCTGTCTGAGGCCGCCCCGGCCTCCGCGGGATTCAGCCTTGTGTCCGGCAGGAAGCGCGACAGGCCGTCAACAGCCGGCAGCTCAGCCCCTGCATCCTGCGCTATTTCCGTGAGGCGGTGCTGCACAGCCGCGGGCGCGTTCTGGAGCTGCTCGCTTATGCCTTTGGACAGGTGGCTGCCCGCCATTTCGGTGTGCGTCGCGAGCCTCCATGAGGTCTGGGATGTGCTCCTGTAAAAGAACTCAATGTTTGTCTCGCCTCCTTTTGTCACATAAACCGGAACAAATGTCCTGCCCTCGCACTCAAACGCGTTTCCGAACCTCATCTCGGTCTCCCCTATGCGCATCGGCGCGGGGCCCGATATCTCGAATATGCGCGGGTTGTCGCGTATGAATCCCGAGAGAGTGTCCCTGAAGGCGGCCTGCCCCTCCGCAAGCCCCGTTGCCGCAGGGGGAAAATTCACCCTGCCCCTCACGCCGTTAATATGAAGATAATTGCCCAGGGCGGCGATCGGCTCTTCCTGCTGTGTCGCCTGCCTGAATTCCGCCGCGCGGACTTCCTGCACCGGGACCATCACCCTCGCTTCAACGGCTCTTCCCACTGCCCTCCCTTCCGTTGCGGCCGGCGCCGCCTCTACCACAGTCCTCCCGATTTGTGGCGCGGGCATCTCCAGCACAGTTGGCGGAATCTGCGCGGGCGCCCTTGCGGCGGGCGCAAGCTCCGTGGCCGCCCTCCCGGCTTGCGCGTTCATCTCAAGCGCCTGCCTCTCTATCATGCTTACCGGAGGCGCCTCAACCACGCGTGCGCCCGCAGCCTCGCCAGCGAATCCCCTCGCCGCAAGGGGGTTCGGCTGCGCCCTTATGCTTTCCGCAAGTGCGTCTATGCCCTTCACCCCTGCCTGCTCAATAACCTGCTCCCCTTCCCTCATCGCTACCCCCACCCCTCCGGGGACGCGTATCCCCATCCAGGCGCCGTAGGCGGCCATGCCCACGAAGAAAACGTTCCTCGCTACGTCGAATCCGCTGTCCCCCGCCTCGTAGCTTGACCATGCGGTAACCGCAACCGAGGGCGCAAGGGTGGCAAGCGCCCCCACGTCCAGGGCCCTTGAAACCGCAGTCGTCATCTTAAGGAGTGTTCCCGGAAGCCTTCCCACAATCCCCAGCGAGCCGATTCCGAGCGCCCCGAAAAGCATCTGTTCCGACGCCTGCATCCTTTCCTCCGGCGTCTCCGCTGCCTGGAGATTCCTCCACCCATCCGTAAACTCCGTTGCCCCCCAGGCGCTCATCCCTACTGATGCGAGGGTGGGCACAGTGCGCACCGCAGCCCCGAAAGCGGGCGAAACCAAATCCGCCCACGCGGCTATCGAACTCCCAGCCCTGCTCGCGCCTGCGAATATCACCTCAATGTTCATTATTCCGACCGCCATCGCGGCCGCGCTGGAGATGGCATCCATTGCCCCGGCGCCGAATGCGGTGAATTGTGCGACGTCGGTGAATTCATTCACGGTGCTGTAAAACTGCGTTATGCTTGCCTGCGCGCCTGAAGTGGCCGCAGTGAACTCCCTGCCGAATCTCTCAACATTGCCCTGCACCTGCAAAAACCCGTCCAGCTGCGGAATTGATTCAACCGCGAACCTTTCCATCAGATTCGTGCTTTCCGGATTCACATCAGAGCTGATAAGCTCTGGCGGCAGGTAACCGAATGCATTCTGGTGCCATTCGTCCAGGCTGGCGAGCTGGCTTTCTATCTGCTGCCCGCGGTCTCCGAAGAGGGTTCTGAACACCTTCTGCTTGTCCTCTGCGAACGAATGGGTGGACCGCTCCCGCGTACCGGTGCCTTCCGGCGTCGGTGCGTAAACCTCATAATCAATATAGGTGGGAACACCGTTCACCACCTCGGTCACGTTGGTTTCGAACTCATTCTCCGCCTGCGCAAGCGCGGCGAGCGACTGCCTCCCGCTCTGGTACAATCCGTCCACAAGCCGTTCGTAATCCACGCACCTTCCGTAATCCCCAAGAAGCTGCTGTTCCCGCCCCTTAAGGTCCCGCATGGGCCCTCCGCCCTGGATTGCGGAAGCCAGGCCGTCAAGAAGCTCGCCCCGCCTTCTTTCAAAATATTCCACCGCAGCCGCGCTGTGCACGCCGTCGAACCGGAATTCCGCCCAGTAAGCCTCGGCGTAGGCATAAGAGAGGCCGCGTATCCGTTCATCAACGTCCTCCAGCCTCCTTCCCTCCCTCACCGCGGTTGAGAGCGCATCGAAAATAGCATCCCTCTGTGCGATGAGATCGGACTGCGCCACCGCGTCCACCCCGCTGAAATCCTGCTGCATGAGACCCTCCTGGACGCGCGAATACTCCGCAGCTATCTCGTATCTTCCCGCAAGCTCCTGCACCTTCCCCTCGGCCCTCGCCAGGAAACTCGCAGATTCCACCCTAAATGCGTTTGAGGCATCGATGTTCTGTGCGGCAACGGAATCGCTTTCAGGGGTTAGCGCCCTCAGGAAGAGGGATTCCGTAAGGCTGGATTCCGCCTGCGAGTAAAGCCCCGCAGCCCTCCTCCTTTCCGCGCCCAGCTCCTCGGAGTATCCCTCCGCGCCTGTGAAGCTAAGCCCCCTCACGCCGTCCGCCACCCTCCGTATGCCTATTATCCTGTAAATGTCCTCCACGACCCCGGTCGCATAGTCCGCGCTGTACTGCGCCCTTGCGAACGAAGGCATGGCGGTTTCCAGCGTCCCGTCCCGTATCCCCGCGAGCCCCTCCCGGATTATCGATTCCGACTCAGAGTAATATTTCCTTGCGATCGCCTCAAAGCCGCCCTCCTGGAATTCCTCCCAGCTTATCCCGGTGAGCCTTTGGAATTCAGGCTGGAAGTTCTCGCTGTTTATTTCGGTTCCTGAAACTGAGCTGAGCAGCTCCATGGCTTTCTCCTGCCTCAGGCTGGTCCTCGGCACCGAGCCCAGCTCGGCTATCGTTTCCCCGAGCATCTCCAGCGTGCGCAATCCCTCCACATATTCTGAGTACCTGGCCTGCATGGAGGTCGCTCCCTGTAGGTAGCCCTCTGCGCCTTGCAGGTCCCCCGATGCGATTGATGCGCCGGCCATCTCTAGGTAGTTGGCGGCTTCGTTGTTCATCTTCACGAGAAAAAGCCTTTCCTCCGCCCCCATCAGCCCCAGAGGGATATAATTTGAATTCGTGAGCGTGAACGAACGCTCGTCCCCGTTAACCTGCACCTCCACCCCGTATCCGGCTAGCACCCCTTTTAGCTCCTCCAGCCTTTGCAGGTTCCTTTCGCCCATCCCGTTTCCGGATATGGATTGCAGCTCCCCCCTGGTGAACCTCTCGAACTGCTGCGCCCGTTCCGGGTCCAGGCCCGTGAGGCTTCCGAAAATCGTTGAGGGCATGGGCATTCCCATGAGCGCCCTCGCGCCGTTGTCAAGCTCCGCCCTGGCAAAAGTGGACATCGCAGTCAGCTCGGCCGAGCGCTCCTCCTGCCCTGCGCCCTGCCTTGCGGATATCTCCGGCATCATAATCTCCCGTCTTCCCTGTTTTTATCTCTTTCGTGCGTAATCTATACGGGGTGCGCAGGATATGTTTGAAGGGCAGGACAAGTGTGCCATCTGCAGGTGCGGGATTTCCCACCACGAATCTGAAAAGCGCGTGGACCTGGACGGGGTCACGCACGCGTTTTGCAGGGGCTGCGTCTCAAAGGCTGGGGATGTGGAGAGGCATCTCCGCTTGAAGCAGTAAGCACGTTTTTAAATCTTCTTTTCCCATCCAATGCAAGTGAAAATATGAAAAAGTACCTTTTGTTCTTCAGCATTATGATGCTCGCGAGCATTTCCTTTGCGATCGGCGTGGGGGTTTCAGACTCTGCTTACAATATGTATGTGCAGACATGCTGCAACCACCGCGTGGTCGACGGGCTTCTTGGCGCCGCCTACAATTATTACATATATGATGGAAACGATTGCATAAATCAGCACTCCTTCATTGCAAGTGAAAGGGACTACCTCAACGGCCTCATGTACGGGGAGGGGGGCGTTTCCGACTATTATTACAGGATGGCGAACGCATGCCAGTCCGGGCCGAGCATCGAGTGCAGCTCCGCGCAGAGGGAATTCTACTCGAATTCAAAGGGCGCCAGGGTGGAGTTCAACAGCGGAAAGTCCCTTTATTACAGCACTGCCCGCAGTGCACTTGCATCGGGGTGCGGGACAAGCCCCGCGCAGATTGCGGGGGACCTGGGTCCAACAACCTCAGTATACAAAGACTGCATCAATAGCGGCTGCGTGAGGCCAAGGCCTCCGCCATTCCCGCCGAGGCCCCCAAGGCCGCCTTTTCCACGCCCCTGGCCACCGATAATAAGATAGGGCCAATCATCTGAGGGCGGCAGCCTTTTTTCTTTTCCAATTTTTGTTTTTCTGAAGCCCGGGTGTAAACTTTTTAAACCTTATTCCAGAATCCCAAGCAGGTGAAAAAATGAAAAAGCATATGCTGATAATGGGAATCCTCCTGCTTGCAGGGGTTTCCTTCGCGCCGGTGGGCCCTTCAGGGCCTGAATGGAACGTGTATAAGCAAACATGCTGCCAGGCGTACATGCTTGCCGGAAACCCGGGCATCCCGAGCTATAACTGGGCGGAGGACATAAGAACGAGTTACCAGACTGGCGTATTATGCTTGCCGCCTAAATTGATGTACACATCCAAAACCATCTGGAACATGATGTGGGCAGATGTGGGCAGCGTCCAGTCCTACTACGAGCGTGTGGCAAGTGATTGCAGCAAACCAACAAGCCCCGAGTGCCAGAACGCGAAGACAAACTTCAACCAGGCAGCCAAGAATGCAAGGAGCATATTCGCCATTGCGAAAGCAGACTACCTCTCGGCAACCCGGAAGGCGCTCTATGCCTACAAATATAATTACTGCTCCACAACTCCGAATTTGGTAAGCGAAGATATTTCTGATGCGATGGGCAACTATTTCGACTGCATGGATGACCCATTGGAATACTGCTTCTATTATGATGTTCCGTAGCCGGTCCTTTTTTCCATTTTTGTTTTTCTGAAGCCCCAGTCCAAACTTTATTAATAATGCGCACCAGCAGAATGTCAAGAAAACCACGGCTTTTAAGCCGTGGATGGATTGACCACACTATTCATCTTTTGATTACTGGCGTCAGTGGAAGAGAGGCCTCCTTTCGTTTATAAAGCTCCATCAGGCAGTTATTTCCATGAGGATGCGCTCATGGAAGTTTCGCCTCTATCCTTCCAGACAGCAGGAAAACATTCTTGATAGCTATCTCATTGCAGGCAAAGACCTCTGGAACGCCCTTCTTGAATATTCAAAGAAATACTATGAAGAAACAGGAAAATTCCCAGGAAGAAACCGGCTTAATGCCTTTACAAAAGGAACGCCCCTTTTCTCTCAGGTCGCCCAGAACGTCTCAGACAGGCTGGCAAAATCAATACGGGGGATGGCTACAAGAAAAAGGGCGGGAATGAAGGCTGGCTTCCCACGCTTTAAGCCAATTGAAAGAATGAAGTCCTTCACCTATCCACAATTTGGTTTCGTGCTCAACAACAAACTTGAACTATCGGGGATAGGTGGCATCTGTATCAAAAAGCACAGGGAAATACAGGGAAAAATCAAAACCCTCACCGTAAAGAAATCCCCTTCCAGGAAATGGTTCGCTGTTTTTACTAGTGAAGTGGAGAAAGATGCTCTTGGCAGGAAAGAAGGCCCTGCGGCTGGGATGGATCTTGGAATTGAGCATTTTGCGTACCTCAGTGATGGCACCGTGATAGAAAATCCGAAGCACCTGAAATATGCGGAAGAGAGGCTCAGGGAGTCCCAAAGAAGGCTTTCTGCCAAGAAGAAAGGGGGCAAGAACAGAAAGAAGGCGAGGCTGGATGTTGCAATAATCTACGAGAAGCTATCAAATAAGAGAAGGGATTTCCTCCATAAAATAAGCAGAAGGCTTGTTGAAAAATATTCTTTCATTGCAATGGAAAATCTGAACATAGAGGGAATGGCAAGAAGTTTCCTTGCAAAAAGTGTATTGGACTGCGGCTGGGCAGAGTTTTCAGGCATGCTCGCATACAAAGCGGAAGAAGCTGGTTGCGAGGTCGTGCTGGTTGAGCCCGCCCTGACTACACAGACGTGCAGTAAATGCGGTTCGGTACGGAAGAAATCGCTTGCAGAGAGGTGGCATGAGTGCGCATGTGGCGCATCCCTGCACCGCGACCTCAATGCGGCGATAAACATATTCAGAAGAGCTACGGCGGGGCACGCCGGAAGTCAAGCCTCTGGAGAAGAAACCTCTGCCCACCAGAAATGGGCAAGTGTCTTCGATGAAAGAGGAAGCCCCGCCCTTTAGGGCGGGGAGCATGTCACAAATAAATAGATAGCGCCAGTATCACATGTATTATTGCGAACGCCAGCCCGATGAACGCAAGCTTGTGGTGCAAATCCACCGGGAACTTGTATTTCGTGTGGAACGTCAGTATCATGACAATCCCTGCGGAGAAAAGGAAAAGCGCAGTGAGAATCCCCAGCCAGAATATTATGGGCTTCCCCATCACCAGTTCGTATGCAAGCGGAAGCGCCATCATCTCACAACCGTTATGGTTCCCGCCATCGTCCCGTGTATCGCGCAGGTATAATCGTACCTTCCCGGGTCCTCGCTGAACGTGTGCCAGAAGGGCCCCCCGTCCTTGGAGATGTACGGGGAATCCATGACCCCGACTATCCTGACGGTGTGCGGGGTGGTGTCCTCATTTATCCAGAAAACGGTGTGCCCCTGCTTTATCGTCACGTCGCGCGGCTCAAAAGCGAAGTTCCTTATGTGGACGGTGACATCCTCCGGCCCGGCCTCAGGCTGCTCAATTGTAACTATTCCGCTGCCCGAGGAGCCGCTTGAGCCTCCTCCCGAGCCACCAGAGCTTCCCCCGGTGGTTCCGCCCACGCCGACAACCTGGCCCCCGCTCCCTCCGGTTCCGGTTGAGCTGCCCGTGCCTCCGGTTGCACCGGTGCCCGATGTTCCGCCCTGCTGCGCACACCCAAGGAGAAGAATCCCCAAAACCAGAAGAGCAACAATCCTTTTCATGCACAAATCTCGCATATTGATATTTATATAGTTATTCTTCCAAATAAATCCGATGGAACTTAACCCCGGAGAATTAAAGCTCGACCTTTATTGCAAGGGGATCCGCCTCCACGAAAGCTGCAGCGCGGACGATGACGGGCGCGGCCTGCTCCGCACAAGGGGCGGCCTGGGCAGCGGGTTGGAGGTTCTTCTCCCCGGAGGGCTTTACACAAATATTCCGGTGGAGGAGGAGTTCGCCAAAAAATCCCCATACTCCCTCCACAAGGAAAAGGGAAAATACCTGATTAGAAAAGAAGGGAAGGCGGTCAGCGAAATTAAACTCCTTTCCCGCCCGAAATTCTACGACGCGAAAACATCCACCGGGAAGCCGATGCACAGAATAGGCGTCCTTCAGGGCACTTATCTGGGAATCTATCCCACCGAGATGTGCGGCTTCTGGAAGATGAAGCCGAAAATGAACTGCAAATTCTGCTCCGTGGGCCTTAACCTTGGCGCAAAGGAGGAGCAGGAGAAGAGCGTGCAGGAGGTCGTGGAGACCGCCATGGCCGCCCGGGATGAGTGCGGCGTCACCTTCGTCCATTTCAACTCCGGCTTCTGCCCCGATGGGAACGAGCTGGAAAAACTGGAGCCCTACATAAAGGCGATAAAAGAAAAAACAGGCCTGCTTGTGGGGGTGCAGGCAATCCCCTCCGACGATTTGAAAAAATACGACCGCCTCAAAAAAATGGGCGTGGACCACCTCTCCTTCTGCATTGAATTGTATGATAAAGAGCAATTCTGCAAAACCTGCCCCGGAAAAGCCAAATACCTCGGGCAGGAGCGCTTCCTCAAGGCGATAGACTACTGCGCAAAACTATTTGGAAAGGGGAAGGTCGCCGGGGAAATAATCGCCGGGCTTGAGAGCCCCGCGAGCACGATGCGCGCAATAGAGGAATTCGCAAAAATGGGCGCGGTTTCCACCGTCTGCGTCTTCCGCCCCTGCAAGGGGACGGACTACGAAAAAACGCCCCCTCCGGAATACGAGGATATGCTTCCAATATTCAGGAAGCTCTATACCTCCTGCCTTGATTACGGGATTCCGTTCGGAATCGCCCCAAACATAAAAGTCAGCATAGTGATGCTTCCGGAGGAGTGCGCATACCTTGTCCCTAATCTTACCCCGAAGCAAAAGGCCCAGCTGGCAAAAATAGAGGTAATGAAGGCGGCATTCCTCGCCTATTTCAAAGCCAGGCTCGCCCTCAGGCGAAATAGGAAATAGCAAACCCCGCGTATCCTACGACCATAATCAGGTACATATGTATCCAGGAGGGATGGTTCGCTTCCAATGCCATTTTCTTCGGCTCTTTTACTATAAGATAAGCAGTGTATGCGCCCCATAAAGAAAGCAGGGATAGGAATATGGCTGCTCCGGGAACAATCCCAGCCCAGACCCCCAAGGGTATAATAAGGAACGGAACCACCAAGAATGGCGCGATGATGTATGCGGCCTTCTCCACACCGTAAATGATTGGGAGAGTCTTCGTCCCGTATTTTCTGTCCCCCTCCATATCCGAAAAATCCTTTGTGCTTGCCGCCCCAAGCAAAAACAGCCCGAAGATGGAGCCGATGAACCACGGGGCGGGCGAAAAGGGCGAAGCGGCCGCCGACCATCCTGCCACAATGAGGAGCAGCCCCCGCGAAACCGCAATCGTCGCGTTCCCAATCCATCCGTAATTTTTCAGGCGCACTGCATGCCATGAATAGAGTATTGTGAGGAGCGCCGCAACGGCGGCCAGTGCGAGGAAATAAACGTTCACAATTGCAGCAAGAAGAAGCGCGAAAAAATACGTTACCGCGGCAGCCAGTTCCGCCTCCTTCACACTCACCTTTCCAGAAGGGACGGGCCTAGCCGGCTTGTTTATCCTGTCCACCTCCACATCGCAGGCCTGGTTGAATATGTTCGAGGCGCCGTTGAGTAGCGCTGCGCTTATTGCCGCAAGAAGAATAGGGATGGCAAAACCCTCAATATGAGCGCCCGTTGCCTTTGCCGCAATAATTCCGCCGCAGGCTACCCCCACAAAGGGCGCGGGCAGGGTGAACGGCCTCAGAAGTTCCACAAAATCCGCAATTTTCACGAAGAGAATATAAGAAGAGCAAATTTAAATATTCGCGTCCAAAACCACGTGATGGATAAACGTATTCTTAGCTACGCGGTTGCAGCGCTTGCAATACTCATAATGGCCTATTTCGCGTATTCCTATTTAGCAAATTACTATCCCCCCGCTCAGAAGCGCGTTATCATATTGGGATTCGACGGGATGGACGCCCGCCTCGCCGAGAAATGGATGGACGAGGGCAAGCTGCCCCATCTCGCGATGCTCCGCTCCCAGGGCACATACTCGCGCATTCGCACCACAACCCCCGCGGACACCCCCGTAGCCTGGACCACGGTGGCAACCGGGGTTAATCCGGGAAAACACAACGTGTTCGATTTTCTGGACCGCGACCCCGAGACCTACATGCCGCGCCTTGCGATAATCAAAAAGGAGCAGGTGGAGGGGCAGAAGCCGAAAGTTTACAATATGAAAAATGGGACCCCCATCTGGAAGACCGTAGGCGAGAACGGCGGGTGGAGCACCATAATCAATTTCCCGGTCACTTTCCCTGCGGAGGATTTCCGCGGCAAGATGATTTCCGGGCTGGGCACTCCGGATTTGCTCGGCACATGGGGAACTTTCACCATTTATGAAGAGAATTTAGAGGGAAGCGAGGAGACGGAAATGGGGGGCAATATCGTCCCGGTCTCGTTCTCCGGGGATGCCGCACAAACCCAGCTTTATGGCCCGAACGACATGAAGATTAACATGAGCATCCGCAGGGAGGGGAATTCCGCGGCCCTCTCATTCGGCGGAAAGGAGTACGAGCTTAAGGAAGGGGAATGGAGCGAATGGGCGGAGATACAATTCGAAGTTAATCCTCTGGTAAAAGTAAAGGGGGTTAGCCGTTTTTACCTAATAAATGCAAATCCCCTCTCCTTGTACCTGATGCCTGTGAGCATGGACCCGAGGGACCCGTTCTTCCGCGTATCCACGCCCGAGGGCTATTCAAATGATATTGCGCAGGAATTCGGGCTGTACAAAACGGTCGGATGGGCGGACGACACCTGGGCGCTTAACGACGAGGCGACCACCGAGGCAATTTTTTTGCAGGACGCCTACCGCACACTTGATTTCAAGGAAAAGTTTGTATTGGAAGAGATGGACAAGAAGCCAAACCTTATGATTGCGGTCTTCTACCAGACAGATACAATCCAACACACCTTCTATAGGTATATGGATGGGCAAAACCCGGCTTATGCCTCCATCCCGGCGGAAGAGCGCTCCAAATACGAAGGGGAAATTCTCCGCATTTACCAGCGCATGGACGAGATCGCCGGGGAGGTTATGGACAAGGCGGACGAGGACACCACCATAATCGTGATGAGCGACCATGGCTTCAACCCCTTCCGGAAGGCGGTGAACCTGAACACCTGGCTTGCGGAGAACGGATATCTGAAGAAGAAACCCGGCGCAAACACCCAATACTACCAATTGAACAACGTATTCGGGGAAAGAGGGCTTTTCTGGAGCGATGTGCTGCTGAACGAGTCGCAGGCTTACTCAATCGGCCTTGGAAACATATACATAAACCTAAAAGGGAGGGAGGTGCAGGGCACGGTGGAGCCCGGGGATTATGAAAAGGTGCGGGACGAAATAATAAACAAGCTGAAGAACCTGCGCGACCCGGAAACGGGAAAGAGGGTAATCGCGAAGGTGCAGAAGCGCGAAGATATCTATTCCGGCCCGTACGTAAACAATTCCGCGGACCTCATAGTC
>JACCLI010000039.1 GCA_013425455.1 Microcaldota archaeon | reverse complement strand
ATTATAGTTCAACTCCCTTGATGCGGATCAAGGAACTAAAAATATTAACTCGTCACCATCTATGACGCCGTTCGGGTCAAATATGGCCTTCTTTTCTCCATCCGGCAGTGTTCTCTGGTCACCACGTTCAAACCAAAGCTCCCCGCCATCAACAGAACCAGGATGGATGTCACCACCTTCAAATTCCCTCGCATACTCGCAGTTCTCCCCGTTGACATAACTATCTGCGCCGTACCGGGCCCCGAGGCTGTCCACAAGGATGAAATTGGCATATGAGACATATTGTTTTTCTTGGCCGCTATTTTTGATATCTACCGAGAGGACATAGTAATAACCAAAATCCCAGACATCCATGCCCTCAGCCACAAGATCAGTATAACAGTGCTCAGTCTGCTCTGGCCCAGAAATAGTTACTTCCATGCCATCTTCTGTTATTGCTTTCTGGCCGAGCGAGTATGTTGAGCAATCATTATCTGTGAGATAATTGCATCCCGCAGGGCCTAATTCGCCTTCTGGTATTGTCGGCAACTGCTCTTCTCCAGGAGGCGCTGTTTGTTGTGCAGGGGGAGTTGTCGGGGTGGTTGGAGTTGTGGGGGCGGTTTCTGGTGATGTTCCACCCGCAGGGCAGTCGGCAGGACTGCTCACAACCGTTCCATCCGGGCATACATACTGAGTCGCCCCTGATTGTGATGTGCAACCAGCAAAAAGAAGCAATCCACCGAGCAACAGAACAAACAGTATTGTTCTCATGGATATGCCTCTTGTGCAAGAAATATAAGGCTTTCAAGTTGTGCCGTTTATCGGACTACGGCCTCACCCTCGAAGAGATTAACTCTTCACTCACACTCCTTGCGCACGCCCGCCATCATATAATTTAAAAATGTAAACAGAAATGGAAATCCTTCATCCGGCTGGTGCTCTCATGGAGATAAGGAAGGTATCCGATTTCAAGGACATTTCCGCAAAGGAGGCGCTCAATCTTGTCGAAGCGACCGAAAACGGCCTAACCGAATCCGAAGCTTCCGCCCGCGCGAAAACCTTCGGCTTCAACACGGTGGTCGAGAAGAAAAGAAATCCCCTAAAGGAGTTCCTCTCCAAATTTTGGGGCCCGATGGCCTGGCTGCTTGAAATCGCGGCCATCCTCGCCTATTCTATAGGCGACCATACAGACGCCTACCTCATATTCGCCCTGCTCCTGATAAATACAATCATCAGTTTTGTGAACGAGAGCAATTCCCAAAAGGCACTTGAGCTGCTCAAGAAAAAGCTCTCCATCCAGACCCGGGTCCTGCGGGACGGAAAGTGGGCCATGAAAGAGGCGAGAGAACTCGTTCCGGGCGACATCATAACCGTAAGGCTGGGGGATGTTATTCCCGCGGACGCAAAAGTGCTCGGTGGAGACCTTTCCGTTGACCAATCCGCGCTCACAGTGGAATCCCTGCCCGTGGATTTGAAGGAATCCGGCCTCCTCTACACAGGCTCCATCATAAAGCGCGGGGAGGCAAAATGCGTCGTGGTGGGCACCGGAATGAACACCTATTTCGGAAAAACAGTCGAGCTCGTGAACATCGCCAAGCCCAAATCCCGCCAGGAGGAGATAATGCTCACAATAGCGAAATACATGATGTACCTGAGCATAATCGCCTTCCTCATAGTCCTTTTCTTTGCACTGAGACTAGAAGTGGGGCTACTCGTAATAATGACCTTCGCGGTCCTCTACATAGGCGGAGGGGTGCCCGCCGCCCTGCCCGTGATGTTCACCATCGCGCAGGCGACCGGCGCCACCCAGCTCGCCAAGAAGGGAATCCTCGTGACCCGCCTGGATGCGATTGAGAACGCGGCTTCCATAGAAGTCCTGTGCATGGACAAGACCGGCACCATAACCATGAACGAGTTGGAGGTCGGGGATGTGATTCCCTTTTCGGGTTTCAGGAAGGAGGATGTAATCCTGAACGCCTGCCTTGCCTCCAACGAGGAAAGCAAGGATGCGATTGACAGCACCATTCTCGATTATGCAAAGGCCCAGAAAGTTTCCTTTGGCGCGTTCAGGCGGATTTCCTTCACGCCTTTCGACCCCTCGACCAAGAGGACGGAAACCATAATGGAATCGAAGGGAAAGCGCTTCAAGGCGGTGAAGGGCGCCCCTCAGATAGTCCTCTCCCTCTGCAAAAAGGCAACCAAAAAAATGCAGGATGAGGCAACAAAAGCAGTGCAGGACCTTTCCCTTAAGGGATGCAGGACACTGGCCGTCGCCCGCTCCGAGGACGGCAAGCCTGAAAACCTCGAATTTGTGGGGCTCCTCGCGCTCGCCGACCCGCTCAGGCCGGATTCCAAGGCAATGATTTCAGAGATGAGGGATTCCGGGGTAAGGCCGATGATGCTCACCGGGGACAACATCTCGGTTGCGAAAGAAATCGCAACCCAGGCAGGCATAGGCAAAAACATCATCCGCATATCCGAAGTAAACGCATTGCCTGAAAAGGAACAATCCGCGGCGATAGAAAATTGCAACGGAATCGCCGAAATCTACCCCGAGGACAAGTTCAAGATAGTGAAGCTCATCCAGTCCAGAGGCCACATGGCGGGAATGACCGGAGACGGAGTGAATGACGCCCCCGCCCTTAAGCAGGCGGAGATGGGAATCGCGGTCAGCAACGCAACGGATGTCGCGAAGGCGGCCGCAAGCATGGTCATTATTGAGCCCGGAACAAGAGTGATAATAGAGGCGATAAAGACCAGCAGGCAGATCTACCAGAGGATGCTCACCTGGGCGATAAACAAAATAACCAAATCCATCCAGTTCCTCGGCCTGCTCACAATAGGGTTCTTCTGGTTCCACGACAATATTGTTTCCCTTTCCGGCCTTATGCTCGCGGTGTTCGCCAACGATTTCATGACCATTTCCCTGGCGACGGACAACGCCTCCAGCACGAGTAACCCGAACAAGTGGAACGTGATGAACATCACAATAGCATCCGCGATGCTGGGCGCCCTTCTAGTGATTCAGGGCCTCATCGCAATATATGTTGCGATAAATTACTTCAACATGGACCTGCAGGGCATCCGCACATTCATGGTGATGCTTCTCGTATACACGAGCCAGTTCCGCGTCCTCATAGTACGGGAAAGGAGGCACTTCTGGTCATCTATCCCTGGAAGGGACTTGCTCATAACTGTTGCGGTTACGCTCACGGTGTTCACGCTAGTGGGGCTGTTCGGGATTGTGATGGACCCCGTCCCGCCTGCCGCATTGGCATTCCTATTCGTGTTCTCGGCATTGTTCACGATGCTGATGGACATCCCCAAATACTATGCGTTCAGGAGGCTGGGGCTGTAGCATGGATTTCCTCCAAAAGCTCACAAAGGCGTTCTGGATAAGCCGCCCCCTATTCTGGATAGGCCCATTTGCGGCTTACAAGGCAGGCCTCTGGGCCGCCGGCCTAAGTACTGGGCCTTTCGAATGGCTCGAGCTTTTCCTTCTGGCGTTTCCCCTTTCTCTCTTTATCTATGGCCTGAATGATATTTATGACATAAAATATGACCAAAAGAACCCAAGGAAGGAAACTCCGGTTTGGGGCGCCCGCATTTCCGAAGAAGATGTCCCCTGGCTGAAGAACTGGTGCTACGCATCCGCCGCGGCACTTCTCATCGTCGCCTTCTCCACCCTTAACCCGCTCCACATTCTTTTTGCGGTTTTCGGCCTCTCAATAGCCTATGTATATTCTACCCCGCCCATCCGGCTCAAGGAAAGGCCAATCCTTGATTCCTTAGCCGCCATGGGCTACGGCCTCTTTGCATTCGGAATGGCGTTCACCCTTTCCGGCTCCGCGGAATTCCTGGACTGGAAGTTCCTGCTCCTCTGCACTACTCTCTCCGCCTTCCACGCCCTCAGCACAATAATGGACATGGACGAAGACAGGAAGGCCGGCGCAAGGACATTTTCCACCGTGCTCGGAGGAAGGGCCGCCGCACTATTTGCAGCGGCAATATTCCTCCTCAACCTTGCGCTTGTATACTCCTATTCGCAAATAGCGCCAACAATGGCGCTCGCCGGGGAAATAAGCCTGGCCCTCGCCGCTTTCCTCTCCCTTTTCGTCGCCGCCTTTCCGACTTCCAGGAACGGAAAGCTTGCCTTCAAGATACTCATAATATACGGGATGCTCTGGGGCTACTTCCTCATAATATACTATTTCCTGAACGGAAGGCATTTCCTCCAGGACGAATTTGTGAACGCCGTCCCCCAGCTCCTACGCGTTCGTTGAAACATTTATAAACATTAAGATGCTTGTCTTCCCATGCATCGGCGGAGTTCGCAGGCCCCAGAGGGGGTGCTTTCAGAGCGCATCCTCCTTATCATGCTCATACTCGGCCTGTTCCTAGGCTGCGCAATCGTCCCCCCGGTCCCGGTGGAGCTCCACAAGTTCGCCGGAGGGGAGGATTCGATAAACCTTACCTTTTCAGGGGCGGAAAGCCAGCCTTTTGACCTAAACATAAGCAAGTACACTGTTGTCGGCAACTATTCCGAGCCTCCTACAGGGGGAGTCATAAATGAATTCAGCTTCTGGGCCTGCCCATACGAAAATGCGGGCTCAAACGTCTCCAACCTCACGATGCACTGGCCCACGGGTGGAAGCACGCAATTCTTCGCCGGCAGCCTCGACTCCTGCCAGAGATTGTATGTGAACTCGTCCGAATTCAATAATTATCTCGCGGCAAAAAGCGCCACCCCGTTCTTCGAATGGGCTCAGGCTGCGGTAAGCGGAAGCCCGCCCGCTCTGGAAGACATGTCTTTCCTTATGCTCAAGAATCCCCGGATGCACCATTATACAGAATCCGTGGATTACCAGTTCGCAATCCCCTATGCACCTATTTCAATAATTGCAAGCATCCTCAACCAGACCATCCCCGGAGACTACCAGGTATACGAAAACAGCAGGATAATGGGGCTTAGGTACACATGTTTTGCGGGGGATCAGCTCAAGACCATCTATGGCCCAACCCGCAGCTGGAATGTAACCCTTACAATGCCGCCCATGAACATCTCCGGACCAGGCATATCCATCAATCAAACCACCACCGCCACCAGCGTTTTCAGCCTTTTTGAATTCCCATGCCCAGCATACAATTCTCCCGGAAAATACCGGGCAGAGGTAAGGAGCCTCTATGTTCGCGTCACAAATTACACGGGCTGGATACCGGATTCGGTTTTCTACGATGATTTCAACAGTTCGTCCCTCGACCCCGCATGGGACATAAGGACGATAGACGGTGCAGGCTCAGCATCAGCATTCAACAACTACACGAACAGCAAAATCGATTTGCGCTCCAACTCCGCGGATAACGACAGCGCTATATTGATGTATTATTCCACGCCCATAACCCCGCCCGCAGACAACAGTTCCGCGGTATATATTGAAGTATCCAGCAACACTGGCGATACTAAAACCGTTGAAGGCAGTTTTGTGGGCCTGTTCCTGTTCAACGAGACAATAGACCCTGGCACAAATGCCACAGTTAACTCCTCCATCCGGGCGAAGTTCGTCCACAACGAGACCGGATGGGAGGCATACTGCCCGGGCGCAGTCCCGCCCTCCCCGAATGCGAGCGGCACCTTCCTCATCCCGAGCCAGACGCACAGCTTTGAGATTGTGATGTTCAACGGCACCATGCTTTACCTTCTGGATGATTTCCAGGTACTCTCGAACTGCACCCCCCTCACCGAGGATGTGTATGTTGCATTCTCTCCCGACCCAATCACCGACCTCTGGAACGGGGACATGTCCATAGATTATGTTCAGATAATTGATGCGGACTACGTAACTAATTACAACGCAACCCAATGGATGGACATGCAGCTCCTTCCCCTTGGAGGAAGGTCCCAGGCAGATGTGCTGGTCTGCGATTGCCCTGAGCAGTATGGGCGCACCTTCACATTCAACATCAGCTCGGACAGCCCGGGCATCCTCGAGCTGAGCGGCATAAACATTTCCTATGATGCGCTCATCTCCTATGATTCTGATGGGGTTGCCCCGACCTCCACAATAGAAAATTCCAGCTTCTCCTGGGTTGCCTTCAATTCCCGCATCTCCAATTCCGAAGTGGAATTCCAGACAGGCCTGTACAACTCCACTGTGGATGATTCGGAAGTGATGTTCTCCTCACTCCATTGCACCAATGTAACCGATTCCACGCTTGTGATGGCGTTTATGGTTGACCCGGCAGCCCTTGGGCTTGGGTGGGAAATCCCATGCGCCAACCGCATATCCAATTCGGAAATCAATTTTGCCATAATGCTCGGCGGCTCCGTGATAAATTCAACCGTGAAGGGGATACCCATAATCGCATTCACCGATTTCGAGAATGCAGATGTGGAGAACCGCACCCTCTACTCAGGAATGATGGTCCTCAACGGGACGAGATACCCTGGCATTTTTGTCGGTGATGTTGACATCGGCGATTTGTTCGCGTTCGCAGGGTTCCAGGGCGCCCTCCCTATCGCCTGCTCTGAGAATGCATACTTCTCGTTCGATTCCGCAGCGAACCTCAGCCTGGGAAACCTCGACCCAGGGGAAATAAACTGCAGGTTCATCGTGCAGAACACCTGGTTAAACCTCTACAACCTCACCTTCACCAACGAATTCGGAGGGGTGAGGGCAAGCCTAATCCAGAGCAACCTCACCGTCCGCGACATGCCCGGCCCGATAAACGTGACCGTATACGGAGGGGACACCGACATAGTTTTCTGGAACCTGGATACGAACGTGCTCGGCGAAGTCACATTCTACAGCGAGGACATGGATATAGAGAACGGCTTCGCCTCCATGAACGGGAGCGCAAAAGGGGGCATGATAGGCAACATAGTGAACAACACCCGCACCTCTCTCATATTCTACAACATAGACTATTTCGATGGCCACATAACCTACTATGAGAACTTCACTTCAAACCGCACAGAGGCACTCACAAGAGGGACGGAATGCCCAACCACCACATGCACGAATATTGTCTATAATGGGGCGACCAACACACTTATGTTCGATGTCGCCAACTTCTCAACCTACTTGATTAACAATTCCTTAACCCCTCCGCCCGGAGGGGGCGGCGACCGCGACCTTTCCGTGTCCGTCTCCGGGGAATGCATCGGCAGCCCCGTGAGCTTCAACGCCACGAGCGGCGCCTCCCGCGTCTCGGAGGTAGACATCACACTTTATTACCCTGTTTCCGGCGTCAGCCACATCCACACTGGCACAGGAGGCACAGCAAACTTCACGCCTTCCCAGGAGGGCGCCTACCGCTTCTCCGCCTACCTCTCCGGTTACAGGCAGGTGGATGGCACTTTTGCGGTGGAGGAATGCGCCCCGCCAGTTCCGCCCGTCCAAAATGAAACAATTCCTCCGGCGCCTCCTGCAGAAGAGCCCCCCGAGGAAGGAACAGGCGGCACAATAACGCCAGAGCAGCCCCCTGCCCAGCCTCCGACCGAGATAGAGGTCCCGTCCCAGCCCCCTTCCGGGGAAGAGGTTGCACCTCTGTCCGTGCAGCCAGAATCCGAGACCGTGCTCCCGGCGCCGCAATGCTGCCTCCTTTTCTGCGCCCAGCTCTTTGGAATATGCTGGTACTGGTGGCTCCTATTAATTATACTCATAATAGGGGGAGCCTACGCCATCTCCAAATCCCTGGCCGCGAAATAGCCGCCCTTTTAATTGATTTCCCTGATTATTCCGCATGGATAAATACTGGAAGATGCAGCCGGAGGAGCTCCTCTCCTCTCTCGGCTCTTCCAAGGACGGGCTCTCTTCCAAGGAGGCAAACCTCCGCCTGGCAAAATACGGGATGAACGAGATAGAGCCCCCTGACCGGAAATCCATGCCCCGCATCTTCATCTCCCAGTTCATGAACCCGCTTTTCTACATCCTCTTCGCCGCAACAATAATCGCATATCTTGTAGGCGACCACACCGAGGCCCTCATAATCCTCGTGATGGTCCTTGTGAACGGGGGCATGGGCTTCTTCCAGGAATACCGCTCCGAAAAAGCCCTGGAGGAGCTGCGCAAATACGTTTCAATGGCCGCCCACGTGCTCCGGGACGGCCAGGCAATGGAAATAAACACAAAATATCTCGTTCCCGGCGACATAATCCTTATAGCGATAGGCGACATCATTCCCGCGGACGCCCGCCTCATTGAAGCACACATGCTGGAAGCGAACGAATCGGTCCTCACCGGGGAATCCAACCCTGTCCAGAAGGAGGCCATTCCGCTTGAAAAGGAAAATCCTGCCCCGCAGGACCAGCACAACACCCTTTTTATGGGCTCCACCCTATCGGCGGGCTCCGGAAAGGCAATCGTGGTCCTGACCGGAAAAGAGACCTATTTCGGGAAGAGCGCCGCATCCCTAAGGGCCCCGGCCCCCCAGACCGATTTCGAGATGAGCATCCGCGATTTCGGCGCCATGCTCGTGAAGGTAATCATCGGGATGACCATCTTCATCTTCCTGGTCAATGCTTTCCTGCACCAAAACATCCTGCAATCCCTCCTTTTCGCCCTCGCAATAGCCGTGGGCATAACCCCCGAGTTGCTCCCCATAATAATAACCATAGGGCTCTCCCATGGCGCCATGCGCCTGGTGAAAAAGCAGGTTATCGTGAAGCGCCTTGAGTCCATAGAGGACCTCGGCAACATGGACATCCTTTGCGCGGACAAGACAGGCACGCTCACCGAGAACCAGGTCTCCCTCATCCGCTACCTGGATTGCATGGGCAACGATAACGAGGATATTCTTCTCTATTCCCTCTTGTGCAACTCCGCGGTCGTCCAGCACGGAAAGGTGAAGGGAGGAACGATAGATTCCGCAATCTGGACCTATGCGCTCAAGAAATTCGACCTTGAGAAGTTGAAGAAATACTCTATGGTGGAACTCATCGCATTCGATTACGAGCGGAAAAGAATGAGCGCCGTGCAGCAGGGCAAGGGAGGCCAATTCCTCATCACGAAAGGGGCTCCCGAATCCATTTTGCCCATATGCTCAAAAATCCTAGTTTCCGGAAAGGAGCTGAAAATCGCGCCCTACACAAAGAACCTGGAGAAGATGGTTGAGGATTTCGGCGCCCAGGGCTACCGCGTAATCTCAGTAGCATACAGGGAAATAGGCAAGAAGAAGGAATACTCGCCGGAAGACGAGGAGGGCATGGTCTTCATGGGCATCCTAATCCTCCTCGACCCGCCCAAAAAAGACACCCTTCCAGCCTTGGAGCATTTCAGGCATCTTGGGGTGGAGATGTACGTCCTCACCGGGGACGAACCCCTCGTTACCGCGGAGGTTTGCAGGCAGGTGGGGATCCAGATGAAGGGGGACCGCATAATCTCCGGCGCGGAGCTGGATGCGATGCCCGAAGAGGAATTCCGGAAAATAGTCGAATCCCACAACATTTACGCACGCCTCGTCCCCGCCCAGAAATTGGCGATAGTAAAAGCCCTCAAGGAGAACGGCCACGTGGTGGGCTTCATAGGCGACGGGGTGAACGACGCCCCCGCCCTAAAGGCCTCGGATGTTGGCATTTCCGTAAAGAACGGCGCTGACATAGCCCGGGACGCCGCGGACGTTGTCCTCCTCCGCAAATCCCTCAATGTAATCGCGGGCGGCATTTCCGAAGGCAGGAAGACCTTCGCCAACATCATCAAATACATCCGCAACACCATAAGCGCCAATTTCGGCAATATGTTCGCACTTTCAGCCGCCTCCATCTTCCTCCCATTTATCCCTCTTCTGCCCTCCCAGATAATCCTCAACAATTTCCTTTCGGATATCCCCATGCTGGCGGTCTCAACGGACAACGTTGACAAGGAGAACCTGAAGAGGCCAAAGCACTGGGACATAAAGAGCATAACCCGCTTCATGGTCTCGTTCGGCCTCATAAGCTCCATATTCGACTTCATAACCATGATATTCATAATCGCCGTTCTTGGCGCGGGCGCTGCCCTCTTCCGCACCATCTGGTTCGTGGAATCCGCCATCTCCGAAATACTCGTGGTTTTCGCAATACGCACCCGCAAGCCCTTCTACAAATCCGTGCCCAGCACCCTCCTCATAGCCCTGAGCATACTTTCCGTGCTTTTCGCCGTGGGCATAACCATCTCCCCGCTTGGGCCCGGCTTCGAGTTCGTCCCCCTCACGCCGTTCATGATTGGGATTATTTTCGCAATAGTG
>JACCLI010000036.1 GCA_013425455.1 Microcaldota archaeon | reverse complement strand
GAGGCCGCGATAACAAGCAAGACCGCTGCGATACTGCCGGTCCATCTCTACGGCCAGCCTGCGGAAATGAAGGAAATACTTTCAATAGCGAAAAAGCACGGCCTCAAGGTGATAGAGGACGCGTGCCAGGCGCACGGTTCTGCTTACGGGGGCAAAAAAGCCGGAAGCATGGGCGACGCGGCCGCGTTCTCCTTCTTCCCGACCAAGAACATGACCGTTTTCGGGGACGGGGGCATGATCACCACAAACGACGCCGAGGCCGCAAAAAAGGCGAGGATGCTCCGCGACAACGGGCGGCTGGAGGCGAAGGACGACTGCAATATTTTCGGCATGAACAACCGCCTCTCCGAGATAATGGCCGCGGTCGGCAGGGAACAGCTCAAGAGGCTTGACGGCTTCAACAGGCGCAGGATTGAACTGGCTAAACTATATAGGGAGCAGCTGGAGGGGGTCGGCGACATAACGCTGCCCGGTGCGGCCCAGGGAAGGACGCACATCTACCACCTATACACAATCCGCACGAAGAGGAGGGACGCGCTGAAGGACGCGCTCAAGAAGAACAATGTGGAGTGCAGTGTCATGTACCCGATCCTGATACCGAACATGACCGCATACAGGAACGCGGGCTACAAGTGTAGCCTTCCGGTCGCGGAGAGGCTCGCGGGCGAAATACTCTCCATACCCATGCATCCGGAGCTCACTGATAGCGAGGTGCTCCAAGTTTGCGAAGTGATTAAGGGTTTCTACAAGGGCTAGGTGGAAAATTGAAAGTTGGGATAATAATCAACTATAATCTCAGCGAACAGGAGAGCGTGGGCCACATGGACGTCCTCATGGCCATGTTCAACAACCTGCTCACCATGTTTGAGGAGGTCCATGTCTTTTCCATGCACGATTCCAGGGCGGATTACAATCTCGGCAAAGGGATATTCGTGCATCCCATGCCAGGCAACGGCATCCTTGGAATGTTCAGGAACGCGCTGCTTGCCCGGAAAATAATAAGGAGGGAGAAAATAGGCGTGATACGGGTGATGGCGACCACCAAGAGCGCGTTCGTCGCGGAGTTTGCCACGCTTTTCATGAAGGTCCCCATAATCCTCTCGGTGCACGTGCACAGGACCCTTTACCAGAAGCAGAGCGGCATTGCGCTCAACCCGGCCTATAACTTCTTTGTGGAGCTTTGGGAGCGCGCGGCGCTTTGGAGGGCCGACCTCGTGCCGGTGATTTCCTATTTCATAAGGGATTACGTGGCCGGGCTTGGCGCATCCCCTTCCAAGATAACCCTGCACAGGAATTTCGTTGACACGGGCCTTTTCGTGCAGGACCGCAAGCCGCACAAGGGCATGCGCATGGTTTTCGTAAGCAGGCTTGTGGGCGCGAAGGGGGTGGACATACTCCTCCAATCATTCAAGATCGCAAACAAGAAGCATCCTGAGTTGGAATTATACGTCGCTGGCGACGGGCCGGACAAGCCTAACCTGGAGGAGCTCTCAAGGAAGCTGGGCATTTCCAATAAAGTTAAGTTCCTCGGCGCGGTAAAACACGAAAAGCTTCCCGAGCTTTTCGGGGAATGCGATTTCTTCGCCGCCGCGTCCCAGGCCGGCTTCGTCCTGAACGAGGCGCTCTCCTGCGGGCTGCCGGTCCTTGCCGCTGACATAGAGTGGACAAAAGAAATAATCAGCGACACGGTGGGGGTTCTCGTGCCTTTCGGCTCGGCAGAGGTTTTCGCAGAAGGGATTGGGAAAATGGTCTCCAGAAGGGCGGAATGGCCGGAGATGGGCAGGGCGGGTAGGGAACTTGCGGTTAAGGAGCTCAGCATCGAATCCTACAAAAAGAGGGAGTTGGAACTCTACAAAAAGGTCCTCCATCTCTAGAGTCCGTCCTCTATTATTTCCGAATGGTCCCCTATATTGACCGAAATGGAGGAGTTCCCCTTCTTTATGACCTTGCACATCCTCCCAATTATTGAGTTCTTTATCGGCTCGGAGAACCTTATCTCGGTGCCTTCGCATATTATCGATTCGGATATCTTCGCCCCCTCCACCCTGCATCCGTTGCCCATGGAGACGAACGGCCCTATCCTTGATTTTGAGATTATGCAACCCTCCCCTATGATGCAGGGCGGGATTATCTCCGAACCCGTAACCACCGCATCCTTCGAGACCCTGTTCTCGTTCATGTCCCCCAATATCGCCCTGTTTGCGTCCAGCAGCTCGGACCTCCTTCCGGTGTCCTTCCACCTCTTCTTTATCCAGAGCGGCTTCACATGGCTTCCGGAACTGACGAGCCCCATGAGCGTGTCGGCTATCTCTATCTCTCCCCTGGCCGAGGGTTTCTGCTTCCTTATCACGCCGAAAACCTTTGGGGAAGAGAAGAAGTAAAGGCCCACGCTTGCGATGTCGGAGGCGGGCTTTTCCGGCTTTTCCACTATCTCCAGCACCTTGCCATCCCTCATCTCGACTATCCCGAAAAACCTGCCGTCATCGACCTTCTGCACGCCTATCCCCGCCTCAGCGCCGGATGAGAGGAATTCCCCCATCTGCTGGCTCAGGTCGTCCATGAAGAGGTTGTCCCCCAGTATGACCACAAACTTGTCGTTCCCGATAAACTTCTCCGCCGTGAGTATCGCATGCGAGATGCCCATGCGCTTCTCCTGCTCTATGTATGTGATTTTGAGGCCCCATTTCTTCCCGTCGCCGAAATATCCCATTATCTGCTCCTTCCTGTGCCCCACCACAATCCCGAGCTCCTTCATCCCCATCGATGCAACCTGCTCCACGTTGTACTCCAGAAGGGGCTTGTTCGCTATGGGCAGCATGTGCTTTGGGGACGATAGCGTATACGGGAACAGCCTGGTCCCCGCACCTGCAGCAAGTATTAGCGCCTTCACCAGCAAACACCTTCGTAATCCTTTTCCAGCTTTACTGCCTTTCTCCCGTCCACGACAAGCTTGCCCTTGTATAAGCTTGGATTTTTGAACTCATCCCATTCCGTCATTATAAAGCATGCATCCGCGTTCCTGATGGCTTCCTTCGCATCCTTCGCGTACTCCACCCGCCCCCCCAGGATTTTCTTCGCATTCTGCATCGCCTGCGGATCATAGGCGACGACGCGCGCCCCCGTCCCCAGCAACACATCGATTATCCTGAGGGCCGGGGCCTCACGCATGTCGTCCGTGTCCGGCTTGAAGGCGAGCCCAAGCACCGCAACGGTGCTGCCCTTGAGCTTCATGTGCTTCTCGGCAAGCTCAACCATGCGAAGCGGCTGCCTGTTGTTCACTTCCCTAACGGCCTCAAGGAGCACTGGCTCAAGGCCATTCTCCTTTGCGGTATGTATGAGCGAATCCAGGTCCTTGGGGAAGCAGGAGCCCCCGTACCCGGCTCCGGCGGCCATGTGCCTTCCACCTATCCTCAGGTCGTGCTTCATGCCTTCCAGCACCTGGTACACGTCCACCCCCAACTTTTTGCAGAGGTTGCCGACCTCGTTCATATAGGAAAGCTTGCATGCGAGGAAGGCGTTGCTCGCATATTTTATCATCTCGGCCGTCCTCGTTTCCACAAGCACCTTGGGGGCATCAGAAAAGGAATAGAGCGCTCCAAGTTTTTCCGCAACCCATTCATCCTTAGAGCCTATCACCACACGGTCCGGCTTCATGAAATCCTCAACCGCCTTCCCCTCCCTGAGGAACTCGGGGTTCATCGCCACCCCAAAAGACTTTGCCCCCGCGGCCTTGAGCAATTCAGCAATCTTTTCAGTCGTGCCCGGCGGCACGGTGCTCTTCACAACAACAATGTGGCGTTCCTTTTTTCCGGAAAGTATCCTTCCAATGGTTTTTGCCGCCCCCTCAACATAAGAGAGGTCCGTGCTCCCATCCTTCCGCGGCGGAGTCCCGACGCATATGAACGTTATCTCTGAGTTTGAAACGGCGCCCTCGGCATCCAGTGTTGCCCGAAGCCTTTTTCCCAAATTCTTTTTCAACAGCTCTTCCAACCCGTGCTCAAAAATCGGGCTTTTTCCGGAATTTATCATCTCAACCTTCTTCTTGTCCACATCCACGCAGGTTACATCATTTCCAAGTTCCGCAAAACATGCGCCGGTCACAAGGCCGACATATCCCGTGCCGATTATAGATATCTTCATTATGTTTCACCGGCTTCCTTCACACATTCAATGACGTAATCCAGTTCCTCCCGCGCAAGCCCCGGATGCACAGGAAGGCTCAGCACCTGCTCCGCGGCTTCATTTGAATTCAATCCGCCCGCCTTATACCCCTGCGAGGAATAGAACGGCTGGGATGTTATCGGCTTCGGGTAATGCACCGCGCATCCCACCCCCTTCCCGTTTAGCCCATCCTTCAATCCATCCCTTGCGAGCTTGAATTCCGGAGTAACCCGGACAACGTACTGATGGTAAACATGCCTTGCATTCTCGGCTTTGTAAGGCGTCACCAGCCCGCGCACGCCCGAAAGCCCCTTGTTGAGTATTCCGGCATTCCTTATCCTGTTCGCATTCATCCCGTCCAGCTTCGCAAGCTGTGCGACGCCTATAGCGCCGCAGATGTCCGTCATGCGCAAATTGTATCCGAGCACGGTATGCAGATACTTGTCAGCCTGCCCGTGGTTACGCAATAAATCCACCTTCTTCGCAAATTCCGCATCCTGCGTGGTCACAGCTCCGCCCTCGCTCGTTGTCATATTTTTTGTAGGATAAAAGGAAAACGCCCCAATCCCGAAGGAGCCCACCCTCTTTCCGTTCCATTCCGCCCCGTGCGCCTGCGCGCAGTCCTCAATAAGATGCAAATTATGATTCGCGCAGAGCTTCTGCAATCCAGCAATGTCCGCGGGATGCCCGAAGAGATGCACGGCTATAATCGCCTTAGTTTTCTTAGTCACCTTCGCCTCTGTATCCTTCACCGAAATATTGTAAGTCCTAGGGTCTATGTCAGCAAAAACCGGCTTCGCACCCTGGAAAAGAACCGCATTTGCGGTAGCGATAAAGGTAAAGTCCGGAACAATGACCTCGTCCCCGGGCCCAACCCCGAGCGCACGGAGCGCCAAATCCAGCGCCGCGGTCCCATTGGAAACCGCAACGGTATGCGCAACCCCGATGTATTTCGAAAATTCCCCCTCGAACCTCTTCACCCACGGACCCTGCGCAAGCATTCCGCTCCTCAGCACCGCAAGCACATTCTCTTCTTCTTCCTTGCCTATATTGGGCTTCACAAGAGAGACCTTCATATAACCATTCCTAGTTCAATTCTTTCTCTATTTTTGCCCCATCATCCACGAATGCGCTAGAATGCACAGAAAATGCCATATCCACCAGATATATCTTCCATTCACGGTTTTTAATGTTTGCTGGGCAGTATAGATATTATGGGGAAGCAGTATCTAATCGATAGGAAGTGGCTTACCGATGCCGAAGCCAAGAACTTTATATCTGAAAAGATCAGAAACATAAACAGTTTCTACTCAGGCAGGCTTAAGCTTACCTTCGACTTGCTGGAAATAAAATCAGGGATGAAGGTTCTGGATGTTGGCTGCCATCTGGGTTTTGTGGATTATTACCTGGCAAAATCCAATCCAAGTGCGGAGTTCTACGGGGTTGACATAGTCCCCGATTTCATCGAGCTGGCCAATAAGTACGTTAGGCTTCCAAATCTGTCATATGACACTCAAGACATATTGAATAATAATTTCAAGGACAATACTTTCGATTATGTCCTTTTTCTAGAAACGATTGAACACGTGGCAAATCCCGCCGCCTACGCAAGCGAATTCCTTAGGATTCTGAAGCCCGGCGGATGCCTGGTTTTGTCTACTCCCAATGCCATTGGGATAACCAATGTTCTGCATAACCTAAAGCATATGAATGATGTGAAAAAAATTGAGGATGAAGCCAGGAACACCGGTACCGAG
>JACCLI010000028.1 GCA_013425455.1 Microcaldota archaeon | reverse complement strand
AGCCTTTTCCTGAACATTTTCCCGTGCACGAACAGCTCGAACTGCATCTATTCGGCGATGATGCTATGCGACGAGTTCGGGGATGCGCTCGGCTGCAGCGACCCGAGGGACCTCCAGCCACATGTGGAGAAGTTCTCTTTTGCGAACATAGGGATGACAAGGGACATGAACAGGATCTTCGCACTCCTGGACGACCTTAGCTCTAAAAACATATATGCGAGCCTTACGGAGATAAAGACGCTCACGGGAAACCTGGACGATTATGAAAAGGACCTGGAGGGCACGAAGTTCAGGCTGCCGCAGGGAGGGGAGAAATGCTCGGACTGCTTCGGGCTTTGCCCGAGAATATGGATAAACGAGACCTACCTCACGGGCGCGACTGAAAAGATTGACGCTATGTTGGGCGATACGGCGCTGCTCGGGGATTACAACGCGCAGGGGGCGAGGATGGGCAGCGAGGCCGTGGCGAGGCTCGGCATGGCGAACACGAATGCCCAGAAGGCGTATTACCATACCATTTATGACCCGCAGAAGAACAGGTCCAGTGCAGTGGTCGCGGATGCGAGGAACCTGTTAGTGGTTGTCTCCAACGGAACCATAAGCACCTATGCGGACAGGATTGATGCGCTCATAACCAAGACAGACGCAGAATTGGTGTCGGGCAATTTCTCGCAGATAAACGCTTCACTCGACGAGCTGAGGGCGAAGACCAACACCATAGAAGGGGCGATTCCGGCCCAGTGGGCGATTTACAATAATACCGAAAGGGCGGAGGCGGAAGCCTCGTTGTCCCTTTTCATACTGGAGACATCAACGCTCAGCGAGGAGCAGGGCGCCGTGGTGGCATCGCTAAGCGCAAGGAAGAGCGCGCTGGACCGCGGGTTCGTGAGCGGGCTAACACCGGAAAGGTACATTGAGCTGACCGAAGACTACCAGAACATAACCGAGACCGCGAGGCCCATGGTGGAGCAGGCCGAGCAGGGGACCGCATACATGAGCCCGTTCAGGGCCGCAGGGAGGAGGACCAACGAGGGCCTGGAAAGCCTCGTGGTGACGATAAGCCCGATGGACAGGACCGAGAGGGGCGAGTTTGCAGGGTATGCGCCGCTGATGCTTTCCGCGGTTTCGTTCTTCTCGCTCGCATCCCTGTTGACATTCGCATTCCTTTTTGTGTTCGCGAGCATGTCCACGAGGTTCAGGAAGAGAAGCGTGATGTTCATAGGGTTCGCGATACTGGGCGTGGGGCTGCTTGTGGTCGGAGCGGTTTCAGCCGGGGTATATTTCACGGTAAAGGGGTCCTCGTCTGATGCGGACTTCAACGAGTTCAGGTCCTCGCTCGGGGCGGTGGACCACGCGACCGTCCTGGTGGAAACCCAGGGGGTGAGCGCAGGCGCGGTTGCGGACATGAGGGGATGCGCGGGAAAGATAGCGAACGCCCTTGCTCCGAGGAATGTGAGGATATACCAAAAGACCGACGGGGACTGCATAACCAGCGAGAACACGACGCTGGGCGAGTGCTATGACAGCGTGGATGAGCCGATAATAATACTCAAGTATTCGTCCGTCCAGGAAAGGCCGGACTTCTCCGCGGTGTTCGTGGACAGCGCGACTTTCTACGGGGACGAGATGTTCTTCAAGGACTGCGAGTTCGCGCAGATGCTTGCGGTGGGCCTCGAGATGCCCGCGCAGCCGGAGGCCGCGGAAAATGGGAGCAGCGATTGGGTGATGGAGTGAACATGAAGGCGCTTGCGGCGGGCGTTGTGATCGTGCTTGCGATAGTCATAGGCGCATACATATACCTGAACCAGCCGCAGGAACTTAAGGACCCGTGGGCTGGAAGGGAGCAGGCATATATGGAGGACTTTGCAGACAACCTCGGGCCGGCGACGGAAGTGTATTTTGTGATGGACCTGCGAGGTGCGGATGTTCCCACGCAGAGGAACATAATGCAGTGCAGCGCGGACATGGCGTTCAGCAGCGCTCTGGGCGGGAAGAGGAGGGAGATATATTCCCTGGACCAGGAATGCCTGAGGCTAGGGGACGCGGAAGGGGAAGACGCGGCCACGCTTACGCTGGCGCAGTGCCTTTCGGAGATAGACGCGGCGAGGGGAAACCTGAGCAAATCCATATTCTACGTAAGGAAGGCGAACGAGACCATGGTGTTCGAGAACGAGCTGGTCATCGGGATGGCCGAGAACTACACATACATGGGCTGCAGCATAAGCACGGGGAGCCATACCGCCCCCGCGGCAAACATAAACCAGACTATTGTTGAGCAGACATGGCAGGAGCTTACGACCAGGACAGGGGCCGGCTCGAATTCAACCAACGGAACTAGTAATTAGATTTGTACTTCAGGAAGGCGCCTATGCCTCCGAATCCATGGAGGAACTGGTTGCCTTCCACGGTGTTTGTGGATATCACCTCTATCGCTATACCTTTTTCCTCTGCGTTCTCAATCAGGTAATCTATGAGCGGGATTACGCCCATCACTTCCATCTCGGAGCCGCATTTCGGGCACTTTATGGGCTTGGGCTCGTCCTTTGTGGGCTTGGATGCCGCCTCGCTGCAGGAGGAACATTTCCACTCGACCATCTGGAATTCCAGCCCTTCGGAAATCAGGACCGTTTCTGCCTGCTTGCTTGCGATTGCGGCCATGACCTCCCTCAGCCCGTAGGCGGCCAGCCCCTCCTTTACGACCTCCTTTATGAATTTCTCAACTAGGGAACGCTCGCGCACCGCCTCCTGCCCGGCGAGTATGGTCTCCGCTTTTGAAAGCGCCTCCCTTATGCCGAATTCATCAGTGTAGCCCGTGTCCACGACCCCCAGGATTTTTAGCTGGTAGTTGAACGGGGACATCTTCACAAAGAAGTCCTTTGTGGGGCCCGGGCCGCCGACCAATATGCCTTTCACCCTTCCGAGGAAATGCTCGTCAACCGCCTCGCCCACGCGCTTGTAGTATTTCTCTATCGATTCCTCGATGAGGCGCTCGTACCTTCTTGCGGACTGGCCTCCCTTGCGAACCTTCGCGTGCGCGTGGGAGATTAGTTTTTTCACAATCTGGATGTCCGTGCCTTTCACTATTGCGAGCGTGGCCTCCCTGCCGTCAAGGGAGATGACCCCGTATGCGTCTTTTGTCTCAATCATGCGCTCCAGGGGCTCGAGGAAGAAATGGGAGTCGCACCTGTAGATGGATACGTTGAGCTTGGACGGGGGCTCGAGCGAGAAGAGCTGGATGTCGGTTTTTGCGGGGTTGTCGGAGATGTTGCCGGCAAAGATGGCTATCCCGTTGTCCGGCGTCTTGCGGAACATCTTCATGTAGTTGATTATCTTCTCCAGGGCGTCCGTGACGTTTGTGCGGGTCTGCTTGGATTTTATGTTGGATGCTTGGGACAGTTCCTCCCTCAGTTTTCCTCCGGTCTCGTGGATGGGATAGCCGGACGGAATGTAGACGGAGATGAGCTGGGTGCCGCTGCCGCTGAACGCCTTCAGCTTGCGCACCGTTTTCTTGAGCTCGTATTCCTTTTCTCCCGCCATTTTCCTTCACTCTAGCATTGTTACTTTCCCGCTCTCGAGATGGTATTTTGCGACTGCCACCATGAGCTTCCTCTCTTCCACAAGGCGGCGCAGCACGTCGCAGTTCTGGAGAATGTAGCTCTTCACCGCCTTCGCGTTTGCATCTGCGCTTGCTTCTACATTCCCGGGAATTACGGAGGGCCTTATTTTCTCCATTATGTCTCTTACGTGGCCCTCATTCCCGCCTCCCTTGCAGCAGGCGGTCACTGCACCGCACTTCTCGTGCGCGAGAATCATGAGGAGGGGTATTTTCAGATGCTCTACCCCATATTCGATGGTGCCCAGGCCGACGGAATCAAGAACGTTGCCCGCCCCCTTGGCCACAAAGATTTCGCCAATATTCGCATCAAATGTTATGACTGGCTCCACGCGGGAATCGGAGCAGCAAACTATTGCAGCGAAGGGCTGCTGGCCTTCCAGGAGCTCCTTCCTCCTCTTCACCACGTCGTACTGTGTCATCTTCCCTTCCACGAAATTCTTGTTTCCCTTCATGAGAAGGCGCAGCGCCTCCTCGCCCGTTTTTGGTTTTCTTTCCATTGATTCCACCTCTCTTGGAACATCATGCGGGCGCATCCCGCGCATTATGCCCGGCACCTGCGCAGGGCCGATTTGTGTGCGCTTTTCAGCCGCCTGGCCTGAGGCCTGGCTGTTCATGCTGAGGATGAGGCTCTCCGCATCCTTAAGCATCTTCCTGCTGTATTTCTCTCCGTGCTTCCTTTTTTCCTCCTCGGCATTCCAGAGCCTGAGCAGGAAGTTTGCCGTCTTCTCCTCGCCCAACTCTATGCCCAGCCTGTACTTCCCGATGAAATCGGATAATTCACCGAGCTGATGAGGGCTGAGGGAGCTGAGCCTTATTCCATCCATCTTCATAACGGATTTTTATTTAATCGCAAGAGTTTAAAACAAGGGGGCAGGAAATTATTCATGGCGGACGAGGACGGTGTGCTGATATGCCCGATTTGCGGGTTCCGCATCGTGCACAGGGAGGGGTGCAAGGAGTGCCCCAGTTGCGGCTATTCCCTCTGCGAAGAGGCTTGAGATAGTTTTATAAAAAGATTATGGGTAGAAATATTCCACTCGCTTTAGCGGGTGCGCACCACCTCATATCCCATGATGGAAGACAAAAAGCGTAAGGAGTACGAGTGAAGAGTTCCAAAGTGAAGTGGGAGGGGGGCTGAAAGATAGAAGAAAATGGGGGGAGCACCCTCCCCGCGTTTTCTCTTGCCTCGGTAGCTCAGTTGGTAGAGCGCCTGCCTGTTAAGCAGGAGGCCGTCGGTTCGAGCCCGATCCGGGGCGTTTGCCGCCTAGCCCGATATATGGGCTCGGCGGCAAAGGGAAGAAAGATCCGACATTAATGCTGGCGGAAAAGAAAAGTAAAATAAGAAAAAACTGATTATATCGTCCTTTCCTTCAGGTCTATGTCTATTCCGACACCGACGCCGAGGATGATGTTATAGACGGTCGCCGCGAGCGCGCCGAATATGAACATCGCAATCGCGTACACGAAGAGTCCGATGAAGCCCACCACAGCGGAGATGATGAAGGCTATTATGCCGCCGGCAAGCGCGTTCTGGTCCCCGGAAACGATGCCGAGCAGCGACAGGACCAGCATCATGACCATGTATATTATGTACATGATGAGGCCAAGCACGAAGGACCAGATCGCAAGCAGTTTTCCAAGAGAAATCGCACCTATGTGCGTCAGTGTTACCCTTTGCATATGTTGCACCGGAAACTGATACTCGTGTGCGTATTAAAAGGCTTTCCGGGGGCTACTCGACCGGGCGGGCGACAGTGTTGGTGGTGAGGAGGGAGAACTGAACCACCACTGTTCTTTCGTCCGAAATGTAATAGACTTCGATCCGCTTCTCGTCCGGGTTGTAAACTACGGAGATGGTTGCGCCGGCCGGAACCCTGATCTCTTCTGCTTCCGAAAGGTCCGCGGACCTGATTTCGAATGCCCCGGTGTTCGGGTTGAAGAAGCGGAATATCACCATGTCTGACACAGCCATTATGAAGACGTCGCTGCCGACAGATGAGGTATAATCTGAAGGCTGGAGGGGGACGTTGAAATTCGGGTTTATGGAGCTAGTGACGACAATCTTGCCGACCGGCTCCGTATCTCCGGCGTTCATTATGCTGCGATGGGGGAAAAGATGATAGAAAAAAAGTCCCGCGCGCTCGCTTGATTCGGATGCTATTATGCGGAAAGTCCATCCGCCGGAAGCCGAGCCAAAATTCCCTTCGTTTCCGTCGGGGTAGACGCGGTAAAGGCTTGCGTTCTCTATTATCGGGGCGAGCCTTTCCCTGAGCGGAGCTTGCGGGCCTATACCTGGAGCCACGATCACCATCGCGGCGTGGCCGTTGGTTTCGGTGTAGGGGGTCTGCCCGGACTGTGCGGCACCGCAACCGGAAAGGAAAGAGGCGAGCAAAAGTGCTGCTTTCTGCATCGGGAATGGCTTAAGCTGCGGGGCAGCCTGCTTTTCGCTGCGGTAGGGATTGGTTTGTTCGGGGGCTTTCATTCAGCTATATTGTGGTTTAAGATGTATAAAAAGGTTTCGATTCACTTGGCCGGGGGCAGATAATCGCTGGGGATTATCCTTCCGTCCTGCAGATTGAAAACCGCGGCCACAATCGCAGACGGCATACCATCCTCGAGAGGGGTTGGGGAAGCAACAATCAGCATCTTGTTCCCGTCCCTGGAAAGCATCACATCAAATTTTGGGTTTGCGCCCACAAGGCGGCGCGGGAATTCTATGTCTATTATTTCCCATGCGCCCTGGGGGTTCTGGTAGCGGAGGGTGGCGATGTTGGTGGCGTCGTTTATTTCTGTCACAACCAGGATGTCGCTACCGGCAATTCCAGTGGGCTCGGGAATGCGGATGTTGAATGATTCGCTCCCCGGGCCTATGGCCACCATGGTCGCGGGCCGGTTGGGCGGGAGGGTGTTTCTTTTGAACTCATAATTCAAAACATTTCCATCCCTGCTCCTGAGGCGATAGGACCACGAGCCGAATGCTCCTCCCCTGCCGGATATTTCTACCCTATTATGGGAGGTGCGCAATCCGTGCTCAAATGCGCGGTAGATGTCTTCGTTGAGCGGGACCGCTTCCCCGGTCCGTGCTGGCCTTGGCTCGAAAACGTTGTATCTGGGAGCCATGCAGCCCGAGAAGAAGAGGCCTGCTGCAACGGCGCATCCTGCGATTTTTGCAACGAGCGGGCTCCTTGCAATTTTTCTTGGCTCGGATGCCGGCTGCTGGAGTGATGGATTTGCGTGAGTTAATTGTTTCATGCTTCTTAATTATGGCTGGATGTGTTAAAAAGGATTTTGCTTGAAAGGAAAGCATGAGGGCGAAGACGGAATACCTTAGGATATGCACGAAAAAGAAAATAGAGTTCATACGCATTACCGAGGATGTTAGGAGGGTTGTGCACGAGAGCGGGGTGAAGGAGGGGTTCGCGCTCGTGAACCCGATGCACATAACCGCCGCGGTGATTGTGAACGATGACGAGCCGGGGCTGATACAGGATTTCATAGACAGCCTGGAGAGGCTTGTGCCCTACAAGGGGAAGTATCGGCATAATACGGGGGAGGATAATGCGGCTGCGCACATATGGAGGCAATTGATGGCGCACCAGGTGGTGCTCCCGATTACGAAAGGCGAGTTGGATTTCGGGCCGTGGGAGCAGGTTTTCTACTGCGAGTTCGACGGTTGCAGGGAGAAGAGAATTCTGGTGAAAGTGATCGGGGAATGACTATTTCTTGGGCATGAGCAGATGGACTGCTGCGCCAAGAACCACAAGGCCGGAGCCGTACATCATAGCCTCCTTGGAAAGGAACGCGATGAGGAATAGGGAGGTTATTGCGCCGAGAACAGCGGGAACGGGGATGTTTGCGATTGCGAAGGGCATGCGGAAGTGGCGCTTTGCGCCCGGCTCCCTTATCCTCAGCATTATGGCGCTTATGTTTATGAAAAAGAAGGCGGCGAGCGCGGCGAAATTCGTCACCTCGGCGATTATGACCATGTCGGCGATGAGAAGGAAGGCGATGGAGACAAGCAATGCCGCGATGACGGCTAGATGAGGAGTCCGGAATTTTGAATTCACCGCGGAGAGGAAATGGGGGAGGGTTTTTTCCTTCGCCATGCCGTAGGAAAGGCGGGAGGCGGTTATGAGGCAGATGAGGATTGTGCTGGCGGTGGACGCAAGGGCAATTATGGAGAAGATGAAGGAGTATTCGCCAAGGATGGGGAACACAATGTCCTTGACCGGGGCTGTGGATACGCCAAGGATTTCCGGCCCAACCAGCATAAGCGAGGCGACCGCAAACATGGCATAAAGGACGGCGCATATCCCGATGGAAAGGAGGATTGCGTACGGGATCGTGTGGGAAGCGTCCTTCGCCTCCTCGCTCTCGCTCGCTATCATCTCAAAGCCGAGCATCGCAAAGAAGACGAGGGCGGCTCCGGAAAGCACTGGGACAATCTGGAAATCAAAAAAATTCGGGTTGGCCTGGCCAAAAAGCAGGCCGGCGATTATGATGAAGATGAGGCCCCCCAGCTCCATCACGAATAAAATGTTGTTGAGGCTTGCGGATTCCTTTATCCCGATCAGGTTGACTATGGAAAGAAGGAGTATGATGCCGAGCGCGGCGGCCATTATGGGGATTGGGATGAGCGAGGCGAAATATCCGCCGAAGGCCATCGAGATTGCGGCGACGCCGACCACAGTCTCGAAGAGGATGAGCCATCCTGTTATGAAGCCGAAGAGGCGGCTGCGCATCCCCTTGAACACGTATAGGTAGGAGGAGCCGGCGCCTGTGAACATCGACGAAAGTTCGGCGAAGCTGAGCGCGGTGAGCGCCGCGACGAGGGCGGCTATTATGAAGGAGAGCCAGACGCCTGGGCCGGCCATCGCGGTGGCAACCCCTATGAGCGAGTATATCCCTGCGCCGACTATTACTGCTATGCCGAAAATCGTGGTTGAGAGGAGCCCGAGCTCGCGCTTGAGTTTTGCCATGGCTTCACCGGCCCCTGTCGCCTATTTTTGTGCGCACTTTTTTAACCAAGTCCAGCCCGGTGTCGAACTCTATCTCCTTGAACATGAAGTGGTAGAAGAGGCGGTAGGCGAGCGCGCTTATTATTACGAGCCCAATGAGGCCGAGTGTGGACTCCAGGGAATTGATGAACGGGGTGATGAAGGCGCTCATCCTCGTGTTTATTATGGAGAAGACGATTGCCATCACGAAGAGGAGGCCGAAGACTATTGCGGTGGCGATTATGGGCCTGTCCTCCAGGCGGAAGCGCTTAAGGATGGCGCGGGAGGAGAAGCCGCTCTTCTCCTCTATTAATACTATTATTAGCAGGACCACGAAGAAGGAGGTCACCGAGGCGAGCAGCGAGACGCTCAGCCCGAGGAAATTCAGTACAAATAAGGCGATGAACGCCGCGACAAGGGATTCTGCAAGGAGCCTCATGGGGGAGGAATAGGAGGAGGGGGTTTTTAAGAATTGCGAGGTTTTATGGTGCAATAAATATACTTAAACCAGACCTAAAAGAGTAATTACCTAATTAGTCCAGATTTATTCGTAGTCCAGATGCACGAATGCGCTTTCCACCAAATCCAGTTTCTCCGCCGCCTCCTGCACCGCAACTTCTATCTCGTGGGCCTCCGCAGGCTTGACCTTTGCTCCGATGACGATCTCAATTTCCGCGTGGACGCGGTCGCCGATGTAGTGGGCGCTTACTTTTGCAACCCTTTTTACCCCCTTTACCTTTTCCACGGTTGCCTTTATCTCGTGGAGGAGCTCCGGGGGCGGGCTGGCGCTCATGAGGTATGCCATGCTTTCCTTTGCCATCTTGTATCCCGCGTAGAGGATGTATAAGGCGATTATTATTGCGGCTCCGTTGTCGAAGAGACCGTTGCCGAATATCGTCCCTATCAGCCCGAGCACCGCCACCCCTGAAGCGAGCACGTCGTTGCGCGAGTCGATTGAGATGGATTTGAGGGAGGAGCTGTGGAACTCCTTTCCGTATTTGCCTAGGAAAAAGGACATCAGGGATTTCACCACCATGTTGAAGATGAGGGCGGCGAAAGTGAAGGCGGTTATTGTGACGGCGGGGGAGCCGAAGAGGAGGTTGTTTATCGCAGTTTTTAGAATCTCAAAGGCGAGCACGCCCTGGAAGACTGCGACGATGAAGGCGGCGAGCGGCTGCGCGCCCCTGTGGCCGTAGGGGTGGTCCGCATCCGGCTCCTGCCTTGAGACGCGCACGGCGATGAAGATTATGAGATAGGAGATTATGTCTGTGAGGGAATTGAACGCGTCGGAGAGCACGGCCAGCGAGCCTGAAAGCAGCCCTGCGGTTATCTTGACCGCGAACAGAACGATGTTTGCGAGCCAGGCGACGAGGCTCACTTTTGTTTCCTTGTCCATTGGGGAGATTTGTTTGCGCACAGCTTAAAAGAATAACTGCTTCTGATGCGTTGCGGATTATAAAGATTTATGTACATAGAAGTTGAGGGCGGGATAATGGCATGCATACAACCTCCGGCAGTGAAGAACGGAAAGGAAAACGGGAATGCGACGAAGCCCGGATTTGCGGGCGCTTTCTGGGAGCCCACCCCGCAGAGGAAAGCGGAATATCTCGCGGACCTGGCGAAGAACAAATTATGGATGAACCTCGTAATGTATGCGAGGGACAATCCGGAAGTGACGAGGATGGCCCTCGCGCATCTGTTCAGGGCGAGGAACGAAATCATAATCAGGAATGACATGAAGAGAGAATACTGCAAAGATGCGGACAGGATCCTGAGGTTCATCGCCGAGGAGAGCACGCCTCCCTCTTTTGGGAAGTGGGCAGTTTCTGCCATCGTGCTGATGGGAGACGCAATCGGGGACGAGAAGGTGTTCAAGGGAGAGCTGCTCTCCGGAATCGCCATGAGGGCGAAAAATCGCGAAGTTATCAGGTATGCGCTGGACCAGATGGCTGCGCTCGGGATGAAACAGGAACTGAGATACGTGGCGGAGGCGTTCGTGGGAATGAGCCACATGGGAACGAGGAAATACGCCGCGAAGCTGCTCGGGGAGATTGAGGAGAGCGACCTCCACGCGGGCGGGCATGGGTGTTGAAAATGACTGAAGCAAGCAAGCAAAAACCTAGGGTTGGAGCGGAAAATGCAGGGGCGGACAGGAGGGTTTTCAGGAAAGGGTGGAAGCCTGAAAGCGCGGAGGAGATGAATGAGAGGCTCGTAAGGTGGCTGAACAGCCCGATGGACAAGATGCCCTATATCGCAATGGACGAGCTCCATAAAACCGGAAAGAACGGGATGCCTGCATTGATAGAGGCGCTGTCGAATTCAGACCGAAGCATAAGGGCGAGCGCGGCGATAGTCATGTCGCAGGTGGGAACCCCGAAGGAGATGAGGTGCCTGAAGATGCTGCTCAGCGACAGGAGCCCGGTGGTGTGCACGATAGCGGAGATGGCTGTTTGCGAAATAGTCAAAAGGCACTTTAAGGAGTTCGATCCGAAGGCTGTGGAATCCATGGCCGCGAGGCTCGGGGGGCGCTACGGGAGGGAGCTGGACAGGCTGCTCGGGAAGGATGTGCCGGAACCCCCGCGGAGCAGAAGCGAGGATGACGATATCTAGGATGTTTGTGGTTATAAATTGGTTAATGTGTAATGTTTAAAAAGCCTTCCATACAGGATATTACTATGACTAATGCTACTAGAAAACCGGAAAACCAGGAAATGAAGGGCCAGTCGGAGAAGAAGGGCTTCGGGCGGGAGGAGCC
>JACCLI010000005.1 GCA_013425455.1 Microcaldota archaeon | reverse complement strand
CTTTTCTGTAGAATGCCGACCACGCGGTATTGCTGCCCGCCCAATTCAATCATGTTGTTTACGCTTATCTTGTCATCGCCGAAATTGTCGTTTGCGATGCTGTAGCCGACGACCGCGACGCGCTTGTCACCGGGCTGGAGGAACCTTCCTTCGCCTATTTTTATGCTCGTGGTTTCGGTGTAGCCATCGGGCTCGACTCCGTAAACGGAGGTGCTTATGTGCTTGTCGCGGAACTTCATGTCCAGGCTGGTGGTTATGATCTTGGTGGCGAGGTGGACGCCCTCGATCCGCTCAATCTTTTCCGCGTCCCTCTCAAAAAGTTTTCCCAGGGTGGGGCGCAGGTTCGTAGAGCCGCCGCCTATCCCGCCCTCAAGGCTCACGGGGCTGATGATTATGGTCTTGGGGCCGAATGCCGCAAGCTGGCCCGAAACAGAGGAGCGGAGGCCGTCCGCGAGCCCGACCAGCACTATCACTGCGGCCACGCCCACCACTATTCCTACGATGGTGAGCCAGGTGCGTACCCTCTGGTGCGTCAGGTTCCGCATTGAATACGAAACCATGTCCTCTGTTCTCATTGGCTTGCCTTGGGCTTCTTCCTCATCTTGAAATACCAGTAGCCGGCTCCCGCAACTATTGCGGCCAGCAGAAGGAGCATTCCGGTCCCGTCGCCGCTTTGGGCCGCGGGCTCAACATGTATCACTACCGGCTTGGTCTCGGTTATGCGGGCTCCGGATGCATCCTTGTAGCTTACCTTGACGGTCGCATCGTAGTTTCCGGGCTGGACGTTGCCCACCTGCACCTTGTACTGCACACTGGAGAAATCATCCTTGTCCAAGCCGCCGATATACTGCTCGGGCTGCACCGTTAGCAGGGTGAGGGAGTCACTCGCAAACTCAACCGTTACTCCTTGTATGGAGTATGAGCCGAGGTTGGAGACGGTAACGGAAAGGGTGTGCTGACCGCCCGCAACGAGCGGGGTGGGATTCGCCTCTAGGAAAACTCCCACTTCCGAATCGGATTTCACGCTGAGCGGGATTGTTATTGTGCCCTCGCGGTTCTCTCCCTTCTCCACCCAGGAGAGGGATGCCTGCACGCTGTTCGTGCCGGGCGGGAGGTTCGCAACAAGCGGGATGATTATGGTCTTGGATTCGCCCTTAGCGAGGCTTCCTATCTCGACCTTGTTCAGGCCGCGGAGCACCACGCCGGAAGTGGAGAAGGTGAGCTGCAGGTTCTCCACCGGGTCGCCCATGTTGGTGACCACCATGGTGAGGGTGTCGTCCTTTCCGGTTACTATTGGCGCCTGCTGGGAGAAGCGGAAGTCGCCTTCCCCTTTCTTCACCGTGATTGGGATTTCCTTTGTTTCGGTGTGCTCGTCGCCCACCTCATCAAGGTAGGTGAGCAGCAGGGAAAGTTTTGTCGCGCCATCAACTGCGCCGCGCGCGTCAAGCGTGGCGGTTTTCTGCGCGGATGCATCCACCTCCCCGAAATAGAGGTTGTCCTGGTTCAGGAAGCCGATGCCTGTGTTGGTTATGGAGGCGCGGAGGTTCATTGCCTTTCCGCCTGAATTGGAAATGGTTATGGTTTCCGCTGTCATGTCCTCCAGATTTTCGCTGCTGAGCGAAATGGAGAGGATGGGCTTCTTCACGACCTTTATTGGAACAGTCGCTATCTTCTCCACCTGCTGGTTCTCTATGCGGGATACGCCCGTGACCTGGTTGTATATGTAAGTCTTGGTCGTGCCCTTCGCCTTTATTTCAATAGTATATACTCCGCTGGCGAGCGTGGGGGAGGACTGGAACGGGACCGTGAGCACGGTGCCCGAGCCCTGCTCCACATCGCCCACTGCGAACTCGCGGTTCGCACCGAGCGAATCAGAGGAAGAGACCTTTACTGTCACAAGGCTCACCGTGTCCGTGGTGGACGGATTGGAAAGCGTAAATGTGATGTAGCCCACCCCACCCGGCTCCACGCTTTCCGGATTGACCGTGTAGCCTGAAATAGAAAGCCCCGCAAATGCATATCCCAACAGCAGAAGCGCAACTAGCGCATACTTTATTTCCATTCATTTCACCTTTCTTTTTGTTCCGATATCATTGTTCACTTTCTGGAACCCTGTGATGGTTCTTCCCACCCTCAGCAGGTGTTCCTTGGAAACTTCGTGCTCCACGAGCCGGCCGTCCTTTATGCGGATTATCTCCTCCGCATTCCTTGCGATGTCCGGGTCGTGCGTCACCACGACCAGAGTCTTCCCTTCCTTATGGAACTGGTTGAATATATCCACAACCTCTCCCCCGGTCTTGGAGTCGAGGTTGCCGGTGGGCTCGTCAGCGAGAATCACTTCCGGGTTGTTGGCGAGTGAGCGCGCGATCGCGACGCGCTGCCTCTGCCCCCCGGAAAGCTCGCCCGGGACGTGGCTAATCCTGTTTCCCATGTCCAGCGAGATGAGCAGCTCCTCCGCGTGCTTTTCCCTTTCGTATTTGGGAACATCATAAATCATCATCGGGAGCGCGACATTTTCCAGCGCTGTGAGGGAAGGAACGAGGTTGAACACCTGGAATATGAAGCCGATTTTCTTTCCGCGGATGCGGGCGAGCCGGTTCTCGGGCATCTTGGAGACGTCCACTTCATCCACAAATATGCTCCCGCTGGAAGGGATGTCCAAAAGGCCCATCATATGGAGGAGGGTGCTCTTGCCGCTGCCGCTTGGGCCGAATATGGCCATATAATCGTTCTCGTGGATGGTCATGGAGAAGTCCTTCAGGGCCTCTACCCTCGTGTCGCCCATCTGGTAAAACTTGCAAACATTCTCCAATCTTATCAATTCCCTTACCGCCATCAGCCCACCATATACTTCATGAAATCCCGCTTCATTCCCGTGCGAAACCATTCCCTGCAAGCCTTAAGAAGATAACGCCCCTTCGGGGCTATGGAATACTCGGTGCTCTCCCTTTTGTCCCCGATTTTCTTTCCGCTCACCAGGCCGGCTTTCTCCATGAATGCGAAGAGGGGGTAGATGCGGTTGGGGGTGGCGGCGTGGAAGCCCTCGGCGCGCATTATCTTTATCACTTCATATGGCTTCATCGGAGCCTGGCTTATGAGCCAGAGCGTGAAGAGCATGCCGAGTTTTTTGAGCATCACCCTGCTTGCCGCGCCGGGCCTCTGCATGTCCGCAAGGTCGGGGAATTTCTTCAGCACGTAGTCGGGATGCCTGTGCGGCGGAACAAACATGGATATATCCATAATTGGATATATTTAAAAATGCGGGCGCCTGCTCCGGTCAACATGGTTAAATATGTTTTCACACACATCTAATTGCATGCGGCGGGTGCACAAGCGGCCCGAAGTATGGCACGACAAGGCGCTTTTCCATACCTCCCAGGGCGTCCTGCTTGAATACATATATATGAGGCAGGTACCGGAGTGCCGGAACCCGCGCACGCTCATGTTCCTGAACGGGATTGCGCTCAGGCACTCGGAATGGAAGGCGCAAATGCACCAATTTCCAAATTGCAATCTCCTATTCTTCAACGCAAGGGGCCACGGGGAGGTGAAGCTTGGTTTTTCCACACCGAACTCCTACCTTTCGGACTGCGGGATGGATGCCGCGGAATTGGCGGCGCACCTGGATTTGAAAAGGATAACGCTTGTTATGCATTCGATGGGCTGCCTCGTGGGGACGTGGATGTACAGGAGGGCGATGCGGGGCGGATTTTTGCTGGAGAGCACCGCGTATATTGATTCGATGGTGATGGTGAGCCCGGCGGTGGGGAACCCGCTGGAGACCATCCCGAAGAGGGATTTCGCCGTCCCGCTTCTTGAGGCGCTGGAGAAGGCGCTGCGGAACGGAACGCTGGAGAAATTCCTGAGGTGGTATGCGAAGCACTTCAAGGAGGTGCCGTTCATGGCGCCACTTTATGCGTTCTTCAAGGCGGCGACCGGAAGCGGAGTTTCATTCCGCGAATTCAGGAAATACCTGGAATCCGTGCTGGATGTGAAGAGCGAGACGCTGATTACCGCATTTGAAGCGATGGTGCGGACCGGGGATGCGATGGGGGAAGGGATGCGCGGGCTGAACCTTCCCGTGCTCGTGCTGACGGGCGGGAAGGATTTCCTTGTGCAGCAGGTTTCGCTGGAAATATTGAAGGTGCGGCTGATTGATTACGAGATGCATATTATCGGGAACGCTACGCACTTCCCGCAAGCTGAGAAACCGGAGGAATTCAATGCATATGTTTCTGATTTTGTGAGGAAAATAGACGGGCAGGGACAAACGATTTAAATTCTATCCTAAAAATAAGCCGCACCCATTTGGCTAGTTGGTGAAATCCATGAGAGCAAAGGACGAATTCGGGCCGGAATACGTTTTGGAGGTTTTTGACGCAAAAACCGGGATGCAGGGGGTATTGGTCATAGATAATACCGCGCGGGGGGCAGGAAAGGGCGGGATGAGGATGGTTCCGGACGTCACCACGGAGGAGGTGATGGGGCTCGCACGTGCGATGACCTGGAAGAATGCGCTCGCGGACATTCCCTTTGGGGGGGCGAAGGCCGGAATCAAATTTGACCCGAAGAGCCCGCAGAAGGAGGCGGCGATAAGGGCGTTCGCGGACAAGGTGAAGGTCTTCATACCACATTTCTATATCGCCGGGCCTGACATGAATACTACTGAAAAAGAGATGGGGCAATTTGCCAACCAGATAGGGGACATGAGGGCGACCACGGGAAAGCCGGCGTCCATGGGCGGGCTGCCGCACGAGCTGGGGAGCACAGGCTACGGAGTTGCTTTGTGCATCAAAACTGCGGTGGAGTTCCAGGGGAAGAAACTGAACGGGATGACCGTGGCGATTGAGGGCTTCGGGAACGTGGGGACCTTTGCGATGAAATTCCTTTCCGAGTGGGGCGCGAAGGTGGTTGCGGTTTCCGATTCAAAGGGCGTGATATACGATACTGACGGGCTGAATTATGATGCGCTGATGAAGACCAAGGCTGAGACGGGAACGGTGACCGCGCATGGGAAGGGGAAGGTGCTTCCAGCGGCGGACCTCTTCAAATTGCCGGTGGACATTTTGATTCCCGGGGCCCGCCCGAACGTGATTACGGATGCGAACGTAAATGATGTGAAGGCGAAGATTGTCGCAGAGGCGGCGAACATCCCCATGACATATGAGGTGGAGAAAAAGCTCATGAAAAGAGGGATACTGGTGCTCCCGGACTTCCTTGCGAACGCGGGCGGAGTCATATCCTCCTACTGCGAGACGATGGGCTGGGACGAGAAGAAGATGTTCGCCACGGTCACGGAAAAAATCACCAACAATACGAAATTGGTGATGCAGAGGGCCAAGGACCACGATACAAGGGCGGCGGCGCTCGCGATTGCGAAGGAAAGGGTAATAGAAGGAATGAAGCGGAAAGGATGGCGAAAGTGAGCCCTTTTGCGAAGGAATTGGAAAGAATTAAAAGGGGCTGAGTAGTAAGAATTATACAAATACCATATTAGCTGGTGAATTGAATGGCTGAAGAAAAAAAGAAAGTGGATGCTCCATGCTGCAGCGGAGACAGCAACATGCTCTATCTCTGGGCAGTCGGGGGGCTGGTGTTGGGGTTGATAGTGGGATACTTTATTTTCCCGGGGATGGTGCCGGCGACAAACACCGGGGCCACAGGCACTGGGGGGAACACCACTGCAACAACTGTGTTCACGCTGGACCAGGCAAAGGTCTCGCAGATAGGCGGTTTCCTTGCAAACTACTATTTCGTTTCAACCGGCGAGGAGACTGCGGCAACGTTCACAAGGTACGTGGACAAGGGCGCCTATGTGGAGCTCTATTATACGGTTGCAGGGCAGGAGATGCCCATAATGGTCTCAAAGGACTACAAGTATTTCTATGCCGGCGCATACGAGCTTGCGCCCACAATAGCGCAGATGGAGGCGGCGAGGCAGGCGGCGGCTAACGAGACCGCGGCGCAGGCCCAGGGAATCCCGCAGAGCAGCAACCCGCAGGTGCAGATGTTCGTGATGAGCTACTGCCCGTACGGGAACCAGGCCGAGGGCGGGCTTGTCCCGGTCATCCAATTGCTTGCTGACAGCGCGACCTTCGAGCCGGTCTACATAATATACCCGAGCGGAAACGAATGCGCGGACAACAACGGCACCAGGTACTGCTCCCTGCACGGGAACGCCGAGCTCTGGCAGGACGTGAGGGAGAAGATAATCTTCAGCATGTACGGCGAGAAGAAGTGGGCGGACTACGTCGCGAAGGCGAACACAGACTGCACCCTCTCGAACATAGACACCTGCTGGGTGACTGCGGCTGATGCGGTTGGAGGCATAAACACCACTGCAGTGGTCGCGGAATTCGAGGCAAGCAAGTTCACGATATTGGCCTCGGAGATGGCGAAGACCAACCAAAACAGCGTGAGCGGCTCCCCGACAATCAAGATAAACGGGGTGACGTTCAACGGAGGCAGGACGGCGCAGGCATACAAGGACGCGATCTGCGGCGCATACACCACCGCGCCGGAGGAATGCGGCCAGAACGTGAGCTCCACTGCGACGGCGGCTTCCGGAAGCTGCGGCTGAATATTTCAGTAAAGGGGCCTCGTGCCCCTCTTTTTATTTATTTTCATTCTTATTCTTCTTCTCTAGGTGATTTAGATTACTAAGGATAAGTTTTACCTCACTACCGCAATTCCCTATGTGAACGCGGCGCCTCACCTCGGGCACGCGCTGGAGTTTGTGCAGACGGATGCGATTGCGCGCTACCAAAGGGCGCAGGGGAAGGAGCTGCGGCTGGTGACCGGCTCGGACGAGAACAGCCTGAAGAATGTGCACGCGGCGGAAGCCGAGGGGATAGGCACCGAGGCGCTGTGCGCGAGGAATGCTGCTGTTTTCAGGAAAATGGCGGATGAGGCAGGGCTTTCCTACACTTCCTTCACCAGGACTTCGGATAAGAAACTGCACCTTCCAGGCGTGGAGAGGCTGTGGAAGCTGTGCGACAAGGGCGGGGATATTTACAAGAAGAAATACAAGGGGCTCTACTGCGTGGGGTGCGAATCCTTCTATGAGGAGAGCGAATTGCCTAACGGGGTGTGCCCTGAGCACAACAAAAAGCCGGAGGAGATCGAGGAGGAGAATTACTTCTTCAAATTATCCAAGTATGAGAAAAAATTGGAGGAGCTGATTGAGAAAGATGATCTGCTCATACTTCCGGAGACGAGGAAGAATGAGGTTCTTGCGTTCATACGCGGGGGATTGAAAGACTTCAGCGTATCCCGTTCGCAGGAGAGGGCGAAGGGATGGGG
>JACCLI010000052.1 GCA_013425455.1 Microcaldota archaeon | reverse complement strand
GGTGCGGCGGGCGCAATCGCTACGAAGCACCTTGCGAAGAAGGGCGCGAAGAACATCGCGTTCATCGGAACGGGGATACAGGCGCACACGCAATTGATGGCGCACAAGGAAGTGATGAAGATAGAGAAGGCTTATGCGGTGGACCAGAACGCGGAGAGCGCAAAAAGGTTCGTGGAGTTCGCGAAATCCTTCGGGATAAGCTGCGAGGTAGCGGACGGCGCGACAGCGTGCAGGAATGCTGATGTGCTCATAACGACCACGCCGGTGCACCAGCCGATTGTGAAAAACGAGTGGATTCACCCGGGAATGCACATAAACGCCATAGGGGCGGATGCGCCCGGGAAGGAGGAATTGGACCCGGAGATAATGAGGAGGGCGAAAATTGTAATAGACGACTGGGAGCAGGCATCCCACTCAGGGGAGATAAATGTTCCAATTTCCAAAAAAATCATTTCCAGGAAGGATATCGCGGCTGAGCTCGGGGACATCGTTGCGGGCAAGAAGGGTGCGCGCACAAGCGACGCGGACATCACGATATTCGACTCCACAGGATTGGGAATCCAGGATATTGTTACCGCGACCCTCGTGCTGAACAAGGCGAAGGCGCAGAACAAGGGCTTCAAAGTGAAGCTCGCCACGGTTTAGCGGTAGACCACGATATTCGCCCATGCGGCCCGGCCGGAATAGCCCGAGGCCGTCTCCATTACTTTTATTCTATATTTATGATGCTCGGGGGAGACCCAATAGTAGCTGTCTCCGGGGCAGATTTGCGCCCGGTCGAATTCCCGCATATTTGTCCCTTCTATCGTCACTATTTTCACCAGAGCGCAGTATCCGCTTCCGCGGGGGGCGAGGTCCTCCAACAGAATTGTATAATTGTCGAACTCCAGCCCGTAGTAGTTCTTCTCGGTTATGTTCTCTATTGCGGTGTCGTTTATCTCGTAGGTTATGTTGAACTCCGGCAACGCATGCGTCGGCTCGGGCAGGGTTTCGTTCACCGTAATATTAACTGGAGCGAGATTTTCATACCAATTGCTTTCGAAGCCTATGGCCCTGCAGAAATTCGGGGAATGGCAGCCGATTGAGCTGCATGTCTCGCACGGAGGGCAAACCTCGCATCCTGCCGGGCACGCATCCACCTGGTAGCCATCGCATCCGGTTGCGTTCGGGCAGGGTGCGAATTCGCAATCTGGGCCGGCCCTGCCCACATACGAGCCGTCCGGGCACAACCTCGCCTCCTCGGTGCAGGCCCGGGGCTGGCTTTGCAGGCAGCCCGAGAGCAGGAGCAAGGATGCGAGAAACGAAAAGAACAGCATGCTTTTGAATTCCATGGCAGGGAGCATGCATTGGAAAATTTATAAAATGGCGTTATTGTACGTGCAAAAAGAAGGATAGCGACGAGCCTCCGCGCTCGCCTGCCCCGCAAAGGGAAACTTCGTTCTCATTTATTCCGATGAAAATTTGATTCATGCCGACCAGCATCTTCAGCCTGCCTTCGAGAGTGGGGTCCAATGCACCGCACGCCCTCAGGACTTCACGGCATCTCTGGTCCTTCTCAGATTTCCATCCCAGGTCTTCAAAATATATGCGCAATTCTGGTTTTCCGCCTGCGAATTCTATCCTGGCCAACTGCGAATCCTGCCCCGAAGCCAAATCACGCAGGATAAGGGCATCCTGCGAGACCAGAAATTGCTGCATCGACATGCCGGAAATCCTGCAAAGCATCCTCAAAACCGCCTTCGTTTTTTCGTACGCTTTCTCGCCCAGCGTATTCCTGAATCCATCTTTTGCCTGAAGCTGGTCCGGAGCAGGCTTGGGGCCTGAGAAAGAATCCGGGCGGGATGCAGGGGGCACAGTCATTGTTGCAGTTACCCTCCTCACTCCTGGAGTAGGCGGAGGCGTAGCCCTTTTTTGTGCTGTGGTTGGCGGAGGGGGCGGCGGCCTTCGGGCTCCACTGCCGTTTTCATCCATAGGGTAATAATATGGTTAAGAGTGTTTTTAACTGTTCACTCAACGAGTGTGCAGACGGATTTTTCCCCGCGCAGCAGTTTCTCTATTCTCTCGGGGTGGAGCGCGTTCGCGATGTATGCGGGCCTACCTATGCGGAGCAGCTCCTCGAGCTTTCCGCGCATCCCTCCGGTGACGTCCGCGGTGTCCGAACCCTTCACGTGCTTTAGGATTTCGGAAAGATTGGCCTTCGTGATGCGGGGGACCACTTTTCCGTCCGCGATTATGCCGTCCACATTTGTTCCGAGGATTACGCGTTCCGCGCCCTTTCCAAAATAGGAGACCAATTGGTCCCCGGAGCAGACCGCCCCTCCCAGCTTTTCGTCGAGCATCATGTCACCGTGCAAAACCGGAAGGAAGCCGGAGGAAAGAAGATTGGCAACGATTCCGGAATCCATTTTGCTTATCCTTTTGTCGGATAATTTTCCTATTGAGATTGGCGGGACGGTAACTGCCGGCACGTCATTCTTCACGAGCGCATCGATGAGGGCCTGCGAAAGGCAGGTGCACGCCGCGTGGGTGAGCGCCATCCCGGCTTTCTGCGCGTCTGTGCGTATCCCGTCGTTCAATCCGTATTTCAGCACGAGGGGGTGGCCGAAGGAGCCCGCGCCGTGGATGAGGATGAAGTCGCGTACTCCGGACTTCCAGGCGCCGCCCAGCATCTTCGCCAGCGCATCTATGTTCTTCTGGTCGAGCTCCATGTACCCGCCCTTCCTTGTGAGGACGGAGCCACCCAGCTTAAGGACCTGCATAAGAAGAATAGATAGGGGAAGATTAAAAAAGAAGGGCTAACGAATTCAATTATGCGCATAGCGGTTGCGATAAGCGGCGCCTCCGGCACCATCTACGGCGTGCGGCTGGTGGAGGCGCTGAAGAGGCTTGGGCATACAGTATTCGTAGTCATAAGCGGGCCCGCCCGGAAAGTCGCGAAATATGAGGGAGTGAAACTGCCCAAAGCGGATTTTAAGGAGAGTGAGATTGACGCCCCTTTTGCGTCCGGCTCTAATTCCCCGGATGTTATGATTGTCGCTCCCTGCTCGCTCAAGACGCTGGGGAACATTGCGAACGGGACCGGGAATGGATTGGTTGACCGCGCGGCGGAAGTGATGCTGAAGGAGAGGAAGAAATTGATATTGTTGGTGAGGGAAACGCCATTATCGCTCGTGGCGATAGAGAATATGGCGAAGGTGTCCCTTGCCGGAGGGGTGGTGATGCCTGCTTCCCCTGGCTTCTATGCGAAGCACAAGGATGTCTCGCATCTGGTGGATTTCATGGTGGGGAAGGTGCTGGACCAGGCGGGAGTGAAGCATAATTTGTATAAGAGGTGGCGCAAATGAAAGGCTCATTCCGTGATTTTGTAAAAGAGTTGGAGGAGAGAAAGCAGTTGCTGAGGATTAGGAAGAAGGTTTCCAAAAACCTTGAGCTTGCGGCAGTGATGAAGGCGAGGGAGGACACTCCCATGCTTGCGCCGGAGGTTGGAGGGGCGAAATTCTCCGCGGTCGGGAACGTTTTTGCGACGCGGGACCTGGTTGCGCAGTACTTGGGGTGCGGGGTGGAAGAGATTACGAAAAGGCTTATGGATGCAGTAAACCACCCGAGCAAGCCGAAAACTGCAAAGAGTTCCCCGGCACTTGAAAAAACGGTCTCTTCGCTGGACGAACTTCCTATTCCTTATCATACTGAGAAGGACGGGGGGCCTTACATATGCTCGGGGATAGTAATCGCCAAGGACAAGGAATACGGAACCAATTGCTCTTTTCATAGGATGATGCAGCTGGACGGGCACCGGATGGCTTTGCGCATCCTTCCCAGGCATTTGAATACATTCATTGAGCGCGCGGGAGGGGAATTGGATGTGGCGGTGATTATCGGTTCGCCAATAAATGTGCTTCTTGCTTCCGCGGTTTCCACAAAAATAGGTACGAATGAATTGGAGATGGCGAATTCGCTTGCTCCTTTTGAGACTGTGAAGTTGGAAAACGGGATAGAGGTCCCTTCGGAGGTGGAATTCATCATTGAAGGGCGCATTACGCGTGAGATGGTGAACGAAGGACCTTTTGTGGACCTTACGGACACTTATGATATTGTGCGCAGGCAGCAGGTGATGGAGATAAAGAAGATACATGCGAGGAAGGATGCGCTCTTCCATGTGCTTCTGCCCGGGGGAATGGAACACAAGGTTCTGATGGGGATGCCCAGGGAGCCGACAATCTTTAATGAAGTAAATATGGTTGCGGAATGCGAGGGAGTGAGCATCACTCCGGGAGGGTGCTCCTGGCTGCATGGGATTGTTTCCATTAAGAAAAAGAACGAGGATGACGGGAAAAAAGCAATAGAAGCCGCCTTCCGCGGGCATGCGTCCATGAAGCACGTGGTGGTTGTGGACGATGATGTGGATATTCACAAAATGGAGGACGTGGAGTGGGCGATTGCGACTCGCTTCCAGGGGGACCGCGGGCTCGTGGTGAAGAAGGGGGAGAAGGGTTCTTCCCTGGATCCGTCCGCGAATCCGGAAACGCGCGAAACCACTAAAGTCGGGGTGGATGCGACCGCACCTTTGAAAAATAGGGCGGCGTTTGACCGCGCGAAATACAAAAAAGTGGATGTGAAGGATTATTTCTGAGGATTTCCATGGAGCCCGAACTCACCAAAAAAGAGAGATGCATGCTGAACGGCGAGTGCGGGGAAGGGAAACGGCAGGCGATGGAAATCCTTTTTGCCCTTGCGAAGATTTACGGCGCAAAGAACATGGTTCCAATAACTTCCGCGCAAATCTCTGGAGTTTCCTACAAAACGATAGGGGATGCGGGGCTGGAATATTTGGAAGATTTGGCAAGGAAGGGAACAAAGGTGGAGGTGCCGGCTTACCTTAACCCCATCGGGATGGATGCGCAGGGATGGGAGGAGATGAAAGTCCCGAAGGATTTTGCGCAAAAGCAGTTTGCTATTTTGAATGCATATACTTCAATGGGCGCGAATCCCACGTGCACATGCACCCCTTACCTTATCGGGGTGAGGCCGAAGGTTGGCGAGCACATCGCGTGGGCGGAGAGCTCCGCAGTGGTGTTTGCGAACTCTGTTCTGGGGGCGCGGACCAATAGGGAGGGAGGGCCTTCGGCGCTCTGCGCGGCAATATGCGGGGTTACGCCAAATTATGGGATGCACCTGGATGAGAACAGGGTTGCGGACCTCGTGGTGGATGTGAAGGTTGCGCTCCCGGACAGGAGCGACTTCGGGGTTCTGGGGGCGATTGCGGGAGGGATTGCGCGGGGAAGGGCGGTCGCGTTCAAGGGAATAAAGAAGGCGGATGAGGACATGCTCAAATACCTGGGCGCGGCCATGGCTGCGTTCGGCTCCAATTCATTGTTCTTCATGGAGGGGATTACCCCGGAGTGGAAAATCCGGGACGGCGCGGAGAAAATTTCCGTGGATAAACCGGAAATGGGAAGGATGAGGAAAACTCTGGATGAGACCAAGGAGGAGGATATTGTTACTACTGGCTGCCCGCATGCTTCCTTAGCGGAGATAAAGGAAATAGCGGAGATGGTGCGCGGGAAGAAATTGAAAAAACCGTTGTGGGTCTGCGTCTCCAGGATTGTGAAGGAAGTTGCCGCAAAGCAGGGGCTTGTGGAAATTATCGAAAAGGCGGGCGGAAAACTGGTCGCGGACACGTGCATGGTGGTTTCGCCCATGGAGGAGATGGGCTACAAGAGTACGGGCGTGAATTCGGCGAAGGCGGTAAAATATCTGCCGACCATGTGCCAGCAGAGGGTTCATTTCGCAAAACTGAAGGATTTGGTGGAGTTCGAAGGTGCGGGCAAGGAAAAGGTGCGGAAGAAATGATTGTGAAGGGAAGGGTAATCGCGAGAGGATATGCGAAGGGGCCGGCACTGGTCACGATGCAGCCCATCTCATTTTTGGGCAGTGTCGACCCGAAGACCGGAATAGTAATAGAAAAGGGGCATGAATTGGAAGGGAAGAGCGTTGCCGGAAGGATTCTCGTGTTCCCGAGGGGGAAGGGCTCCACCGTGGGCTCCTATATGATGCTCCAGCTGAAGAAGAACGGGGTTGCGCCCCTTGCGATAATCAACCTGGAGGCGGAAACGATAATCGCAGTTGGCGCGATAATCTCCAAAATCCCGATGCTGGACATGCTGGAGGAGGACCCGTTTTCCTTCATAAAGAACGGAATGGTTGTGGAAGTGGACGCGGAGAGGGGAATAGTAAGGTGCTGATTTGTACCATTACCGAAAAGGGGCGGGCGCGGAACGGGAACTCATAAAGATGTTCTCGGACCGGGGCTTCATGGTCATAAGGGCTGCGGGAAGCGGAGTGAACTCGTTATCCCCGGATTTGCTTGCTTTCAAGACCACCGCCCAATATGCGATTGAGAGCAAGGCATGGGAAAATGATAGATTGGCGATAAAGCGGGACCAGTTCGAGAATTTGAAGAAGTGGAATGAGATTACGGGAATCACTACCCTGATTGCGTGGAGAAGGAACAGGGAAAGATGGGTGTTCATCCCGCTTTCCGTGTTCAGGGAGGCGAAGGAGAGCTACACAATCGGATGGGAAGATGCGAAACTGATTGGAAGGGACATTTCCGACCTCTAGTGCTTTTTGAGAAGCTCTTCCGCGATTATTTTTCCGCCCTCCTTGCTGAGATGCCGGTTGTCGTTTCCGCACATCGGGTCGAGAATGCATTTGGGGCAGCCCTTTTCGCACGTGCACTTCTCGAAGCGGTCCAGCGCCATCTGCGCCACGGCCTCGAATTTGTTGAACACTATGCGGGTGATTCCGTTCCCGTCCGGCACCCCGTCGTACACATACATCCTTCCGGTGGGATAGGAGATGCCCCCGATTTCCTTGGGGTCCGCACCCGTGATTGCGGGCATCATGGAGATGGAAACATGCTCAAAGGCGTGCAATCCGTCCCCGAAGTTCTGGATTATGGGCACCAGGTCGTCCAGGTCCAGCCAAATCGCATATGTGTCGAATTCGTGGATATAGGGAGTTTCGAAATGGTGCTCGCCCAGCCTTGTGCTGGAATACGCGTCCTTTATAGCAAACCCGTAGACCGTATCAACGATGTGGACTTTTCCGAAGGAGAGGGGATGCCCGAGGCAGTCCCGCGTCTCGATGTGCTCCACGACCTCTGCCTCCTTTGTGCGGAGTGCATGGGTGTATTCTTCTACTTTCCTCCCAAGCGGCTCCACGGTTGCGGTCATCCCTTCCAAATCCAGCTTTTGGGACATATATGCCCTTCCGCCGTGGAGATAGATGGCGCCTTCGAACAATTCGCCGATCGCCATGTGGGAGTCCCTTTCCCCGATGAATTTCTGCCTGGAGGAATCGAAAATACGGACGGATTCGCCGATTCCCCGGATGTTGAGGGTGCGGACCTTTTTCGCCCCTTCCTTCGTGATGCTGACGAGCGAGCCCCATTTTTTCACCATCCCCTCCTCCTCCAAGGAAGCGAGTATGGGGGAGATGTCCTCATCAATCTCCTCCGGGGAATACATCATGTCCTTCGCCGCGGAGAGGATGTGGGATTTCCTTATCTTCCCATTTTTCGGATTCACAAAACAGTTTTCCGGGTCCCCGTACAAATATTGATCCGGGTTTTCCACATAATACTGGTCCAAAGGATTTTCCTTTGCGACGAATACGCCGTATGCCTGCTGGCCCTTCCTTCCGGAGCGGCCGAGCCTCTGCTTTACTCTTGTAACGGTGCCTGGGAACCCCGCAAGAATGACCACGTCCGTGTCTCCGATGTCCATCCCGAGCTCGAGCGCTGATGTGCTTGCGAGAAAACGCACCTTGCCCTCCTTGAATTCCTTCTCCACGTTCCTCCGCTCCTCCTGGGAGAGGCCGGAACGGTAGACGCGCAAATCCAGCCCCATCCCTTCGGCGATGAGGCCCATCCGCTCCACGGTGGAATGGGAATTCCCGAAGATGAGGGCCTTCTTTCCGATTTCCTGCGCCACCTTCAATGAGGCGACGAGATAGCTGTCCTCGGGGTTTATGATGAAATGATGGTATTCGGAGCGGGGGGAGGACGTGCCCTCCACGAGTTCGAATTTCTCGCCCACAATCTCCTCTGCGAAACCCTTCGCATTTCCAACCGTGGCGGAGGTGGCGATGAACTGGATTTCCCTCTTGTATTTTTTGCGCATCAGGCGCTTCAGCCTCCAGAGGATGTTGTATACATGGGAGCCGAGCACCCCGCTGTAGATATGGATCTCATCTAATACCACGTATTTGAGTTTTTCGAAGAATGAGGTAAATAGGCGGTTGTGCAACAGGATGAAATGGAGCATGTCCACGTTGGAGATGATTACCTGCGGGGGGTTCGCCCTTATCTTCTCCCGCGAATTCTGGGAGGTGTCCCCGTCGTAAACTTCCGTGCGCACCCCGTAAATCCTGAACTCCAGAAGGCGCTCCAGCTGGTCGCGGGCAAGGGCCTTTGTGGGATATAGGAGGAGGGTGCTTTCCCCCCTGAGCGCAGCCTCTACCGCAGGGACGATGAATACCTCGCTTTTTCCCCCTGCGGTGGGCGCAACCACCACCACGTTTTTTCCTTCCTTCACGAGCTGGATCCCCTTTGCCTGGTGCTCGTACAATTTAGTTATTCCGCGGTCCTCGAACACGCCTTTTATGAATGGCTGCAGGGGATAGTCTGAGAAGACTGGCTTGCGCGCGGGCTCCGTGCGCTCTATTGGCGAAAAATCTTCAAGCATGGGCTCAGCTTAATTCGGAATCCATTGTTTTCTTCAGGCCCTGGATGATGGCGTCCATGGTTTTGGAGTGTTTTTCAACTATCGCCCTGGCGGTTTTTGTGTTCAGCCTCTCCTTGTAGAAATAGTATTCATAAACCGCTTTTTCAATCCCTTTCTCCTCGCCCAGCTTCATTATCCAGAACGGGCACATCCTCGAAACGAATCCGCGCGGGGTGAGGATGTAGAGCTTGTCCGCGTCCCAGAGTGCGGCGCTTTCCGGGCTCCTTTCCCTTGATTCCTTGTCATGGAAGTGTATGGCCTCGGCAACTGCATCTGCGAAGGCGCCGCTGGCCCTTATTGATAGAAGGAAGTCCCTCGCCTTGCATGCGCCGCTGGTGCCGTGGTCGCCTGGCTCTGATTTGCAGATGTCGTGGAGGAGGGCGGCAACCTCGGAAATTTCCGGATCCGCGCCTTCTTTTTTTGCAATTGAAACCGCATTGCGGGCAACCATGCTGATATGGGAGAAATCGTGGAAGGGATCGTTCTTCTCCACGCACTTTTTGGAGAATGAAATTATTTTTTCTTTCTGTTCCTTGGTGAGCATGCGGATACCTCAGCAGGAGAATACGAAGCGCAAGGGCTTCTTTGAATCAAGCCTGCAGAACCCGTATCTCTCGAATTGGATTATGTCGCCTTCCTTCAGCGAATGGACGGATTTTTCGCAATATCCCGTGTCTATGGTTAGGCTCGCGGGGTTGAAATCCCCGGAATCAAGGACGAGGTCGCCCGGGCGGAGCACCTCGCACTCCAATTTGTCCGAGACCCAGTGGATTTTCTTCTCCTTCCCGATTTCGTCTCCGGAAAATGTGGCGGAGATTTCATTTCCCGTTTTCTCGATTTTAACGTTGTACAAATCCTTGAGGCGGATGATTTCGCCCTCCTTCAGGCCCTTTGCGTCCGTCCCGCTTATCCAGAGCTCGCTCCCCGCCTCCATTTCGCGGAGTTTCTTTTTCTTCCCGCCCTTTATCTTTATTTTCACCGGATTCTGCACGAAGAAGAAATGAGGTGCGGTTGGGTCCAGGATTTTCCTATTCTCCGAAAGGAGCTTGTCCCAGCCCGGCTCGCTCTCCACCTTGCTTATGCCAAAGGAGAGGACGAATTTGCGCACCGCTTCCGGAAGGATTCCCCTCCTTTTCAGCCCCTCCAGCGTAGGGAGGCGGGGGTCGTCCCATCCCATCACCTTTCCGCTTTCCACTAGGGGGCGGAGGAGGCGCTTGGAGAGAGGAGCATTCTTTATGGAAAGGCGGGAAATGGAAATCATCTTCGGAACGCGCATCTCCAATTTTTTCAGCAGGAATTCGTAGAGCTCGTCCCTCAATTCGTATTCCTTGGAGCGGATTGGGTGGGTTATCCCCAAAAGGGAATCCATCACCGCGCCCTGGAAATCATAGGTGGGCCATACCCGGTATTTGAGGCCCTGCCTGTAATGCGGGGACTCGATTATGCGGAAGAGCGTCGGGTCCCTCATCACCGTGTTCTGGGACTCCATGTCCCCGGCGAGACGGATGGTGGAGCCGCCCTCGGGTGTGGTCCCGTTGAGCATCTTCTTCCATTCATCAAGGTTTTCCTGGGGGGTGCGGGAGCCGCACTTGCAGCGCTCCTGGTTTTCCCTTCCCTTCGCTATCTGTTCCTGGGCGCAGGAGCACGCGTATGCGTTCCCTTCCCAGAGCAATTTTTCGCATAATTTGTACATGTCCGGCATGTAGTCGCTGCAATATTTTTCGTCGTCCCAATCAATGCCGAGCCATTTGATTCCATTCCTTATCGCATCCAGGAATTCGGGCTTTTCCGCCTCGGGGTTTGTGTCGTCCCAGCGGAGAATAACCTTTCCGTTGTATTTGCGGGCGATTGTCCAGGAGAGGCAGAATGCCTTTGCGTGCCCTATGTGCGGGTAGCCGTTGGGCTCCGGCGGATAGCGGACCACCACTTTTCCGGGGACCGCGCCCGGGATTTCCAGTTCGTTCTTTTCCTCCTTCTTTTCCTCCTTGGGGATCTTTGCGAATTCCTTTTCCAGTTTTTCCTTCGGGAGGGAATTTATCTCCTTGCAGATTTCGTTTATCTTCTGCATGAGGGACTTCATGTCCTTCTTCACTTCGGGAAATTCGTTGATTGCCTTGCCGACTATGTTGCCGGGGTTTGCCTTCCCGTACTCGTGTGCGTTTTTGATTACGTGCCTTCGGATGGCTGAATCTAAGGAATTCATGGGGGGATTAGGGTGGGTAAATATTAAGAAAGTGAGGGAGAGAGCATATTATGCTGCTTTTGGTTGCCGGCATTCTTCTGGGGATGGTTGCCGGCCTCATACCTGGGTTGCATTCAAATACGCTTGCTGCCGCGCTTTCCGGGATGGGGATTTCCGGGGAGGACGCAGCTGTGGTGATAATCGCGATGTTCGGCGCGCACGCGATGTTCTCTTTCGTGCCCTCGATATTTTTGGGCATACCGGACGAGGCGGTTACGCTCTCCGTGCTTCCCGGGCAGAGGATGACGAGGGATGGGAAGGGGATAGATG
>JACCLI010000043.1 GCA_013425455.1 Microcaldota archaeon | reverse complement strand
ACCTACCGGTTGAGCAGGAGTCAAAAATTACTACCGGATTGTCGGCAAAGCTGTCCTGTAGCCTCGCAACCTCTTGAGCGTCTGATTCGCTGAAATACCCGTTCGGGCCGAGCGCAACCCCGTACTCGCTTCCGTGCCCGCTTATGGAGAGCCCTGCCAGTTTTCCGTATTGGCCCGCTATGCGGTTTATCTCCCTGAACATGACCGCATCCGAGAGCGTCTCCACTATTATGACGCGGTAATATCTTGTGAGGTTCGCGAGGCTGTCGCTGCTGTAATAGAAGGTCCCGTTGTAGTCGCTTTGGGTGAAAACCGCTAGGAAAACCGGGCGCCCGTCCGGCCTTGCCAGGTCCGCGTTGCCCACAACCTCCCCGAGCAATTCCTGCCTGTACCTGAAAAAATACCTCATCCCAAAAACCTTGTTCAGCATCCTCGCGTTTTCAGTTCCAACCGCCGAAATCCCATATGCGAAGTTTATCAGAATCTCAAGGTTCATCCTTTCCCCCGGGAAGAGCGCCTGCACAAGAGAGTATGCCTCGTTATAGTCCGCAGGGCCTATGCCCCGCATCTTCGGGGTATTTCCAAATGGGACGTCTGAACGTTCGACGGTCCTTGATATGGAGTTTATCGCGCTTATCACCCGCCCGCCTTCCGAGTCCCCGACCATTAGCTCCACAAGCCTCGCCATCCCCGGGCCGAAGTAAAGGTTCTCCAGCCTTTCAACCGCATCCCTCGCCGCCCTGCTGTTGTTGGTCCTGGCTGCGACCATGCCCTCCATCTCGCACACAGGCATCGCGTAATCCCTGCCGGACTCCCTGCTGCCTTCGGAGAACCCTATATCCACCTTGAATATCCTGAAGTGGCGCATGAACGTTTCCGCATCCGGATCCATCTCCGCGAAAGTTGCTGCCGCGTCCACCAGCCCTTCGAAATTTATCTCCTGCCCTGCAGGGCGGAACTGGCCGAAATTATGCAAAAGGCCGCTGATTTCCGTGAAGAATTCCCCAAAACGCCCTTCTTCGGCCTTCGCGGCCCCGAAGTCCAGCATCGCCCCCGCTTTCTCCACAAAAACCCTGTTGATGCTCTCGGGCCTGAACCTTGGGTTTTCTAAAAGCGAGTTCAAAATGTGCACGAGGTGGATCCCGCCTATCCCGCTAACAGGATTCTGCCGTTCGGTGAGGGAGCACAGCTCGTTCGCATACCCGGCGTCTAACCTTGCCGGATATGCCCCTCCCTTGCGGAGGATGTTCGCCATCAGCCTGAGCATCCCCTCCATTCTCTCACCGCCCGGATACCTGTCGGCGATGAACCCTATCGCCTCAATCATCTGGAGGTGCGGCGCCCTCACTACGTAAGCCGCGACCTTGTCCGCGTATTCCTGGTCGCTTTCACCGGATCTCCTTTCCACATTGGTGCCCATGAGCGCCTTTACGGAATTTCTGGCCCCGGGGGCAAGGGGTCCGGCCATATCATCCACCTTCTTTAGGGTGGTGAATATCAAATCCGCATACGTCGCATAATCATCAAAGTTTTCGCCCCTGCGCGCCAACGAAAAGTAAACGTCCATATAGTACTCCATCGTCTCCGCGTCCTTTGCGTTCCTGAGCATGCTCTCCGCGAAAGCCAGCCTCCCGAGCGGGCCCGGCGCCTGCCAATAGTATTGGCTGAATATGCCGTTGCTCGTCATGATGTCCAGTATTTTCGGCGCATCCTCCCCGCACCTCTCGGCCAGCAGCCTCGCCGCCTCCACAACCCTGCCGGCCAGCTGCTCGTCCAGCAGCGAGTCCGAATATCCGCCCTGCTTCGCCATCGCACCAAGGATGCGGAGCGCATAGGCGGCGTTTTCCCCGCCGTCCTCCACCATTTTCTTCAGCAGCCCCATCTTCTGCGGCTCAAAATCATAAGCCCCGGAAACGGACTGCAGCCCGTCTATCGCATCCGCAAGAGCCTGCGGGTTGTCTTTGTGTTTTTCAATAAGAACGTCCAATAGCTCCATGGCTCCGATGATGCCGCTCCTCCCCGCGCTGTCCACGTCATAATCCGTAAAGCACTGCTGCGGCCCCCTCTGATCGAGTATGCGCCTGATGTCTCTCTGCGACACCCCGTATTGTATCACGGCCCCTATGATGGCGCCAGCCCCGATCCCCACAGCAAGGACTCCCGCCACCTTGCCCGCCTTCTTCGCGAATATCTTTATCTTCTCCTTCGCCTCCGGGCTGATGCGGACCTTCCTCTGCTGCGCCTGCTCTTCATCCCCCATATTATCGTATTCTATTTTCCCTTAAAGAGTTTATAAAAGTAGTTATTCGGGTATAATCTCTAATTTACCACTAACCAATCAGCGCATTGAACAACAATCCCACAAGAACGAAGGAAATCGCAAGTATTCCCGCAAATACGGCAATCAATTT
>JACCLI010000010.1 GCA_013425455.1 Microcaldota archaeon | reverse complement strand
GGGGAGGGCGTTTCCGCCGGATTCGCGGAGGAGGCTGGCGTGAAGATGGGCGCAAGGATTTCCAATTCGTTCATGGAGGGCGTCCGCGTGACCGCGATTGTCACGGGAGTGAAGTCGCCGAGCCTCTTCGGGCAGGCGAAGGCCGCGGGCGGGGCGCAGCAGATGGTCGCAACTTCCAGCACAACAGTGCCGGATGACATGATTGACAAATTCATGTAGGTTTTGCGCTGCTTTTTAACCTTTTTCCTCCAAATCACTTCGGGGAATTCTTATGATAGAGTTTAATCCATTCTATTTGCTATTCGTGATGTTCGTGGCATTTTTCATACCCGGCATAATCTTTTCGCTGGGGCTGCTCAAGAAGAAGGATTTGCCCCTCTTCGACAAGGCGGGCATAGGGATGGGAATTGGAATCATCGTTCCGGCGCTCATCTCGTTCCTCCTGTTTTTAGCAGGCGTTAATTTCTCATACGAGATTGCTTTGGCTTCCGTGGGATTATTTTATCTCATCGCGATTGCCTTATTCGCATATGAGAAGGGTTGGGAGCAGCTGGTGCTGCCGAAGGACCCGAAGCTGGTGCTCGCATCCCTCGCGCTTGCGTTGCTGATGATTTTGAGCTTCTGGATAAGGCTGCAGACATACAGCCCCATCTTCATGGAGCTAGACCCCTATTACTATATGTATGCCACGCACCTGGTCATAGAGCACGGCGGGGCGCCACTAAACGATGGGACTGCTTGGTATCCGATGGAAGTCAGCCACAGGACTGTCCCGCTGAAGGTTTATCCTGAGGCGATAGGATACGAGCTGTATACGCACGGCGGGGCGGTGGAGAAATACCTGCTTTCGGATCTTGCGGGCAGCTTCCCTCCAGTGCTGGCCGCGCTCGCCATATTCTTCTTCGCGCTTTTCATATCCGCGGAGTACAAGAGGGAATTCGGCATAGTCGCCGCGGCGGTGTTCTCGCTAATTCCGATGTATCTCATGAAGACGATGGCGGGAGAGAGCGAAATCCAGCCATATGCGTTCTTCGCGCTGGCATTCTTCTTTGCGATGTATGCGCTTGCAATCAAAAGGAAGGACCTTACCTTCGCCGGGCTCGCTTCGCTTGCGTTCCTGGCATGCATGATGGGCTCATCATCATATGTTGTGATAATCGCCGCGCTAATCATATTCATTCCGCTGCAGGCCCTTGTGCTCTTTTTCATGAAGGAGGAGAGCAGGGATTTCCTTATCCTGAACGGGATAGTCGCTGTTGGGCCAGTGATTGCGGGCCTACTTCAGGCAACATATGCTTCTGGGGCGCTCTCTGTGGGCGGGGTGTTCGGAGGCACAATGCTGGGCCTTTTGGGCGTGCTCGCCTTTGCGGTTGCCCTCCATGTGATAAGGGAAAAGATAACCGACCAGGAGAACGCCACCTATGCGGTCGGAGCGCTGCTCCTCGCGGGGCTGGTGGCGCTGGCGTTCACCCCTGTGGGCGATTCAATACTAGGGCTTGCGAAGGGCTCGCTTGGAATAGCAACATTCACCGAATCCCTGCACAAGACAATCGCGGAGCAGGGGATCGCGGGTGCGGAATTCCAAGGGACGCTCGGTTTCGCAGGGATGGTTTTCGACGGGGCGCTTTCGCTCATATTCGCGATACCATCCGCAGCGATGAACATGCTCATGGGCATCGCGGTGTGGTTCGTGAACACCGCCTTCGGCGCCGGGATAACTTACACGGAAAAGGCGAACAGCATGCTGCTCGTGATACTCCTATTCGCCATCCTCGCGCTGGTGCATTCCTTCTACAGGAAAATAACATTCAGGGATCTGAGGCTGCCCCTGCTCTTCCTGGCGCTCATCTTCCCGATTTCAATCGTGGGGATGCTCAAGACGAAGTATACCATTTATTTGGGATTCGCTACTGCAGCCGCGCTCGGAGTGGTTTTCGGTGAGGCGTTCGATGTCGCGGACCTTGCAACGAAGAAAATGCAGGCGCAGGAACGGGAAAAGACGCTCAAATACGCATTCATGGGGCTTGTGCTTCTCGGCGCGGCATTCGCGTATCTCCAGTTCACTGCGGTTGGTGGATTGGGCAAGTCTCTCCTTGTGACATCGTTCCAGGAACGGTTCCAGGACGACCCGCTTGGCGCGCAGGCGAAGCTGCGTGCGGTGTGCGCTCAGTTCGACCCTATGGGGGTGAGCCAGGACCCAATCTGCCTTGCATCGCGGGACCCTGTTGGCTTTGCGAACCTCGGCATAAATTACCAATATGACGCTAATGTGTGCGCGTATTCATTACTGAACAATCCGTCCTCTGTCGGCACGGACGAGGCCATTTCCGTCCAGTACAGGTGCATGATGAGGATAGACGACTACTGGATGGACACGATGGAGTGGATGAACAAAAACACTCCAGAGGATGCGCGCTTCACCTCCTGGTGGGACTACGGCCACTGGACGAATTACTTCGGGCAGAGGAACACCGTGCTGAGGAACGAGCATGCCTCCCAAGAAATGATCGGGGATGTGGCGCATGGATTCCTTTACGGGACTCCGGAGGAACTGAAGAACTTCATGCGTTCGCACGATTCGAAATATGTGTTCTTCGACCAGGAGATACTCGGGCAGATAAGGTCGGACGGAAAGATGACTTTTGGAGGGAAGTACGGAGCTTTGAATTATCTCTCCTGCGCACGGAACAACGAAACCAGCGTGAACCAGAACCCCGGTGAGTCCTACTGCGAGTTCGAGCACCTCTGGGAGCAGGTCTATGCCCCATCTGGGACGCAGGCGCAGCAATGCGTGGTCTCCTCCCTCTCAGGGAAAATGGGGGTGGTGGGTTTCACGCTGAAATGGACCCCGGGCGCTTCGGGCACTGGGCAGCTTACCCCAACTGCGGCATATTGCGTCGCTCCCGTTACCCTTGCGGATGGCAGCAACATCACGGGAACCTATTACCTGGACCAAAAATACGAGAACGGGGATTTGAAGCTCAACAAGGCCGTGCTGTCCTATGAGGGGGCGGATGCGAACGGCGTGCAGGTCTTCACCTCCCTTTATACACACGATAAGGTCTGGGTGGAGAACGGGGAATTGAAGGACGGATGGGAGGACCGCAAAGGCAAGTTCTACGACTCAAACATCTACAATGCGTTCGTGCTGAAGAACCTTCCTGGCTTTGACCTTGTGTATGAGACTCCTAACAGGGAAGTGAAAATGTATAAGATAAGGGAATGAGCCTGGCCTTAAATGGGCAGGGGTTCCAGCTTTCCTGCAGGCAAGGGGTTACTGCACTACGGGCGGCCTGTTGGGCAGAGGGGAGCGCTGATTATTGGCCAGTTCCCTGAGCTTGTTTCTCACCTGATCCGCGGTCGGGAGGGTTTGTGTGGAATCAAATTGCTGCTTGGCCCATGCGCTGAGTGCGCCATTGACATTGCTGAATACATATTTGTCTGGCGCATTAGGATTGTCCCTCAGCCAGTCGTTCCATACTATCGGGCCTATGAGGTCTGCGATTTGCTGATTTGAGCTGAAAATCCTCCAGGGTGGATCACGGCCAACGGAATATCCTTGCCCAACATAAAAATCAATTATGGCAGGAAACCTGGCTTGGATGTCCTGGGCTGAGGATGTTCCGTCTGTAGCAACCGGGTCATGTGCCCTTTCCACAGGTGCGGCTGGGGTTGCCGCTGTGCCTGCTTCAGGCGCGCTGAGAGGCTGCTGAGCGGTCCCCTGGGCCGTGCCTGCTTCCGGCGCCCCGGAAATGCGCGCACGTAAATCATCTAAAAAGGTCGTCGGGCCGGATGTTGTCCCCCTCTCCTGGGAAGTGGTCCCGGGGCGGGTCGGAGGGCCGGGCCTGGTGTGGGTTAGGCCTGGCATATAATCATCGGTGCTCGGCATTGGGCTTAGTCTGCCGCAAAGGCATTGCCCAACAGTGAGTATAAGCGTTCCGACTACTACCCATTTGATGATCTTCTTGTTTCTGCTGAGCCAACTGGCAGCCTCCCTTGTCTCCGCCTGTGCTGCTGCGTTGCCAGCCTCCCGGGCGAGCATTTCACTGGCTGCTTTCTTGAATTCCGCGTCGGTGGGGATAACCTCTGCTATGGCCTGCCCAGCAGTGACGCCTGGCCTCGCCGCGATTCGCCCCGCGTGGTAACTGTAGATTCTCTCCATCGCTTCAAGCGGCCTGATCATTGTGAAACGCTGCACCCGTGTGAATTGTGCCACGAGCTCATCTATCTTCGCGCTCATCTCCGAGACATATCTCACACCCCGGACCCCACCCTCTGCCGTAACCGCGGTTGCGCGGGGCCGGTAGTTGGTGAAATCTTGCGTGCCCCTGAACGCGTTCATCCTCGCTTCTGCCTGCGCGAGGTCGGTCCCGAAGACGCGGGCTATGCGGTTTTCTTCAAGGCCGAGCTCCCTAAGTATTCCTCTTAGGTCTGCGGTCCCGTATTGGAACCTCTCCAGGAGAAGTACCCTCTTGTCGCGTATCATGCTTTCTATGCGCTTATCCACTTCTGCACTTAAACCCTCGGCGCTGAGGCGGTCCCTTCGCGGCAGCTTTTCCTGTTCCTTGCGGAGGCCTTGCTCGACCTGCTGGCGAGTCTGCGGGCTCATTGCGACTTGATCGAGCTGGTCTCCCGCCCTGGTGAGGAATTCGTCGAATTGCCTTGTGACCTGCGTCAGGTTGTCCCTGAAGTTATTTGCCCATTGGAATGTTTTTCCATTTATCCCTTCGCGAAGCATCTCCCCGATTGTGCCGAGTGTGACCGGGACGCCGATTTGCCCGCCAAGGTCTGAATACCTGTCTGTCTCGTCGCGCATGAAGCTGTTCATCGCAACCAGGTAATCCACCGGGTCGTTTATGCGCTCATAAGAGATGTATGCAGGCATGTACTGTATCCAGTCGTTCGCAAGCCTTTCGGCAAGCTGCGCCCTGGTCGTTATCTGGGTTGTCGGGGCATCCTCCGGTGCATATATGGTCAGAGCCAGGACCGGGACCACCCCCTCTAAAGTGAAGGACGCCGCCCTTCTTGCTAGATTGTCCAGCGAGCTTGCCCCGCTTGCGACCAGCGGGTCTGCGAGTTCGGAGCTCTCCACCGACACTTCCGCGACTATGGCCGGCTCCCTCCCCTCCAGGACAGCTGCACCCCTTGAAGGGACCGTGCCAGGCGTGGAGAAAAAGTAATAGCTTCTTCCAAAATCATCCCTGTATTCCCCAAGCCCTATGCCGAAGTATTCCGCGAAGCTGCCCCCTCCTGGCGCCTCGCTCCCCATGAGCGCGGCAAGGACCGATGCGATGTCCTCTGCGTACTCCTTTTGGAGAATTATGCCCGTGTCCATGTCGCCGGTGGTGAGCCACTGGCGGACCGCATTGGAGAATGTGGTGTCCCATCCAGCCCATGTGGATGCTTCCCCCGAATGCAGCCTTTGCAGCTGGTCGGAGAGCTGCTGCGTGAAATCATTCAAAACGTTCTCGAAGTTTCCCTCCTCCCTCACCGGGACTGCCTGTTTGGTTCCTTCTTCGGGAATTCTTTGGGCGCGCATCCATAACACCTCATATTAACGCGAATTGCCAGTATATAAACATTATGGGGGAGGCTGGGATTCTATGGTCGGCCCCGAGGAGGGCTGCCCTGCGTCGGGGTTGACCACCCCTTCCCCTGGGATGGGGCCCCTCGCGTACCCTTCCACCAGTTTCCAGTTGATGTCGTTTGTCATCTCCCTTATCCGGGCCATGCCCATCTCCCTTATCTCCTGCGGAGGCAGGCCGGCGAGGTTGACGTCCAGGTTTATCACCAGGGTATCCGGATACCAGCCTTCAAGCTCATACGGAGATATGTTGCGGAGGTAGGAGCTGACCACCGAGGCGCTCCATTCCGGGCCAAGGCCGCGTACCTGGGACACATAAAGGGAATATATGCTCATTCGGAGGAAGTTGATGTTGAAGTACTGCTGCTCGTAGTTGGAGGACATCTCCGAGCCGCGCACCGCGCGCTCCACATCCATTATGCTTAGGAGGAACCCAGGGAGGCTGGATGGGTCCAGCGGCTCCGCGCCCTCCACCATGAATTCGTTCAGGATGGGGGAATACATTTTCGTTATCCAGTCCAAGACCTGCATCCTGTCCACAATCCTGCCTTCTTGTGTCGTGCCGACCATGTCCGCCATCTCCCCGAAAAGGCGGGAGGAGAGGAAATAGTCGGTCATGTTTAGCCTGCCCACATACGAGGATGGGGGCTCGATGGAACCGTTGCCATAGTCGAAGCCTGAGGGAAAAGCGGTATACGGATCCAGGCCGAGGAGCGTGTAATAGGCGTGCTGGCCTAGCCATTCTTCGTCAAGCCTCGCCCCCCTCTCCTGGGAGAAGTATGATACCGCCACGGAAGTGAGGAAGCGCATCCTGTCCGTCGGGTTCCGGAAATCCGCGTTCAGGAAGCTGAGGAACTGGCTCTCCACGTCCGGGTCGGAGAAATGTATCTCCCCTGCCTGGAGCTTCTCTTCGAAATTTTTCGCGAAGAGGTAGGCGCGGGCCATTTCAGCGGGCTGTATCGCGCGCGTGCAGCCGGGGAAACGGTACATCGCCCTGCCGAGAAGCTTGAAGAAGGAGTCCTCGCCCTCCTCGTGGTCGAAGAGCACCTGCAGGCTGTTGTAGGCCTCCTGCGTCGCAACGTCCGAGGATATCATCTGGCCCGCTATGCCAAGGGTGGAGCCGACTATGAGCGGGATGCGGGCTCCCTGGCTGAGCTCGAGGGATAATCTTTCATAGAAGGAATTCCCGCTGCGCAGCCTGTTCGCCAGCTCCCGTGTCAGCACGGAATCGCTCCTGAACCGTCCTTCGCGGGCGAACGCGCCCTCTGCGAAGCCCCAGGAGTCGTTCACGATCGCCTCGATCCTGCGCGCGGCCTGGATGTCCACGTTGAGGGTCGTGGCTATTTCCTGGGCGCTCTTGCGCGTGGGGCCGAACACTATCTCGGCAATGTTCGCCTGGAATTGACTATCGGCAAACCGCGCCTCGATTGCCGCGAGCTGCGATTCCGGCACGCCGTCTATCAGGGCGCCCATGGATTTTTCGAATGTGCGGTCCGCGACGAGGAAATTGATTATCCTGGGCTTTGTGGTGGGGATCTGCAGGTAGCGCGTGCCCACTGACATGCCGAAGTCTATCAGCATCCCGAACGGGACCATTGAGCTCTGCATGTTGACGAACTCTTCGTTGAAGGCGCCGAGTATTTCGGTGATGCTGGCGTCGGGCTGCTCGAGCGCGCGCAGGAGCGCGCCGTATTCGAAAACTGTGCCAAATCGTATCTTCTGGTAGAGCTCATACACCGGGAGCATGGTGAATGCAGCGCCCGTGAAGGTGCCTGCCACGGTGTACGGGAACATGCCAAGCTGGATTACGCGGGGGATTGTCGCGGCGCGGATGCCCTGGTAGCCGCCTGCGATGACCGCGTCCTGCGCCAGGCCCGAGAGCTCCACGGAAACGGTTGTGCCGAACGCGCCCCGGTAGAACGCGTATCCGCCAAGGGCCATGAAGGATAGGTCTGTTATGCCCATGAGGGTGCCTCCGAGGCCGCCCTGGCTGAAATCCTGGTAGGCGAGGGTTCCGCCCACCGCCATGGTCTCCACGCCAAGGGACATGTTGAGTATGCGCTCGGCCCAGGACGCGCCCCTCAGGGAATAGGAGAACGGAAGGAAGAACATTGAGAATCTCAGGTCGGACTGGGTGAATTCGTCCGTTTGTCCGGTCGCGGTCTCGTAGAGCGCCTGGATTCCGAGCGGGATGTTCGCAAGGCCCAGCGCGGTGCCGGCATACCTGAGGCCTGTGCGGGCCCCTGCGGACGCGCCTGCGCGGAACAGGCCGCCGGTCACGAGCGCCCTTCCGCCCCCAATCGCACCGCCCAGAAGGATTGACCCTATGAGTATGGGGGTGCTGTATTCGTGGTCAAGGTACCTGCCTGCGGCGACCGCAAGGTTGAACACATCCCCAAGGTGCTTGGGGAGGTTGTACCACTCCCCCTCGCCGAAAGCGTCCCAGGCGTTGCTTATCCCTGCGTAGAGCCTTTCATGCATGGAACGGTGTTCCTGCCTTGACGCGTGTTCGCGCATGGTGCTCTCTATATTGTCCCCGGCCCACGAGATGGTGGTGAATGCCTCGTTTATCAGGGAGGCGCATTCCCTCGCGTTGCCGGTGTTTATGCGCATGTTTTTTATCCGCTCGAGGCTCTCAGTAAGGGTAAGGATTGCCCCCCGGAGCGTGCCCGGCTCGTCAGCTTCTGAGAACGCCTTCACCACCTGCGGGTCCTGGGAGGCCCTGTCGAGGTTGGATATCATGAGCTCTATGTAGCCAATCGCATATTTCTGTATCTCCTTCAGCCTCTCGGCCTGGCCCTGCGGGATGGGCGGGACCGGCACTTCTGATGGGGCGTGTTCCGTGAAACGGTCCGTGCGCATGCCCCCGTCCGGCGCCTCTTCCTCCCAATCCGACCTCCCGCGCTCGTATATTGCGCGCTGCTCGGAATTGAAGCCGGAAACCGCGTCCTGCGCCGAACGGATGCGGGCGTCCGTGTCAAGCCACTCCTGCAGCATAAGCCTTGAGGAATAGATCCTTGCTATCCCTCCTGTGAAGGAAAGCCTTTCCATCTCGGCGTCGAAGCCCCTGAGCTGCTCAAGCTCCTCCCCGGTGGCCTCTCCGGCCAGGAAATGCTGGTATGCAGTCATGAGGCCCCTGACTTTCGTCAGGGATTCCCCGTAAGCCTGGGTGAAAGAGGCGAACTGCTGTGATTCCAGGGGGGAGAAATGCACGCGATGCCCCTCGTCGGTCGGGAAGAGCCCCTCGGAATAATATCGCTGCACCTCATCCGCGAATTCCACGAAACCCTCGGAGTTGCCGCCCCGCATCACCTCGCCCTCATAAGAGCCGTCGCCGCCCATGGCGGTGTCCAGCATCACTATCTCCCTGCGCATGGGCTCGTGCGAAGGGCGGGCCATCTCCTCGCTGAAGCTGGAGGCAAACCCGGAAACCGAAGAGTTCACGGACCGCTGCATCTCCGAAAGGTCCATCGCAAGCTCTGGGGAAAATTGCCCGCTTTGTATTAATGACCGGAGTGACTCCTCCAGCTTATCGATAAGGCCGCGCATCTCCGAAAGGGATCCGTCCAGCCTTTCCATCACTTCGGGGCGGAAGCCGCCCTCAACCATGGTCTCGCGCATCTGTGAGAGCATGCTTTGCTTGCGGGAATAATCCGCAAAAGTCGCGAATATGTCGTTGGCCTGGAGCAGGAACACTATCTTTCCCATTATGTCCTCGTTGGTGGAGCTGCTGCTCAGCTGGTCCGGCGCCATCGCTGCGCGCGTGAGTATGGCTTTCATCTCGGACTTCAGCTGCTCCGGCATGGGGATGAAAAAATTGTTCACTAGCGCGTATGTGTTTTCGGAAAGCTGGAAGACCTCGAACGGAACCGCGGGCCGCACCGGCTCGCGGAGCTGCCTCCCGTCGCTGCTGCATCCAGAGGCGTCGAAGCCCTGGGAATACATGCAGATGCTGTGGCGCATCATGTCGAGGGCGCGCACATCGTCCCGGTTCTCCGGGTCGATGGTGAATACTATTGCCGCGGAGCCCCCTTTTATGAAGGCTTTTACATCTTCCTCAGATAAGGAAGCCGAGTTTGTAAGTGAGGTCAGCGCAAGCTCCGCCTCGCCGAACTGCGGGCCCCGTGTGCCGTCGGAAGGAAAATCAACCTGGGCACCGAAAATGTCCGAGAGCATCTCCTGGTGCACCTGGGCAAGCATCTGTGCGCCGGCAAGCACGGTTATCAGCTGGTCGCGGTCAAGCTGCTGCAGGCCCCTCCAGTAGTCGCTCTCGGTCCGAAGCACGGGCACCTGGGCCATTTGTGTAGCCTGCGCCTGAGGATTATCCGGCTGAAGCTCCACCCGCTGTGGCGGAGGGTTCTCTTCTGTGGCATGGCGGCTGGATTGCATGGATGTACCGATAAATTACGCGTTTCGGATATTTATAAACTATACGCATGCGTGTGCGCGTTCGGAAGGTTTTAATTAATAGCCGTTACTATATTAACGTGTATTAGTCAGTGAACCTCTGCGGGCTAAAGCCCGTAGCTTCCGGGGCAACAGGCTTTAGGCGGAAGCTTCCGCGAACCCGCCGAGGTTCATGAGGGTGTCGCTTATGGGAAAGATAAAAGTGGGCATAATCGGGGTTGGAAATTGCTTCGCAGGGCTTGCGCAGGGAATAGAATACTACAAAAGGAACCCGAAGCGCGAGATTGTGGGGATAATGCACGACAAGATTGGCGGGTATTCTATTCATGATATTGAGTTCGTGTGCGGATTCGATGTGGCGGATAACAAGGTGGGTAAGCCCCTGGCGAAGGCAATTTATGCGGAGCCGAATGAAGTGCGCTGGGTGGATTCGGTTTCAAATTGCTCGGGGGCCGTGCACGAATCCCCTGTGTTGGATGGGATAGGAGTGTATATGCAGAACAGGATTGTGCCAGTGAAATCTACGAAAAACGAGGCGCAATTGAAGAAGGAGGCGATTGACGAAATTAAAAGGAGCGGAGCGCGGATTTTACTAAACTACCTGCCAGTTGGCTCCCAGAAAGCCACGGAGTTCTGGGCGAACGTGGCGCTGGAGGCAGGATGCGCATTTGTGAATAATATGCCGGTGTTCATTGCGAGCGACCCGAAGTGGGCGAAGAAGTTCGCGGAGAAGAAATTGCCTGTGATTGGGGACGACATCAAATCCCAATTGGGTTCTACTATTGTGCATCGCGTGATGACGAAATTATGCGTGGACCGCGGGATAGAGATAGACACGACTTACCAGAGAAATGTGGGCGGGAACACGGATTTCATAAACATGCTGGAGCGCGAGAGATTGGAAAGCAAGAAGATTTCCAAAACAGAGGCGGTGCAGAGCCAGCTGAAGAAAAGATTGCCGGACGACAGGATTTATGTTGGGCCTTCGGACTTCATTCCGTTTTTGGGAAACAGGAAATTAGCGTTTATCCGCATAGAGGGGAAGATGTTCGCGGATGTGCCATTTGATTTGGAGATGAGATTGAACGTGGATGATAAGGCGAACAGCGGAGGAACTACTATAGAAGCGATAAGGTGCTGCCAATTGGCGCTGGACCGCGGGCTGGGCGGGGAGATAAACTCCGCGAGCGCTTATTTGATGAAACACCCGCCGAGGCAGATGGGCGATTCCGAGGCGCGGGATGCGGTGGATGCGTTCATACAAGGGAAAGGAAAGGATTGTGCATATGCTTAAGTCCGGAGGGATGAGCGGGGGAATTTCTTCATCTCTTGGAAAATATCTGGGATGGGTGCCGCTCAGCCCGAACCAGATTACTGTGCTTTCTGTATTGTGCGCGGTTGCCGGATTTGCATTATTCTATTTGGGAAATTATTGGTACGGGTTTGGGGCGTTCATCCTTGCATTCGTATTGGATGCTGTGGATGGGGCGGTTGCAAGGGCAAGAGGAGAAACAAGCAAAATAGGCGGATTTTTGGACGGGGTTTCGGACAGGCTTGTGGAATTCTTCCTTCTTCTTTCTTTGCTGTTTGTTCCGTTGGGAATGCCTCTTCTTCCAGATGAGGTTTGGATAATCTCCGTTCTGTTCTTCGGCACCTGCATGACCGCTTTTGTGAAGGCGTATGCGAATTACCAGGGAGTGCTCTCAAAGGAGGAGGCGGATAATATACCGGGGGTATTGGAGAGGGGGGAACGCGGGGCGCTCCTGATGGTTTTCGTGTTCCTTGCCTTGTATGGGTTCGCCTATGCGTGGGTTCTTTTTGGAATAATTGCGGGGCTCTCACTCCTTACTTTCGTGCAGAGAATTGTGTTCGTGGTCAAATAGCTTCCTCTGCTTTACGGTTTCGAGCGTCTTCCACTTATCCCTTATGTATGGCTTGAGAAGTGCAAGGGTTTCCTTGTCGCGGAGGGCTGCGCGGGTTTTTGGGTCGCCGGGATATCCGCTGCCGAAATCCATAGTGGAGGCCTTTATTTCGGCTATTTTCTTGTCGCGCATCACCTTGGCGCATATGGACGCCGCGGCGACTATGGGATGCTTCTCATCCGCCTTGTGCTCCGCTTCGAAGCGCTTCACGCCGAATTTCTCCATCCTTTTCCTGAAGGTCCAGGAATAGCGGTCCGGCATGTCTATCATCACGTCGCAGTCCCCGGATTTCTTTATGAGGTCAGCCATCGCCTTCGCCTCTATGTCGTTGAGGGACATTTTGTCCATCAGGTGGTTGAGCTCCGAGGCAGTTATCTCGGTGAATTTGAAGGTGCAGAACTTCTTCAGCTCCGCGAATATCTCATCCCGCTGGTTCGGGGTTAGCTGCTTGGAATCCTTGGAAGCGAATTTCTTGAGGAGCTTGGTGTCGTCCCGGCTGCACCTGGCGCAGCAGACGACCAGCGGGCCCAGCACCGGGCCCCTGCCCGCCTCGTCAATGCCCGCTATAACGTTCCCCATGGGTTAGGATTCCCTCCGAAGGTTTATAGAATTTGCCATTGCCGGGGCTGTGAATGGAATAAAAAATTAGAAATAGGGTTGAAAAGGGAAAAATTCAGGACTGCCCTGCCATTGACCTTTTCTCGACGATGATGAAGTCGCCGACCGCGAGCACGGAGTCGTACGGGCATAGAATGAAGCCCTCCTCGTCCTTCATGGCCTCGAGGTTCGCCTTGTCGGGGTTCGGGTCAACGACCAGTTCCTCGATCTTCCCGGTTATCTCGTTAATGTTAACGTCAACGAGCTTGCCGAATTCCTCGCCCTCATTCGTAATGACTTTCTTTCCAGTAAGTTGCCTAGCCAGGCTGTACTTTGCCATTGGATCACCTGCGTGCTTCTTATTAGTTAAAAGGTTTATAAAACTAACATTTTTACGGATTTAACCATTGGATTTCGAAATAGTCGAATTTGCTCCCGGGGAGATTTACTTTCTTGATTAGGTAGTAGGTTACGGAAGTTTCGCGGTCAGCGATTGCGATTACCAGCTCTAAACCGCGCTCTGCGCATTCCTCCAATGCCTGGGCGAATTCCACCCCGCCGAGGTATTCGTCTTCGGTGAGCGCCAGCGCGAGGAAGGACGGCTCGCCCGTGCGCGGGTTTTCGCACTCCGCCCCTTTCCTATGGTAGAAAGCGAAATCGCAGGTGCGCAACCCGCGGGATTTCTTTCCCGGGACCGCGAGTATGAATGTCTTCTTGACGGAATGGGCGAGGCGTATTGCGCGTGCCCACTCGGAGATGAGGAGCTTGCTCCTCCTCGGGAAAACGTGGAGCATGTGCCTGGAGTGTGCCCATTCCGCCCCCTTGGTCGGGGAGGCGCCGGGGAAATAGACGCGGAAATGGGAGCCGAACTTGAACCCCGTTTTGATTACGAAGCCCTTTTCCCTCCAGTCCTCGTAAACTTCGTACATCTCCTCGAAAAAATGTATTTGCTTTTTGCAGTGGGAAAGGATTTTTTTGAAATTGGAATTGGGGATTTTTAGTATTCCTTTCTTCAGCAGATATAATGTTTCAAATGCATCCAGTTTTGTTATCGTTCCCTTGTGCGCCGCCTTGTATGTGCCGAACTGGCCGAACCATCCTTCTTCGTATAATTTTTTCCCTTCGGAAGAGTCTATCGTGGTGAGCATGTCCTGGGGGAAGAAAACTCCCTGGACCGAGGCAGGGGGAAGTTCCGGAGCTGCGCTGGGGTAATCCACTCCTGCGCCCCTGCTGAATTTTCCCAAAATCTCTTTTGCGTCCCTTGCGATTAATCCGCGCTCCCTCCAGTCCTTGAATACCAAATAACGGGCGAGGAGCTTCGGGGATTTGGAAAAATGGGAGGCGAGCGAATTGAAGGGGATATGTTTTCCTTTCTCATCTTTGCATCCTGTGCTCCTGTTGTCTATCAGGTAGAGGGACTCCTCGGGGGAAAGGAATACTTTTCCGTTTTTCACCTTTCCGAAAAAGCCTTTCACCAAGGAGCTTACGCTCTCCGCGTCCTCTGCATAGGTTTCTTTTCCGTTGAAAACCAGTTTCACGGGGATTAGTTCCTAGTTTGGATTATAAATGCTTTACGGAAAATGGGACGCATGCGAAGCGAGAAGGCGCCGGACGTGCAGGTGATGCTCGACGACGTACTAGCGCGCACGAGCCTGAGGCACGTTATTTCCCCGCGCATAATCTGCATGAGGAGCTTCGGGGCACGCGCGAACGCGTATGCAAGAATATGGAGCCTGCCTGCGATCTGGAGGGAGGCGCTGGAGATAAATCCGTTTTATGTGATTGAGGTTTTGACCGAAAATTATGACCCTTTGCCTGAGGAGAGGAAGAAAAAAGTGCTTATCCATGAGTTGCTGCACATCCCGAAGAGATTTTCTGGGGGGCTGGTGCCGCATGTGTGCGCCGGAAAAAAGATAGACGCAAGGGCGGTTGAGAAGATATACAGGGAATACTTGGAGGGATTATAAGTATTGACCGAAAGGCCTGTAGGCCGGGCCATAATTCGGAAGGTACATCCATCCAAACCCTAAAGGTTGCGAGGGACAGGAGCTAACATATGCAGCTGAGCGAACTTCTTCGTCTTCATGTTTGTTTTCAGAAATCCTGTTCAATGTGGCGTATATCTTTTCTCTTAGGTCAGGACCCAAATCTATTTCGAGCGGACCAGCATTATGGCAGCTGTCCATTTCAAGCATGTGGCTGAGTCCCCTTACCGCTTCCAAACGAATGGCCTTTGACCTGTGCGAAGATGCCGCCCGCAGTATGCCTACAATCCTTACTTTCAGAGGCATTCCTGCGAATGGGTTTGCCGCAATGGCGGCAAGCTCATGGTAATCGTTGGCATTTTTGAATATGCCGACTATTTTTACCCTCAATTGGGGTTCTTCCCCGGCACTGGAAATTGCAATTACGTGGAGCACCCTTGAAGCTTCGGAACGGACACATTCGGCATCGTCATTGAAGGCAACCGCCAATATGTTGATTATTCTTTTTTTCAAACCCATTCCTGTTTTTTCATCTATGGCAATTCTTCCAAGTATGTCCAGAACTCCTGAACGAACATCGTACGTGCAATACACAGATGCCTGTTCCAGAATATCGACAATCTTTCTTGCCACGGGCTCGGAAACTTCGGTTCTGAGGGCGAAGCTAAATGCATACAATGCATCGTGACGGACTTCTTCACCATCACTTTCCAGGTTCTTTCCAAGCTTATCGAATGCTCCGGAAATTTCTCTTGTCAGCTGGAGTTCTGCGCCTTCATCTGCGCCTGGCATTATGGTATGGAGCGCTTTTGCGGATTCTGGGTCCAAATCATCTATTGGGCGCATGTAGCGCCCCTCCAGACTATTTCTTATCAACCTTCTCAATGCCGGGTGTGTTCGCGCGTCATTTATTAGTGCAACGAGGCCATTTGCTGCGATAGAACTGATATTGTCTGGATAGTCCAAAAACCCGCTCAAATCCTGCACTATCGCTTCAAACAATTTTAGTTCTGTTCCCGGATCCATGGCGACTGCAACCAGACCCCTTGCTGCGATTGCTCCTCCTTCCGTGGCATATGGCGTAACACTCTTGAGCTTTCCTGCTACAAACCATCTCAGCGGCTGGTCATTGCCGCCTGTGGCAAACTTAACGAGTTTTTGCAGCGCATACTGAGCTGTGAATTCTTCAAAATTAGTGTCTGCACTGCCAAACGGACCCTTCAGGGCATTCATGAATATCCCGATTATTCTAGTTCTTAGTAATGGCTCAGTTTTTTCATCGTCCGCAATGTCGCTGAGGTTGAACAATGCGATGGTGCGCACATTCTCGTCGCAATTATTCCAGTCCCTTTCAGCCATTTCGACAAGCCTTTCCCTTGATTGTGGATCTGCTGAAAATTCTGCCGGGATTTGGCACCTGCGGTCTAATTCGAATAGCTGCCTGCACTCTGTACAGGAGCTTAGCAGGAGAGCACTTCCTGAAAATGCGGCAACTGCGATTTGTCTCCAGCGTGATGGTATCTTTTTTGGTTTTGGAGAAACCGGCTGGGCATTTGCCTGTTCTGTAGGAAGAAATCTATCCGTGTTTATTTTCCTCATATCTTCATCCCTAAAGGAACTGGATTAGGAGCGCAATCGGGTTTGCGATTGCGGGGGACGGTTCCGCCCTTCTTCCCATCTCATCCTTGAGCGGCTGCGGTGGCTTTATCTCTCTTATAAAAACGTCTTCCCCGAGAAGATTGTAGACCGCTTCTTTGGCAGAATCCGTCCCCGTCTCCCTCATAAGGTTCTCGAGCGCGAGGCCGGTCCTGTACATCCTTCCCGCGCGCGTCATGGGGAGGGATTCGGGGTTTGCGCATCCGCCCTTGAATTCCACGAGGAGCGCCCTGTCCCTCCATTTGATCCCGAAATGGATGCCTTTTTTCGTGAGCAGTTCGACAGCTTTTGCCACGTTTCTGTCCAAAACGCACTTGGAAGCAGATTTCATAATAATTGTAATAGCCCGTAACTAATTTAACACCAACGGTATCAATCAAAATTGACGCGCATCACTTTCACGAATTCTATTTTCTCCCCCACGAATGCATAGACCAGTTCCTTGCGCATCTTTCCCGCGAGCTTCAGGTCCGAGCGGAGGTCCGGCACATCCTTCTTGCGCAAAACGCGGAGGAGGTACATTGTGCGGTCCTCGCCCACCCTTATCCCCTTCTTGTAGACGCGGAGGAGGTTCGCGGATTCGCCGCAGCGCACTATGAAGCCGGAATCGCGAAGCTGCTTCAGGGCGAGATATTTTTCCGGGGCTAGCGGGTCGGACTTTTCCGCAAGGGAGAGGAATTGTTCCGCGCTGCCTTCTATTTCCCCCTTCTCCGCGAAGTAGGCTGCCTCCAGGTAAGGGAGATGGACTTTTCCATTCTCCTCCATCGCCCCGAGCAAAACGAGGCGGCGCACTTTCTTTTCATCTTCTATAAGGAGGTATCCCTTCATGCCCGCCACCACCTGGATGTATCCTGGATTGTATCGCCTGCAACGCCTGCTCAAGATGATGAGAAGGGATGTCGCTCATGGCTATCTCGGTGCCTATGCTCGCCAGCGTGTCTATGCGGAGGGTGCCGAGCCTGAATATCCTGTCAAAAATTGTGCGTGACATGTTCACGGAGTCTATCTTGCTGTAGGGGACGAACTGCGTCTTTACGTTGATTATCCCGAGGCGGGACGTGATGCCCTCGTCCGTTATTTCCAGGGATTGCAGTTTGGAGCGGATGAACGCGACTAGGATTATGAGAAGGGCCAGGCCGAGGATTATCGGATACGCGATTGGATAATTAAGATGGAAATATTTCTCTATCTGCATCCAGGCAAAAATTGCTATTGCTGCGAGGAGCATTGCCTTCACGTACATCATCCTTCCGGAAGTGTTGACCTTGATGAGCGTTGCCATGGGTAGAGTTATTAAAACAAAAGATAAAAGGGCTTCGGGTATGCCCATGATTGCTTATACTGATGGCTGCTGCCTCGGGAATCCGGGAAGGATGGGGGCAGGGGTTGTGCTTTTGCACGAGGGAAAAATAGTGAAGGAGATTAGCAGGTACCTCGGGATGGGAACCAATAACATGGCGGAATATACGGCTGTATTGATCGCTGTGGAGGAAGCGAAAAAAATGGGGGCGAAGGGGCTCACCGTGCGGAGCGATTCCAAATTGTTGGTGAGCCAATTGAAAGGAGAGTTCAGGGTAAAGGCGCCGCACCTCCGCGAATTAATGGGAAAAATCTGGAAGGCGGGGGACGGTATGGCGCTTCATTTTGAGTGGATTCCGCGCGAGCAGAATGAACGGGCGGATGAATTGTCCAAGGAAGGGGCGGAGAAAGGCTAGTGAAGAAGAACGGATGCCCTGCGGAAATGGTTAGCCGCCTCATCATGTTCGCCTGAATCAAGGGACACGAACCCGTCCCGGATCGCATCTATGCAGGGGGCGAGATAGCTTTCACGCGACTCCTCGAGCTCGTCCGCGATGATGCCCGGGTTGTTGACGCTGATGGAGCGTATTTTGACCCTGAGCTGGCTGAGAAAATATTTCTTGTTGGCCTTTCCCGCGGCTTTGTACGCCCTGCGGAGGAAGGCCTTGCCCCCTTCGTCGCAGGATTTCGCGGCGTCTGAGATTGAATCCCTTGCGAATTTCCTCCAGTCCGCTTCCACATCAACTATTTCCTTGAGAACAATAAGGCGTTTCCCGAGATCATGCCGGCCGAGCATCTTTCTTGCCTTTTCCTCGGCTTCCGGGCCGGTGAGCTGGTCCGCGGCGTTCGCGAGGGCCTTCTGGACGTGCCTGTCCCTCCTTATCCTTATGGAACATTCGCGGAAATACTCGTAGGCGAGTGTGCGCTCCCTCTGCCTGTCGCGCCAGCTCTCCCTGTTGCGGACCGCGGTGAGCTTCGCGCATGCGTTGGAGATGCGCCTGGCACGGGCAGGGCCGCCCTCCTCAGCCTTTTCCAGGAGCATGTTCGCGCCTATTAATTGGCGGGTTGCGAGGTCCCTGTAAGCAGAGGCAGAGGCGCTCATTGTGTAAGCCATCCACTCAAGCTCGTCCCTCATTTCGCGGAGGGCTTTGGGATCGATCTCGCTCTTGACCAGCTGGACCAGCCGGGCGTTTATCTGCTCGAGAATCTGAAGGTTCCTGTCGATTTTCCCTATCTCTTGGGCATATGAGGCCGGAATGTGGGTGGAGAAGACGCGGACCGCGCCGAAAATATCGTAGGAACTGGCCTGCTGTTTCCTGGGGACCTTTTCCCCCTCCTCGAAATCCTTCCTTTCCCTGTTGAAAAGTATGCGGACGTCAACGGGGTCCCTTGCGTTTATCTTGAGGCTGTCGAGCAGGAAGGTGCGGACCCATTTTCCCTCGCGGTTCCTGCCGGGCATTATCTCCCCCGGGGAGAATTTTTTGAGAAGCCTGTCCCTTACTATGGGGATTGCGGATTTCCTAAAGGACTCCCTCCTTTTTTTCCGGTCTTCCTCCATCCATTTTTCGAGCGGGCGCGCGGCCTGGCCCTGGCCCATGCATGAGAATGAAAGCTGCCTTTCCATAAGGTTTATTTGTGTGAAAATGTTTAAAAACGGAAAAGAGGAATGGAAACCATGGAAATAGGGGATTATTTCACGTTCGAGCCTGCGAAGGGCGTTCCTATCCATGACTGGTTCTACTACAAGGAGGCGTATTCGCCCCAATTGGTGGAGTGGGCGCTGAAGGAATTCGGAATAGAAAAGGGAACGGTGTTCGACCCCTTTTGTGGGATTGGGACGACGATGCTTTATGCGAAGGAGAACGGGTTTGATGGAATTGGGATAGATGTTTCCCCCCTTGCGTTGTTTGTGACGAAAACAAAATGTGCAGATTATTCGGAAAAGGATGCGGAGGAGGCGGAAAAAGAATTGAAGGGCCTTTTTTCCGAGAGGAGGGAGGAGGGGTGGGGCTGGGAGTTTGAGCTTTTCCATCCTTCCAGATTTTTTGGTAAGAGGAACTACAACGACATATGTTTCCTGCGGGAAAGGGTTGAGGAAATTGAAAATGAAAACGTGGGAGGGCTGTTTTTGCTGGCGCTTCTTTCCATCCTTCCGCAGACCGGATTTTTCATAAAGGACGGGGGGGTGCTGCGGGAGCAACCGAAGAAGAGCGCGATGCCCGTGAAGGACGCGTTCAAGAGGAAAGTGAAGGGGATGGTTAAGGATCTGAGGGGGAAGAGAGTTAGCGGGGCGGAACCTGAATTAAAATTGGAAGATGCGCGGGAATTCTCTGAAGCGAAGGCGGATGTGTTCATCACTTCTCCCCCTTACCTGAACAATATAGATTACTCCAAAGTTTACGGATTGGAACTGAGCTTATTGACGATGCAGAAGGAAAGCACGAAAACAATGCGGGGGAGAGAGGTGAGGAGTTTTATTACGGGCGAGTCTTTTGGCGCGTGCCCCCCGGAGGCGGAAGAGTATGTGGATATTCCTATTGCGGGAACTTATTTTGCGGACATGGAAAGGGTGCTGGTGAACCTGAGGAAGATTGCGCCGAAAGGATGCATGGTGGTGGGGAACGCGGTGCTCGGGGGGAAGCACATTCCCGTGGATGAGATACTGATTGAGATGGGAAAGAGGATTGGATTTGAAGGGAGGATTGGCGCGGTGAAGGAGAGGGTTGCGGACGTTCGGCCGCAGAAGCTTAGGACAAGGGAAAGTGCGATAATGTTCGGCTAGCTGGGCTACTTGCCGTTAAGGCACGGTATCACCGCGTTTTTTGTGTCGATGGAGACGTTGTTGCGGGAGCGTATGTCAAGGGCCTGCTGCCTGCTGAGGGCCGTGCCAGTCTTTTTCAGGTATATCTCCGGAGGGCACATGTCGAAGAACGATAGCTTGCGCGGGCCGATGAAATTGCCGGGATAGGCCAATGCGTCGTGCGGGCCGTCCAGCGCCTTCACCATCACATCCACAACCGAGGCGCCTCTGTCCAGGATTATTGGCCTCACGAGTGGGGAGCCCTCTATGTGCACCGTGAATTTAGCCTGCGCTTTTCCATTCCTCTTTTCCGCGAGCGGGGCGGGATGCGGGTCTATGGCACCGCGCACGTCCGTCACAGCGTCGAGCACCGGCCTCAGGACCTCGTTCAGCGCGTCTATGAAATCCAGGTCGTCAAGGCCCTCCCTTCCCTTGTAGCCGATGCGGCCGGACCTGCCGCAGCATGCGTCCTTGTAACTGCCCTCGTCCTGGAACTGCACCTCGATTGGAACGTCCCTGCCCCTGAACTGGCGGACGCCGGTCGTGTGGATTGCCTGATAGCCGCTGCTCTTTGGATAGTTGTAATAGTTGTTCACGTTCCTGCGCGTTATCAGCCCCGAATCCCGGACCACATCGGAGAAGCACAGGCCCAAGAAGGCGGCCGCCTCTGGCGTGCCGTTAAATACAACCCTGGCGGCAACAAGGTCGCTTATCTCGCGGCCGTCCTCCTCCTTGAATACGATTGCGGGCTCGGATTTCACCCTGGACGGCTGCACCTCCGCGCCCAGGATTGTGTCCCTGTATCCCTGAAGGCTGGCGTTGCTTGCAATCATCTGCAGAACTGTCTTTATCATGCCTTCAAGCTCCAGCCCAGCCTCCCTGTAGAAGTGCCTGAGCGGCCCCATCCTCGCCTTCACCTCCTCAAGCTTGAAGCGCAGCTCCGGGTCCCAGAGCAGGCTGTTCTCCCTTATCCTGTTCGCCGCCCCCAGCCATCCTATCCCATCCGCGAAGGGGAAGAAAACGTTCTTCATCTTCTTTGAGAGTATCCTCCTCTCGCCCTCACCGAGCTCCCCCCGAAGGGGCGTGCCCTCCAGCCAGTCCTCTTCTTTCAGGCAGAGATCAGAGAGCTTGAGGATGAGCGTCCTCAGGGAAAGCCCGCCGTCCTGGATGAGCTGCGCGTAGTGATGCAGCTTCAGCTCGGGGTTGAGATCGTATGCCTCGGATGAGATGCCCGCATACTGGCTGAAATCGCTCCTGAGAAGGGCTATAAACTCTTCGTGGGTGACCCCGAACTCCTCCCTGAAGTTGGGGACATTGTGGGATATTCCCCTCTGCAACCTTCCGTAGAACTCGTTCCTCGCATCCCTGTCGGCCCCTCCTCCGCGGAGGTGGTGGATGCGCGCAAGCGCGGATGTGAGCGCGAATGCCATGCTCAGCTCCGGGCCGGGCTTCACCCTCTGCGCAATCAGGCGGAAGTATACCTCCGACACCTGTTCTACCTGCCTGCCGTGCTCCTGCCTGCGCCGTGCGGAACGGGCGGCGATCGAGCGCACATGCTCACATGCCGAGGAGTAGGGATGTGGCTGCTGGCTAGCGCATGTGTCGCCCATGGTAATATAATGTGTAAAGAATATTTATATAAGTATTGGAGTGTGAGTGTATTTGTGAAAATTTACATTACTGGCGCCTCCGGCAGATTGGGGAGGCACGTGATGAGGTTTGTGGGTGCGGTTCCGCTTGTCCGGGAGGCGAAGGGGCTTCCTGGGGAAGTGGTGACGGACTTTTCTGCGGACAGCCTCGGGAAGGTTTTGAAGGATGCGGACTGCGTAATCCACCTTGCGGGCTCCATGAGGTTCTGGGACGCGGGGGAGATGCGCAGGACGAATGTGGAGCTTACGAGAAAAATAGTGGAGAGTTCGCCGGAAAAATGCAAGATTGTGCTGGCGAGCTCGATTTCTGTTTACGGAAAGAAATTGAAGGAAATACCTGCGGACGAGGCGACGCGCACAAATCCGGATTCCGCCTATGCAAGAAGCAAGTGGGAGGCGGAGGAGATTGTACGGAAGAAGGGGAAGCATGCGATTTTGAGAATCGGGACCATCTACGGGCAGGAGTTTGAGGATTATTTCCATATATTGAGGATGCTGGAGAAGGGGAAGATGTTCATCACAGGGGACGGAAGGAATAGGGTTCCCTTCGTGCACGTGGAGGATGCGGCGAAGGCGGTTGCCTCCGCGGTGGAGAAAGGGCAGGGAACCTATGTGATTTGTGGGGAATCCAGGACGCAGGAGGATATTTTCTCCATTGCTTGCAAGGAGTTGGGAGTTGCGCCTCCGAAGAAGCACGTTTCGTTCTGGTTTGCGAATCTTCTTGGAAGGATTCAGGAACTCGGGGCGCTTGCCGGGATGAATCCGAAGCTCACGCGTGAGCACATAAGCATTCTGGGAAAGGACCGCGCGTTCAAATGGGAAAGGGCGAAGAGGGAACTGGGTTTCCACCCGCGCTGGGCAGAGGAAGGCATAATCGAAGTGGTGAAGGAGTACAAGCAGAGAAAGTAGGGGTTTAAAAAAAGAGGAAATTGAACTAATACGGGGGAGTTGAATGGGAAAGACTGAACAATACATACTTGACGAGCTGGAGCGGAAAGGCGCCCTGCTCTTCTCACTGGTGGACCCGCTGGACTACTCTTCGCTGGACGAGGCGGTGAAAACTGCCAAAAACATGAGCGAGGGAGGGGCGGACGTGGTGCTTATAGGCGGGAGCATAGGCGTGCAGGGGGAGATTCTGGACAATGTGACGAAAAGGGTGAAGGAGAACGTGAACGTTCCGGTGGTGCTTTTCCCTGGAAACATAGGGACCGTGACTAAATATGCGGACGCGGTCTATTTCATGAGCCTTCTGAATTCGAGGAATGCTTACTGGATTACGAGGGCGCAGATGCTCGCCGCGGATATGGTGAGGCACTTCAAGGTGGAGCCGTTGCCCGTGGGGTATGTGGTGGTGGAGCCGGGCGGAACTGTTGGGTATGTTGGGGATGTGCAGTCTGTTCCGCGTGCGAAGCCGAAGATTGCGGCCGCGTATGCTCTTGCGGCGCAATATATGGGCTTCAGGTTTTTGCTTACGGATGCGGGGAGCAACCCTGCGGAGGGGCACATTCCTTTGGAGATGATTAAGGCAGTTTCATCGGTTATTGAGATTCCGTACATAGTGGGCGGCGGGATAAGGACGCCTGTGGAAGCGAAGAACGTGGTGAAGGCGGGCGCGGACATAATACAGGTGGGGACCGCATTTGAGAAGAAGGGCGGCGTGGACGCGGCGAAGGAGTTCGTGAAGGCGGTGCGGGAAGGGGCTAAAAGATAATGGCGGACAATGCCAAAAAACCAAAATATCTTTACCATGGAAGCGCCAGGGAAATTAAAGGGGATAAATTAGTGCCTCGGGAGGCAGCTGATCTTTCAGAAAGGCCGGAAAACACGCAGACGGGGGTTTATGCCACTGATGTGAAAGAAACTGCAATTGCAATGGCATTGCTAAAATGCGAAGGGGTTGGTTCCTCACAACTGCATTTTAATAAAAATGGCCCATCCGCGGTCATAATTGACGGATGGCCGCAACAGGAATCAATCTATCTTTACATACTTCCTGGCAAAACTTTTCAGCCAACCAACAAGGGCGGAAGGCAGTGGATTTCTTTTGAAGCCGTAAAACCTGTTAAGGTTGAGAAGCTGGCCGTAAAGGATTATATTAAATTAGTAAGGATTGCAACAGAGGAAGAGAAAGAGGAGTTCTATAAAAGATTTGGAGATAAGATTATGGAAATGAAGGGTAAGCAAATGAAGAAAAGCATCGGAAAATTCCTGGTGAAGACAGGGGCGCTTAGGTTCGGGGACTTCACCCTGAAAAGCGGGAGGAAAAGCCCTTATTTTGTGAATACGGGAATCATTTGCGAGGGAAAGGAGTTTTTGGAATTGTGCGAATTCATTGCCTCCAAAATAGAGGGGATGGGAGGGTGCGACGTGGTTTACGGGCCCGCGTACAAAGGGATTCCCCTTGCGGTGGGGGTTGCGATTGCGCTTTCCAAAAAGGGGAAGAAGGTTTACTGGCTGTTCAATAGAAAGGAGGAGAAGGCGCACGGGGACAAGGGCGTTTTTGTCGGGCATGTCCCTGCTGCGGGCGAAAGCGTTGTGCTCGTTGATGATGTGTTTACTACGGGCGGAACAAAATATGAGAATGTGGAACTGCTTAAGGGAATTGGGGTTAAACTTAAGGCAGTAGTTGTTGCGGTGGACCGGGAGGAGAAAGGAGAGAAGGGAAGTGCGGTGAAGGAATTTTCCGGTAAGACGGGCGTGCCCGTGAAATCCGTGGCGACCACTTCGGAAATTTTTGAGGAATTGAAGGGGAAGGAAGTGAGCGAAGAGGTTTATAGGAAGTTTTTGGCATACAGGCGGGAATATGGCAGTGCTTAGGAAACTGGAACGGAAGGCCGTGGAAACGGGGAGCATACTCTGCTTTGGAATAGACCCGAAGCCCATGAAGGATATTGTTGGGTACTATTCATCCATAACCGATGTGCTGCTGGAGGAGAACCTGATTTCCGCAATCAAGCCGAATTATGCGTATTTTGCCGCGCTCGGGTTTGACGGGCTGCATGCGCTGAAGCAAATCATAGACAGATACCGCGAGAAAACATTTGTGATACTGGATGCGAAGCGCGGCGATATTGGGAAAAGCAGCGATGCGTATGCGCGCGAGGCGTATGATTTCTGGGGCGCGGATGCGGTGACCGTCGCGCCATATATGGGCGAGGATTCCATTTCTCCTTTCATAAAAGAGGGGAAGATTGCCTATGTGCTCGGGCGCACTAGCAATCCTGGTGCGAAGGACTTTGAGGAGTTGAAGTGCGGAAAGGAAAGGGTTTACGAAAAAGTGTGCGCCAAAGCCGCGAAGATGGGCGCGGGGCTGGTCGTGGGGGCCACGAGCAATGCGCTTCCAAGGATTGTGAAGCTGGTCGGGAAGGATGTGCCCATGCTCATTCCGGGAATTGGGGCGCAGGGCGGGGGATTCGATGTGCTGAAGGCGCTGAAGGGGAATCCGTTCATCCATCGGATAAATTCATCTTCTTCTATTGCATTTGCATGGGAAAAGAAGGGCGGACGCCCGGAGAGCGCCGCAAAGAAGGAGGCGGAGTTCCTATCCAAGGAAATAGGCAAGAGGGTCTTCTAATCATTCAGCCCTTTCTCATTCTTGCGAGATAGTAATAGAAAGCCGCGGAGGAGAGGCCGGAGATAAGGGAGAGGAAGCCAAAGATCACTATTGGCGGAAGCAGCAGTTCGCCCACTGAGTCTGAGACAAGGTCGGAGCTCACTGTTATCAGGTCTGTTTCCAGCGGGGTGGTTGCCTTCTCCTTTGCGAAACTGATGAGATAGGAGGGGAGGAGGAGGAAGGCGAGCGCGGAGAGCATGAGTATCATGAACGAGAAAAGGGCGGTGAGGGCGGATATGTTGAAGCACAGCTCCACAAGGTTTTTTGAGCCGAAGTAGAGGAACGGGAAGGAGAGAAATAGGGCAAGTATGAGTATTGCCAGCATGGTGAGGAGCTTGGAGTGGATGCCCGCAAGGTCGGCGCCATAGCTCGCCATTATCTCGTCTATTTTGGTCGATACCAGCTCGCGGGCGAGGCGGAGGTGGAGCTCCTCCGTATTGCTAACATAATTGTTCTGGATGAGGGAGCACACGTATTCGTCGCTTATGCCCCCGAATTCCATGCTCACCCCGGGGGGCTTGTACTGGCAATACGCGGCGGTGTTGTCATAGGTGAGGGTGCTGAGCTGCGGCTCGTGCGCCAGAAGGATGGGAACCATGCGCGGCGCGTACTCGTCGTTCGCCTTTTGGATGAGGGATGCCTCCACGCCCGGCAACAGGAGTATGAGGATGACCGCGAGAAGGGAGAGGAGCGAGACGCCGAAAAGGGCGGCGCCCGTGGATTTGAGGAGCCACGCCTGCCATGCCTTCATGGGAGGGTTTTTATTCGTGAGGATTTTAACCGTTCCTATGGAGGAATTCTCTTCCCTTTATGTTCCGCCCAAAGGTTCGCACAAGGGCGAGAACGGAAAGGCGCTGATTGTTGCGGGAGGCAGGAGATACCACGGGGCCGCGGTCTTCTGCATCCTCGGGGCGAGGAGGTTTGCGGATTTAATCTATTTCATGCCCGGGGAGAAGGACGAGAAACTGCTTTTTGCGGTCTCTCAGGTTCCGGAGGCGATTGTGGTGGACGGATATCCAGAGGCGGACTGCGTTCTTGCGGGGCCGGGGATCGGGGATGCCCGCCTGGACCTGGGGAAAATGAAGAGGAAATATGGGAAAATAATTCTGGACGGGGACGCGCTTAAGCAGGTGGAGCCGAAGGAATTGGAAGGCTGCCTCATCACGCCGCACGAGGGGGAATTCAAAAGGCTTTTTGGGCTTGACGGAAGCCCGGAGCATGTGCGGGCGATGGCTGAGAAATGGAAATGCACCATCCTCAAGAAGGGGATGGTGGACGTGATTTCGGACGGGAAGAAAATCGTGCTCGTAAAGGGCGGGAACGCGGGCATGACGAAGGGAGGGAGCGGGGACGTGCTCGCGGGATTGCTCTGCGCCCTCTATGCGAAGAATGATGCGATGACTGCGGCGCTGGCGGCATCGCGCGCGAACAAGAGGGCCGGGGAACTGCTTTTCAAGGAAAACGGATATGCGTATTGCGCTTCGGATGTTGCGGAGAAATTGCCGGAAGCGGTTAAGTGGCGCTAACCTACCTTCATCGACCTAACGCGGATGTGCGGGCCCCCGTCGCTGACGTGCATGGTCTGGCCGTTTTTTCCGCAGAAACCTGGCTTCAGGTGGAAATCGTTCCCCACCGCGTCCACCTCCTTGAGGGTATCAATTATCGTGCCGGTGATTGAGAGGTCGCGGATGGGGTCGCCGAGGACCCCCTTGTGTATCATGAATGCCTCCTCTGCGCGGAACATGAACT
>JACCLI010000085.1 GCA_013425455.1 Microcaldota archaeon | reverse complement strand
GATCGCGCTTCCGAACGCCACGTTCCCCTTGTCCACCCCGATAACCCAGTCCTTCTTGAACTCGGGAGGGGCGTTCCCCTCTATGATTTTATTGACGCCCATTATCACTTTCACGAGTTTCTGCTGCATCTGCTCCGCGTTGAGCTGGAGTTCATTTATGAGCCTGTCAATCTTGTTGATGAATACCACGGGCTTCACCCTCTCCTTAAGAGCCTGGCGAAGAACGGTCTCGGTCTGCGGCATCACTCCCTCCACCGAGTCCACCACTAGCACGCATCCGTCCACCGCGCGGAGCGCACGGGTAACGTGCCCCCCAAAGTCCACGTGCCCCGGCGTATCAATCAGGTTAATCAGGTGGGGCTTCCCCTCGTACTCGAACCCAAGGGAGATGTTCGCTGCCTTGATCGTAATTCCTCTCGCCTGCTCCTGCTCATCGAAGTCCATCATCCTCTGCTCGCCGGCCAGTTCCTTAGAAATGAGCCCGGCCCTCGCCACAAGGGAGTCCGTCATGGTCGTCTTCCCATGGTCCACGTGGGCAACGATAGCGATATTCCTGACCTGCTCCTTCCCGCTCATCAATTCCTGCACTTCTTCGACTACGATTTCCTTTCTTCCCATTAAATCCACCTAAGCAAATAAGGGGCTACTTCGCGCTCCTTGCCATCCTCTCGAGCTCGTCCCTCTTCTTTATGGAATAGGAATTCTGCAAATCCCCGTTCGCGGTGTAGATTATCTCGTCCGCAAGCGATTCCGAAAGGGATGTGGGCTTGTTGAACGCCCTCATCAATGCAGAAAGAGTGATGTTCCTGAGCGCAATGTCCAGCCTCCTGGTCGCGGAGACGTCCACCGCGATCTGGTAGCTTATGCCTCCGTGCGACACCCTCGTGATGTCCTCGCGGGGCGCGGAGTTCTCCAGCGCCTTCACCAGAACCTGCACCGGGTTCGCCTTGGCCTTCTTCTCCACTATGATGAAGGCCTTCTCCACCACGTTTATTATATGGATTTTCTTGCCCTGGAGCCTCCCCTTGGTCCTGATGACCTTTCCGGAGGTCTTCTCGCCCGTTCCGCCTCTCATCAGCTTGTTCACAAGCCTCTCCACCACGTTCAACTTGAACTTCCCGTGCTGCCTTTTCTGGTAGCGGCCGAAAGTGTGCACGCGGGGCGAGCCGAAGGAAACAACCGTCCTCAGGCTCGGGTCCTTGATTTCCACCTCATCCGTTTCGTATTTCCCAAAAATCTTCATGGCGACTACCTCTTGGGCTTCTCCTTCTTCCCGTGCCTCAGGGCCTGCAGGTCCGCGTCATTGACGCTGACCACCTTAAACCTCACTCCCGGGATGGAACCCATCTGCCCTCTTTGGGAGCCTCCGAGCCCCGCGATTACCACGGAGTCGTGCTCGTCTATGAGCGTGATCGCCTTGTCCCTCGGCGGGAACGCGGAAACCACCTTCCCGTTCTTCACGAGCTGCACCTTCACACACTTAATGAGGCCGGAGTGCGGTTGCTTCTGCTCCAAAGTGATCTTTTCAAGCACTATCCCGCTAGCCTGCGGGGAACCCTCCAGCGGGTCGTACTTCTCCTTCAGCTTGAGCGCCCTCCTCTTCCATCTCTTGGAGAGCCACCTGCTCTTTTGCCTGTTCCTTTTTACGTTTCGTCCTGCGAATTCACCATTGCCCATGATACCACCATCAATACTGATGAAGATGAGTTCATAAATTACGTATAGAATAGTTTAAAATCCTATACCGTCCTCCTCGTCTTGAGGAATATATCCGCCTTGAACTTCCTCTTCATTATCGCCTTTAGCGCCTTTATGCGCATCCCCTCCTTCCCTATGGCTATCCCGCGCTGCACATCAGGCACAGTAATGAAGAGGGCTATCTGCCCGGGCGCCTCCCTCCTCTCAATGTCCAGAATCTGCACATTGTTGAAGTAGCCGCGGAGGAAGTCCTCCTCCTTGTTCGCATCCTTGGCGATCATCACGTTGCCGCCGAGCCTCGCCCGCAGCCTCTTGATGTTCACCCCCTCCTTGCCGATGGCCTTCCCCAGGAACATGGGGTCGACAAGGAAGATGTAGTTCTTCCCTTCCTTCACCATGTCCGTTGGTATGACGCCGCATATGGATGCGAAGAGGTTTATTATTCCCAAGTCGTCCTGGCTTATCTCCACTCAACTCACTTCTTCTTCGCGAAATCCAGGATGTTAGACACTCCTTCCTTCCTCACAGAAAGCGCAATCACCGTGAAGGGTCTTCCGCAGACGGAGCCGAGCTCCATGCTCGTGCCCGGGAACTCCAGCACCGGGATGTTGGAAAGCTTCCCGTACTTGTCAAAGTCCTCCCTTATGCCCTCCGGCGCGTTGCTCGCCACGATCGCCATCTTGGTCTTCCCAAGCAGAAGGTCCCTGATCGAGGATTTGGAGCCGAATTCCACATCTCCGCTCCCGACCGCCAGCCTTATCGCGGCGGAAAGCGGGTTTTCCCTTTCCTTCTGGCTCTTCCTCTTGCGCACCACTTCCTTCTTCTCGCGCTTCGCCCTTCCCTTCTTCTTGGCTTCCTTCCCTTCCTTCAGTTCCTCTTCAGGAAACTCGGCCGTTTCCGGCGTCTCTTCCTTTTCTTCCATATGTTTCACCAAATTCATTTGTCCGCTCTCATTCTGAGCTTGATTTTTCCGGTTCCTATCGGGATGGTTTGCCCGACTATGATGTTCTCAGTTACCCCGACGAGGTTGTCCTCCTCCGCGGTCACCGCCGCGTTAACGAGGTGCTTTATCGTCTCCTCGAACGCCGCCCTCCCCAACACGCCCGCCTTCTCCCCGCTCAGCCCGTGCCTCCCGATGGACTTCACTTTCCCATCCGCGCACATCGCATCCGCGAGCAGCATTATGTGCCTCGGGTCCACGGCGAGGTTTTGCATCTCCATGACCTGCTTTATCTCAAACACGAGCGCCTTCCGCGCAGCCTCGATTCCGAAAATCTTCCAGATCTCCATCACATTATTGGTATAAATGCGGGTGGAATCCACCTCGTCCCTGAGCACAACGTCCCTTATGTTGAAGCCGCTCGCGCGGATAAAGTATTCCCCGTCCTTGTCCTTCACCACGACGGCCCTTTTGATGCCCGCAATCCCCTTCACAAGCGTCTTTCCCAATTTCCCCGTGAGCTTCCTCAATATCTTGAGCACGGGCTCGTCCCCGGTGCCGGCGGCCTTCTTCACCTTAACCGCGAACGTCCTTTCCTCCTCCTTCTCAACGTCCAGCGTCACCACTGTTTTTTTAATCGCCTTCTCCACCATGGATGGTGTCACGTGGAGCGCCTTCGCGTCATCCGGCCTCATAGTGGCCCTGATGATTTTCTTCCCCATCTCTTCCGTCACATCCGCCACTTCCGAAAGCAGGATTGATTCCAGCTCGTCCGCGACCTCCCTCACCTTTGTCTCGCTCCTCGAGTAGGCGGATTTCAGATAGATGTTGATGAGCGGCTTCTTCGGCTCCTTTTTCGAGTCCACCAGCTCAATCAGGCGGGGCAGGCCCGTCGGCACGTGCTCCGCCACGCCCGCGTAGTGGAACGTACGCATCGTCATCTGCGTGCCCGGCTCGCCCAGGCTCTGCGCCGCGACTATCCCCACAGCCGAATAAGGGTTTATGATTGCCTTCTTGTTGTTGTCCATGCGCCCACCTACACCGTATCCAGGTCATCCTGCTTCGTGGCATCCACGAACTTCGTGCTCGTCGCGAGCATCGGGTCCTTGTTGTCCCCGCCGTAAGCGAATTGTATGACCGCTCCCCGCCCGTTCTTCACCGCGAAGTCATCGTCCACGACCAGGTCCTGCATCGCGTGGATGAGCCTCCTCTGCATGTAGCCGCTCCTCGCAGTCCTAATCGCCGTATTAACGAGCG
>JACCLI010000060.1 GCA_013425455.1 Microcaldota archaeon | reverse complement strand
CCCGAACGGCTGGAGTCGCCTCAAGCGCTCTCTTTCCCTCCTAAAGGGAATGGATTGCAACACCGTAATCCGCTTCACTTTAATCAAAGGTTTGAACGATTCCCCCGAACTCCTCGCAAAATACGCAAAACTCTTCTCCTCCGCTTCGCCCACTTATATAGAAGTAAAAGCCTACATGTTTTTGGGCTACTCCCGCCTCCGTTTGAAGGAAGAAAACATGCCTTATCACGAATACGTAAAGGAATTTTCCAAATCCCTGCTAAAGCTCCTCCCTGATTACAGATACAAGGATGAATGCTCGGACTCAAGGATTGTACTACTAAAGAGAAAATAGAAAACAAAAAGATTCTAGCGTTCAGTTCTCACGTCGATATAGATTAAGTCAAGCCTATCTAATGGAGCGATATTAAAAGTCAGCCTTTCCGGCATTATCATTTCATTAAAAGGCCTCTCCGGAAGCCCAATGCGGGCTAGCGCAATATCCAGCAGCATCAGTTCCTCCGCCAAATCAACATCCCTCGGATCCCGTCCCGTATCAGGCTTTCCCCTCATCAAAAGTGTAACCTTCTCCCCTCCCGGAACCTCAAATTCAGTCGGAATCCCGCGGGCGAGCATCCTCGCTTCATTCATACCGCTCCGCCTTGCCCTCTCCGGCACGCCTTCAAGCATCTTTCCCTTCAGCCTTGGGCTTGGCGTTATCTCGCCCCTCTCCGCCACTTCCCCAGTCAATCTTGTGGAGTCTGCCATGTATATATTAGTGTTAGGAAGTGTTTTTAAATGTTTTGGGAAAAGAAAATTGCGAAGCAATAAAAGTTATTTCATGGACTATGTTTATGCAATAGACCTAGCCGAGGTCGCATAACCCGGTAGTGCGCCGGTCTTGAAAACCGGTTCCGCAAGGAATTGCAGGTTCAAATCCTGCCCTCGGCGCTCCTTTTTACATCGTGAACCTCTTCACCTTCAGGCCGCACCCTCGCGCCTTCAAGCGCATTTCCGCTATGCAGGCGGCCTGAAGGTGAATCGCCCCAGGCTCGGTTCACTCTGCCTTTGGGTTGCCTCGCTCGCGCCTGCTCGCTCGGCGCAAAAAGGAGACCAAAAACCTCAAACCACGTGAATTTCTCCAGCTGCGATAAATCCCGCACGCACTGCAGCTGCCACCCATGCACAAGTTTCACTGCATCGAAGAATGGCCAAAATTTTTCGCTTATGTCCGCAGGTGGGCTCTTCTGCTCCTGCCGCTTCTCGAACAATCTCAGCACTCCCTGCTCCCCAACATTCACTGCGGGTTTAACCGGCCTCGGCTGATTATTCTCTGCAGGCCTGTCCATCAAATTCCGGTGCTTTTCGCACCATTTAACCATTTCCAGCAGCGCCCTCTCATTCATCGCAAAATTAACCTGCCGCCTCCAGTCGCAATTATCCCCAATCAGCCTGACTACTTTCTCGAACGCATCTTTGCGCTCATCTATTGTTTTCGCGTGGTTCTCAAGGACAATCCACGCTATTATGTCCTTTTCCGCTGCCATCCCCCTCAATTTCTCCGCCGCCGCGCCTTTCAAATCCCTTGGGAATCCGGAACTTATGCAGCCTTCCTTCTCATCCATAACAATCTCGAGCAGTGCATCCCTCTCATTTATCCTCCGCAGGGCCGCCAATCTTGCATCCGCATTTTCGCTTTTGAGCCTCCGCAGAACATCCTCCCGGAATACGCACATCCTTCCAGGATTCGTCGCATAATCCTCGTAAAGCCGCCGACTCAGCATGCGCCTTTGCGCTGCCAGGCTTTCTTTTTCAGTTTGCCTGGCCTCCCTGCGCATCCTCCTTCGCATTGCCTCCACAGCGCCGCTATTCAATGTCAGGCTTTTCTGAAGAGACTTTTCCCCACTCATATAGATAATATTGTTGGTGAAAGTTTAAATTCGTTGTTTTGCCGCAAAATGCCCGAGGGAAAAACATTTTTAATTCAGATGATAATGCATATCGGGATCATTATGATTAGTTTCCGCATGGCATTTCTCCTAGCTTTGGTGGTTTCCCTTTCTTTCGCATACGATGTCGACACCCCGGACTGTTACTGCTACGACTGCAGGGACTGCGTAAACGCAATGGCGAACAGGGACTGCACAAACATCTACCTATCGGATGACATATCTGTATCCGGAGACTGCATACTCGCGCCCAACGCCTTCAGAAGCAAGAAGTTCGACTGCCAGGGCTACGCCATCGTTGGGACCGGTGGTTCGGGGGAAGGAATCCTGATGGATTCGGACAACACCAACAACATCGTCACAAACTGCAGCTTCTCCAATTTCGCTACGGGCATCCACATAGTAGATAACTCCTCCGATAACCTATTCACCAACAACTGGGCGCACCACAATTCCAAGTACGGCCTCCATTCCCTGGACGCGTTGAGAAACATATTTGAAGGCAACACCTTCAACAACAACGACGATTGCGGAGCTTACGTTAGCGGCGGCTCAATCACGTTCACAAGCAATTTTGCCTACTCTAACACCAAGACCTGCTTCTATATCACTTCGGTCCGGGACCCGGCCCTTACCGGCAACACCGCATGGGATTGCGTTGACGACGGTTTTGCTGTCATGGGTTCCGCCCGTACCATACTCCGCAACAACACCGCATATGGCATATCTGGGAAGAACGGCTTCCACCTGGAGAACAGCAAGGATTCGGTCCTTGAAAACAACATCGCCTATTCCAACAAAGGAAACGGTTTCTACCTCATAGGCTCCCCGGAGAACATCCTCCGCGGCAATATAGCATACAACAACTTCCGATCCGGCTTCTTCCTCCAGGATTTCAATATGACCGAAATGACTGGCAACAAGGCATACAACAACGGTGAGGCCGACGGCGAGGGAGGCATACTCCTTTTCAAGAACGACGATGTCGGAATCTTCAGCTTCAACAAGGCCGGCAGGAACGGGAACAAGGCAGGCATATACTCGGAAAGGACAAGCACCATAGGCACTGCGGTTTCCAACACCGCCTGCGAAAACATAAAGGACTTTTACAGCGAAAACGCCCCCTCCTCTGCCTCATCCACCACTGGGGATGTATGCGACGGCCCCTGGAACTGCAATTCCCCCTGCAACAGGACCAACATGCAGGTGGAGCCCCAGTCCCCTTCCAACCGTGCCTCTATCTTCAGCGAGGATGCCTCATTCAGCTGGGTTTCCACGCACCAGTGGGGCGCCATTGCGGATTGTTCTTTATACATAGATTCCAGTTTTTACGGAGATGCGGCATCCTTTGATGAGGAAACCGCCTCCCTTGATGTTACCGGCCTCTCGAGCGGGAGGCATGAGTGGTATGTCTATTGCGAGGACGGATACGGGAATTCCGGCCAATCCCCCACCTGGGAATTCACAGTTCTCACATCCTGCCCGGAATGCCACTCCTGCGGGAGCTGCCCCGAGCAGCAGACCTGCCCGGTTTGCACTAACCGCACTATAGAGCTTCCATGCAACCAGACCGTTGAGGGGCTCCAGTGCCCGGCACAGGAATGCCCCGAGTGCAGGGAGTGCCCGCGCCTAACCTGCAATCTTGATTCCTTCTGCGACACGTCCTGCGCCTTCGACCCTGATTGCGTTGGCTGCCAGTTCGGGAACCCACGTTGCGCCTCTGATGAGGACTGCGTGAACAACGCATGCACAAGGAGGGGGACCCAGGCCACCCAATGCGAGACATTCGTGGGCAGCACATCCACGCCCGCCCAGCAAGAGCAGGCGCCCGCGGAATGCGGTCCTTTCTCCGGCCTCACGCTGCCGTTTACGGCCCTTGCCGCGCTCCTTGGCGCAGGCATCTCCTACCTGCTTTTCAGGAAGAAGCCAAAGCCCTCAGCCTAGCCAGACCTACCATTTATTAATTTTATTTGCACTAATCTCAGGGGGTGGTAATAATGCCGAAGAGTGTAGTGGGAAAGGTTTCCCACTTTTTCGGGAAGATAGGCGTAGCGGCTTTGAGCATGAGCGGCGCCCTTAAGATCGGGGACCACATCCGCTTCGAGCACAAGGACGGCTCGCTCGTACTTGAGGACACGGTGCGCTCGATGCAGATAAACCACAAGGAGGTCTCCTCCGCGGGCCCGGGCGACGACGTTGCGATAAAGCTGAACGGAAGCGTACATGATGGGAATATTGTATATAAAGTAACCGAGTGATTAGCGGCGGGGAGCCCTGAGAAGCTTTATATTCTCTCTCCCGTAAATTCATCCCTATGAAGCCATTGGGCACCGTCGTTTCCACAGAAGAGTCCCCCACAACCCAGGAGTTCTCATTCGTTTTGGAGGAGGGCGCCCCGGTAAAGAAGAACCAATTTATCCAGACTACCAGCGAGGAAGGAACAGTCTTCGGCCTCGTAAGGGAAATAACCCGCGCCAACCGCTATTTTGAGCGCGCGGAATCCGTCGCCGAATACGAAAAGGAATCCTCCATTTCCACCCATTTCCCGGTCAAGGCATGGGAATACGCAATCGGCGAGGTAAGGATTCTCGGCCTGATGAACAAGGTTGGGGATAAATACAAGCACTGGCGCGTCTCCCTCCCGCCTTCCCCGGGCGCAAAGGTCCTCGCAGCGGACGACCAGATGCTCAAGGATTTCATCGGCTTCCAGCCGGACGGGCTGATGCTGGGGAAGCTCCAGAACCACGATGTGGAGGCAAAGGTCTCAATGACAAGGCTTCTCCAAAAGCACCTCGCCATCCTCGCAATGAGCGGTGCGGGCAAATCCCATCTGGCAAGTGTAATGCTGGAGGAACTATTGGACAGAAAGAAGGAAGACGGGAGAATAGCGATAGTGGTAATAGACATCCACGGTGAATACATCGGCTTCAAGAGCGACCCGAAATATGGGAAGCAGGTAAGGATAGTTGAAGGAAAGGCGATCTCCGTTCCTTTCTCCAACCTGAACCCAGAGCTTCTCGGCACCCTTTTCCCCGACATGACCGGCCCCGCGCGAGTAGAACTTGGAAAAATACTCAAGCAGATGGCCGAGGACGCAAAGCAGAACAATACCGTTTACGGGATGCAGGACCTTATCGCAAGAGTGGAAACAGCGGGCATAAACAAGAACACCAAGGAGTCTCTGATGCGCCCGCTCTACGAGCTTGCACAGATGCGCCTCGTGCATCCCACGCGCAAAAATCCGAATCTCTACGAGCTCCGCCCAGGGGAAATGCTTGTGCTTGATTTAAGCGATTTGGACGACCAGAAGAGGAAGAAGGCAATAGTAACGCTAATCGCCTCCCGCCTCTTCAAATTAAGAAGAAAGGGCTCCATCCCCCCATTCATGCTCCTTGTGGAAGAGGCGCACAACTTCGCACCCGAGCGCTCCAAAGCCATCCACACCCCTTCCAAATCCATAATAGAGAAAATAGCGAGGGAGGGAAGGAAGTTCGGCGCAGCCCTCTGCGTGGTTTCCCAGCGCCCCGTTCAGTTAAGCACCACCACACTCAGCCAGTGCAATACACACATAATCCTCCGCGTCACCAATCCGAACGACTTGGACCACATCCGCCAGAGCTCCGAAGGATTGGATGAGCGCACAATGCGCAGCATCACCTCTCTAAAGGTAGGGGAAGGAATACTCGTAGGCGAAGCAATCAATTATCCTGCATTTGTGGAAATCCGAGACAGGAAATCCAGGAAGATGGAGAAGGGCGAGCCCCTCCACCTGCAGGCAATCAAATTCGAATCTGCGCAGCAAAAGAAGGAAGAAGAGGAGGAAGACGAGATAGAAGCGTTCCTGGACTGATTACCGGCATCACTGGCGGAGAGGTCTCCCCCGCTTTATAAACATCAAAACTCCACCTCAATCCATGACCAGTGTGGAGAAAGTGAAGAACCTCTCAGAGGTCGCCTCCTTCGACATGGAGAGCTGCCAGAGCTCCACTTTCCTCTCCCTGGGAAAGACCCAGCTCCCCATCTACAAGGCATCCAGCCCGAGGGGCTCCTGCAAGCTGTTCAAAACTCTGCTCACGAACAAGTGCAAGATGGACTGCAAATACTGCATAAACTCCAAATGCTCCACCCGCAGGCAGCCCCACAAATACGAAAAGGGCGAGCTCGCCCGAACGTTCCATTTCTTCTACAAGAAAAGATTAGTGGATGCGCTCTTCCTTTCCTCCTCCATAGAGGAGCCCGAAACAAACATGGAGGAGATGCTTGAGGAAGTAAAAACTCTAAGGGAAGATTTCCGCTTCCGCGGCTACATCCACCTAAAGATTCTCCCAGGCTCCTCCCGCGATCAGGTACAGAGAGCAGCCATATACGCGGACCGCTTATCCATAAATATAGAAACCATCTCCCCTTCCCATCTCGCAGAGCTCTCATCCACAAAGGATATGAAAAACGACATTCTTTTGCGTCAGGCGTGGATAAGGGAGGAGGTAAGAAAACGCGCTGGAATTTCCCATACCACACAATTGATTGTCGGCGCATTGGGGGAAACCGACAAGGAGGTGTTCGGTTGTGCCATTTCCGAATACACCCACATGGAGGTCAAGCGCGTCTATTACTCCCCCTTCTCCCCCATCCTCGGAACTCCGATGGAGGGCCACTCTCCCGCAGGGAAATGGAGGGGCCACCGCCTCTACCAATTGGATTTCCTCTACCGGGATTATGATTTCAAAAAGGAAGAGATAGACCTCGCATACAGGAACGATTTCCTGCCAAACGAGGACCCAAAAGTAACAATCGCACGCTCCCAACTAGCCAAGCCAGTGGAGATAAACGGCCTTGGGAAGGAAGAACTCCTCCGCATTCCAGGGGTGGGGCCCAAAACCGCGGAGAGGATCGCCTCCCATAAGGAAAAATTGTCCAGCATGCTGCAATTGCACAAGCTGGGCGTGAACCTTTCCAAGGCCCTCCCGTTCATAAAAATAGACGGAAGCTACCAGGAGAGACTGACGGCTTTTGCGTGCGCCTAAAGCAAAGTTAACTAATTAGTTAACTTTTAAAAAATGTTTGGTGCCCCATATGGATATGCAGCTAGAGAACATCTACCTGAAATCGCTTGACAAATTCGGCAAGGGCAGGTTCAGCCCCGCGCAGTTCGCGCATCTCCACGGGCTTTCCATCCAGAGCTCAAAGGTATTGATACACCGCATGGGGAAGAACTTCCAGCTTTTCCGGGCGGGCCGCGGGGAATACGTCCTTCTCACCGCGGAGAGCTTCCTGAAGCTCCAACAGCTTGCGAAGAAAAACCGGGTGCTGCACTCCATGGCAATAGAGCTCTTCACATTGTTTCCCGAACTCAAAGCCCTCGTCCTCTACGGCTCCCAGGTGCGCGGGGAAGCAGACCGGTTCAGCGATTACGATGTGCTGCTGATCCTTCCGGAAAAACTGGGCGAGACCAGCGGGATAAGGCGCAGAATAGAAGCAAAGTTCCGCATAAAGCTGCACCTAACCATCTATTCCGAAAACGGCTACAGGAACGCGGTGCTCTCCGAACCATACATACGCTTTTGGCTTTCCGAGGGCCTGGTTCTAGATGAAGGGGGCATAACGCGCTCCCCCATGCCCCCAATACCGAAGATCGCATACGAGGAATGGCTCTCCACAGCGAAGACCTATACTGAAACCGCCTCCGAATCCGGGGCTGAAAAAAGGGGCAGATATTATCTCACCGCGCTCGAAATCCTCGGGCTCATCCGGTCCGCGCTCAAGCTCTCCTATGATTACGGCGCCGTAAGGAAGCAGCTTGAAGGCCTTCTCGGAAGCGAAACCCTCGCCAGGATACGCGGAGGGAGGCGGCTGGGCAGGGGCGAGGAGAAGCTCCTTGAAAAAACCTGCAAAAGCGAAATTGCGGCAATCAATGCGCTCCTGCGCGGAATCGGCTACAACGAGGCCGATATCTACTGGAAAAGCCGGCTGGCGGTTGCATGAGCAAGAAGAAGGAAATCAGGGAAATGGCGAACCTGGTGGGCAATTCCGCCGCGCACATCGCGCTTCTATCGGACAGTGAGTTCGCGTTGAAGGAGGCCTCAACCTATACAGAAGATGCCGCGGAGACCGCATCCTCGCGCACATGGGGCGGAAGCGATATAGAAGAATTCAGGGAACTTGCCCTGAAGCGCGCCTCCTCCGAAATAGGGGAAAGGGTTGAGCGCTATGGTCTCCCCAAAAGCAAGATTGGAGATTTCATCTCAAGAGCGGAAAAATACATCTGTTTATTTGCGGAAAGCCATCTTGAAAAGAAAGAATGACCCGCTTTTGCGTGCGCCTAGGGCTGCCCCTTCACGACTCCAACCACATCCAACTTTACATCCGGCCGCATATCCGCAGACACAACATGATTAGATAAGCTCGGCCCGTCCACCCTCACGAACTCCGCCCTTTTTATCACGAATATCCCGCCGCAATTCATTGTGGTCAGGGACCTCATCATCTCCTTTCCAACTCCCTTCCGCTCAGCCAGGGCATTCGGGATTCTTGTAGAATCATCAACAACTCCATAGTAACCCCCCAAGAAGTTGCGCTTTACTCCGTGGCGCATCACCAGGGTTTTCGGATGGACAATCACTCTTCCCCCGCTCTCTTCAATCTCCGGATCAATGCACAAGCCTACGAACCTCTCTCCGAAAGCCTCCTGCGGGACCTCGCTATGGGGGATGACCCACCCTGTCCTAACATCAACTATGTCCCGCCCCCTCTCAAAAACTCCTTTCCTCTTTGGATATGCGAAGATCTCCCTCGCCCTCACCATAACTTCGCTCTCCGGCCCGGTGTACTTCTTCGGCCCTTCCATGAGGCACCTGTCCACAAAAAGATGGGACGGGAAATCGAGCCCCCTTTTGTGCAATTCCTTTCCTGCTTCCAAATAGCCCGCCCTCATGCCGAGGCGGATGAATCTAACTGGACTAACATTTTCTGCCATAAGGATAAATATGCATGAAAACCTTTATTAAACATACTCAAACACAAAATAAGCTAACTCTTCGGATAATAATCCAGCAACAATTCCTTCGTTATCATCGCAAAATCGTAATCCCTCAACTCATCCGAGAGGATGTTCCGTATGTCCATGAGGAGCTTTTGGAACTCCTGCGCCGAGCGCACCTCCGCTTCTATTTCTATATCCCACGCGCCTATGCAGCTCACGAATGAAGTTACGCCAGGCTCAAATTCGCAGAAAGCCAGGAGCTTCTTCTTTGTCGCCTCTTCCAGCCCGCTTGTATCAAGGAATATCTTGTAGTATTGCAATCCCAGCTTCTCCCTGTCAAATACGCACCTGTATCCTTGTATCACTCCTTCCTTTTCCAGCTGTTTTATCCTATATCCTACCGCCCTCCCGCTCGCCCCCGCTTTTTTCATTATCTCTATATTCTGCGCCCTTGCATCCTGCGAAAGCGCGGCGAGTATCTTTCCATCCGTCCCGTCTATTTTCGGCTCCCCCGCCAATTTATGGAAAGATGTCCTTTTCCGCGCCCCCTCATCTTTGGGGAGAAGATGCTTGCGGTTATACTCCACAGTCCCTATGGACTGCGTGGCGGTCTTTTCGCGTATAAATCGGCTGAAGGGGCGCGTCATCCCATAGTAAACCTTCTCAAATGAGAACGGCTTGTCCACCACGATCGCAAGCATTATGTCGAATTTTCCCATGCAGGAGACGAGCCAGCCCAGGTTTGGATGGGTTGCTAGCTCCTCAAGGATTTTCTTTTCTCCCTCCATGTCCACATCCTGGAGCTTTAGGTACACCTTGTAGACCGAATAGCCGAAAGCCTCCGGGTTCACCACCGTGACGAATTTTCCGATAACCCCGGCTTCCTGCATCCTCCGTACCCTCAGGGCTACGGATTGCTTGCTCAGGCTCACTTTCTTCGCGATTGCCGAGTATGGCGCCCTCGCATTCGCATCTAATTCGTAGAGTATCTTTCTGTCTTTTAAGTCCAATATATTATCCACATTCATACTTATACTCAATAATTTATAAAATTTTGTAATTTTGTCCAATTTGATGAGAGGAGCTAATAAATACACTAATTCCTACAACTAACAACAGGTGACAAGATATGAAAATAGAAACAAAAGAAACCCAAACGGAAGTTGCAAAGGCACAAGAGCCGGCTCCCGGCCAGATGTTCGCTGAGAGGGTGGAAAAGTTGAAGCAGGACATCGCCGCGTGGCGCAAGGTACTTAGGGGGGGCCCCGTTGTACCCCGTGATTGTGATGGCGATGAGATGCTCAAGTCTCGCAAAAAATCCAAGGAAGAGGCAAAAGCGCTGCTGAGCATGGCGGAGGCGCAGATGAAAAGAGTGGCAGATACGCCTCTGCTCGCGGAACTTCTTGTGGTAGTGAAGGGGCTGGTGTTGCGTGATGATTGCAACAATAAAGAGATCGAGATGGTCATGCGCATAATCGCGCTGCTGCCGGAAGGAGCGGAGACGGACGACCCGCAATTGTACAAGAAGGCGCTGGAAATCCCGCAAATAACGGGATGCCCAAGCTGCAGGCTATCGGGATTCAGCGATATAATAAAGGAATTCATGAAGAGGGCGCCCGACCAGGATGCCGGGATTCTTGCGAAGGGGAAGCTGCTTTCTTGCCTGGAGAAAATCCTCAGCGAAGAAGCTGAGCGCTTGTGTGTATACCCTACCGAAAAGGCCGAGAGCGACTGCAGGGAAATCCACGAAGCGGCTGAGAGGAAATGCGAAAAGATTCATAAATGGGCGGAAGACGCATGCACCAGCTTTAGGGAAGAAGCCAGCGGGGAATTCAGAACCGTCCAGGAAGTGATGGGCCGCACATGCTTAGCCAAAGAAAGCGGCGAATTCCAGAAGCCGGATTTCGCGAAGAAGCCGGCCCCGCAGCCTGCGAAAGTGAAAGCAAAACATGGTGATAAAATATGAAAACCACAAACCAGGAAACAAGGCTAATCCGCGGCCCGAAGCTCGAAGTGCTCGTGCCGAGTCACCGGAAGGGCGTCCCCTTTGACGAAGCGATTAAGATGGCCGAACAGGGAAGGCGTGTTCTCGCTTCCAATGAAAGGATAAGCAGGGCGCTCATGGGCAGCAGGGAATGGAGAAGCATTTCCGACGCCTTTCTCTGCTGGACCGGCACAATCACCGGATACGAGCAGCCCAGGAGGAGTTTCGGGGCGGCTATCGAATACATGGACCCCAAGAGCGGAAAGAGGTGGGTTTTCCCGGTACCGAAGGAATTCAGGGGCGAGGAGGGCTGCATCCTGGTTGCGGAGCATCCTGATTACACCCTTGAGAATGATGGCAGGAACGTGGTCGTGCAGGCGAGGAGAGTTGATATCGTAAGGGGTTTCCCCGAGTACGACAAGGTCCTGCGTCTAGGGGATGCAAGGCATGACATTCCTCATGGAGGAGATAATAGGGTGAGCGGCGAAATGGACCCTGACGCAAGGCGCCTGGTTAGAATAGACTCCAGCTGGGTCGGCCCAATCGCGCGCAACAAACACGAGTTTGCCGGAGATTATAGCTTCGAAAGGGATGTGTACTTGTCATTCCCTCCTTCGACATGCCTCGGGGCCGTGGTGGAAAGCCAATCCGCCCGTTTGAGGATGCGCAGGATGGACTGGGAACTCACGGTTGAAGGGACGCCCGAGCAGTTGGATGCTGCAATGAAACTCCTGAAGGAGCTTAACGGGGTTTAGCTCGTAACCTCTTCCATTCTCTTCTCTTTATTCGCCTGCTTTATCTCAATCGCAACCCTTCTTCCGAACGAAATCCCTTCCCCATACAAATAGTAGGAATATGGAGTAAATCTCGTCCCAGGGCTCCCAGGCATCCTGAACGAAACATCAAACACGACCAGGCTTTCCTTCCCGTCGCGCTCCTCAATCGCGCATTGCAAGGCAAAAGGCCCAACCAATCCCTTCTTGTAGTGCTTCTTCACTTCCGCAACGAACTTCTCTCCCGCCTCAAATACCTCTTCCAGGAGGGATTCCCTCAAAGTGCACGCAATATGCCCGGTCTCAATAGTAGTAAGCCTCCTGTACTTCAACACTTCCATTTGCTGGTGCGCCGGCAACCTCAGCAATCCATCCAGATTGGTCTGCCTCCTTGTATCTATCCCCAGCAATTCTAATTCGCCCGTAAGTGGAGAGTAGAAGAAATTGAAATTGAACTGCGCCCCAAGAATAAACTCCTCTATCCTCGCCTTCTTCAAATCCTCCTCCGCAACCACTCCCTTCTCGATCAATTCTCTTCCCTTCGCCTCATACTCCTCCGGGGAGCCCGCAAAGAAGAACGCCCTTTCATAATGCCTCTTCTTCTCCTGCACCTTCACAAGCGAGAGCGCATCAATATTTTTTGGAGTAAATGTGCGCGCAATGCTTATGCCCGCCTTCTCCAAGAGGAAGTATTGGTTCTTCGCCGCATCCCTCTCCTCCGCCCTAAGCAAATATTTGTTCCCAAAAACCGGCACTTTGAAATCCTTCTCTATCGCATCATAACCAACATACACAGAAAAAGACCTATTCGGAACAAACACCGACCCTTCCAATCTCTTTTGATTCTCCGGCTTCACAATCTCCGCAAACTTATTCAGCACAAGCACCTCATCCACGCATCCGCGGATCCCGCGGGTCTTGTAGTGTTTCGCATAGACCTTCTCCCTGCCCTTCTGGCAAACAACCAGCGAATTCATCCCCTCATGCTTCGCGCCTTCAGAAACATCCAACGCCGAGTGGCTCCCCAAAGTAGATACAAACACCATCCATCTCACCTATACCTGATGTACTCCTCTATTCCATCCTTATATCTAATTAATCCCCTCCCTTCCAGCACCTTCCCCTTCCTAAGACCGCCAAGGTGCGAGGGCACAAACCCCTTTTTCGCATATTCCTTGAACGCCCCGGAAAAGTCCCTCCACTTCCTTTTTTCCACCGCAAAAATCCTCCCTTCCTTCTCCACAAATTTAGCGCCCTTATGCTTGGCCCTGAACTTTCCGCAATCCTCCTTCATTTTCAAAAGCGGCCCTCGCATCTCCTTTTCCGAAGGCAGTTCCTCCTCCTTCAGCTCAAAGAAAAGCACAGTTTTCTTCCCATCCGAAAAGGAATGCAAACCAAGAACCGTAAACCCGTTCTGTTCCAAAAACACCCCGAGTGCAGAACTTACCCTCCTTATCTGCCCCCAGAGCACATCATCCACTATCTTCTCATTAGAAAATTCTATCCCATAAAAGTTCCTCCCCTTAAGCCACTTCCCGATATTCGCACCACTAATTTTCTTGGGAAAGAAGAACTCCTCACTCGGCGCAGACAAGAACCTCCCGCAAACTTCTATAAATCTCGCAAAGTTCTCCGCACTAACCGGCGCCGCGACATTCCTTTCCGAATCCACCGGGTCCACAACAATGAACTGTTCCGGGAATCTTTTCAGTATCTCCTTATCATTAGTATAACATTTCTCCAAATCCAAAACCACTTTCCCCCTCCATCTAGAAGCGGCCTTCAAAACCCCCTCAAAATCCTTGCGCGCAATCACAAGCAATTCGCAAAGATAACCCGAAAACCCCAGCGTCTTTATCTCCGCCCCATACAACCCGTTCGCCTTCAAAAATCTCTTGAGCAGCCGCACATCCCCCCTCTGCGCCTTCCCCATCTCCTCCATTACGTATTTCGTATGCAATTGCGAGCGGTCAACGGCGCTCTTTATGCGCTCCCCCTCCACCATCAAATAAGCCGGAACCACATCAATCTTCTTCCCCTTCAGATAGAATTTCACATATGGATGCTCAGCGTACGCAATCTCCATTTTCGCCTTCGGATAAGCGGACTCCACCGCCCCCTTCACCTCCTCAAACATCAATTCTTTCGAATAAGAGTGCGGAAACAAAGCAAACAAATCCACGTCCCCCTCCCCAGCAAGAAATGTCCCCTTCACCACCGAGCCTGTGAGCATGGTCCGGACTCCGGAAGGCAAAAATTCCCCTACCTCCACCTCCACCTCCCTTGCAATCCCCTCCACCTCCAGCTGCTCCTTTTCGCCCGGAGTTATCTTTTTGAGCACCGTTTCCAGCACTTTTTCCATGCCTCCAAGAAGAAGGGGGGACATCCGCTTCACTGCGGTGAAGTCTGACGAAGTCCTGCGGGACTTCATCACCCCCCTTCTCTCTAGGGTACTCATAACCCCCCGATTTTTTGGGGCATTTTTTGTCCCTTCAAGCACCATTGTTGCACCTTTCTTATGTCTTTCAACCTCTACTTTTCTCTTAAAAAATCCATACCCTTAAAACCAATCCATTTTTACGTCGATAAACCGAAGGGAAGGTTTATAACCCTGTTTATATAAAAGCTAGCCATGAAGAAGCAGTTGATCTTAACCCTTTTCCTAGGCTTTTTGCTGTTCGGATGCGTTGAAGAAAGGACCATCAGCGTAAGCGGCTACGAAACAATAGAAAGCATAAGCGGAATGGACCTCAACGCGGACGGCATAAACGACGTCTTCTCCTATTCCTACCGCTCAATCCCCATCGACCAGCCCGCGGGCATAAGCATGGCCAGGACGGTTTCCGTCGCCCCGTTCTCATACACTTTTGTAATCTCCTCATACAACGATCCGGTGGACCTCGCGGCCACAAAGGCCGCAATCCAGGAATTCGATTCCGCCAGGAAGCTGGGTGAATCCACATGCGCCTCACGCCTGCAGCTTTCGCTCGCAGCGTGCGCGGACCCCCCCTCATGCCTCCAGAACTGCCGCTCGGAATACTGCACGGCCGCACAGAAATCCGCGGGCGATTCCTTCGGAAGGGAGCTCCTTGACTTCAAGGACAAGGGCGCGGAGATGGACAGGATAACCGCAGAACTCCTGGCAACACAAACACTCCCCTCCCAAGCTGACAAGGAGCAATACATACGCAAGATAGTGCGCCTTATGGCCATCTCAAGCGACCTTTCCTACAACAACGTCTTCAACTCGCGCACCTACAACCTCTGCGCGCCGCTGGACCTCCGCCTAAACAAGCTCCAGGAGGCCGCAGGAAAAGTGGGCACCGTGCAGATCTCCGCAGACCGCTACCGCTACAGGGTTGCCGAAGTGGTGGCCGGAGGCGGCGGCGATGAGCACATATTCCTTTTCGTGCAGGACACGCCCCCGATAATACTGAACATAGACGAGCTCTCCGTTGACATAGACGGAACCATCTACCAGAGGATCCCGCTACAGCTGGGCTGGGAGAACGTCGACCTGAACGCCCAGCGCAAGGCCCTCACCTATGATTTCACCTCCCCGGACAAGCCTGATGAGAACCTTATGTCCAGGTGGAGCAACCCCTCCGTGAATGAGAGGAACGTGAAATTCCTTGGAATTTTCGACGCAATCACCTCCAACCCAATCGCCTCAATCCTGCTTGGAATCTCCAAATCCGTCTTCATGTTCTTCTATTCGCTCGGGGTCGGCTACTACGCGGCGCTGGGGGCGGCCGCATCCTTCCTCGCCTGCGTGGCCCTGTTTGTTGTTTTCCTTCTCACCATGCTTTACTATACGCTCCGCGCCTACATAGACCGCAAGGTGATAGTGGAGTACCTCACCGAGGAGATGGGCCCGCCGCTCACGGACTGGAAAAACTACATCGGGATGGGAATAATACTCATATCCCTGTGCATGATCCTCGGCGCACTGTACCTACGCCCGGTCGAGATGGGCACGCTGGACCTCGCGACCATCCAGATACGCCTCACATCCGACATCCTCGGCTCCATAACCGCCCTGATGTTCGTTTTCGGCGCGTACACGATATACCTCGTCGCAGAGGACCGCCTCAAGGGGCTCATTTTCGGCGAGACCTACTACCATGCGAAGGGAGCCACAAAGGAGGAGAACCTCAATGCGATCTCAAAGCTGAAGGTGCTCACCGGAAACCTCAAGTCGCGCGTGGAGACGCTCTCCCGCGTAGGAATGGACGTGAAGGAAGAGTACGCGACGCTGATTTCCGTCCCGACGGACCGCCTCGAGCAGCTCATAGACATGGGCAAGCAGAACACTGCGAGGAGCCTCATAGACTTCCACATGGAAAAGATAGAGGCGATGGACAAGGGGCTCGAGCAGAAGGTCCGCATCATGGAGGAGAGCTGGCCGGTCTGGAACTCCGAAATCGAAAAAGCCCTGGACCAGAGCGAGGAGGTCACTGTGGAAACCCTGGTCTCCATCCCGATGCAATGGAGGGAATGGGCGGTCAGCAAATTCATCAGCGAGCACCGCGGAAGGGCGCTCGTGCTGGAGGAGAACCGCATAAAGCGCAGGAAGGTCTCCATAGAGAACATGGTCTCCACCTCGCTCGCGGAAATAAAGCGCGCGGGCCTGGTCGAGGGTTCCATAATAATGCAGGGGAACAAGCCCCTCTCGAACACCTTCTCCAAAGGCAACGCGACCGTGGGCTCGGTCCTGTTCCTTAAGCTGATAGGTTACTCAAAGGCCATCTCCAAAAAGTTCGGGGAGGAGGAGATGAAGAGATTCGTGATAATGGGAAGAAAGAGCGCCGCAGTATGCCTCCCGGACGGCGGCACCACGCCCCTCCTTTTCACCGAGCGCACAAGGCTCAAGGAACTCATGGAGGAGTGGAAAAGGAGGATAACCGAACCAGGTTGATACGATGGAAGAGTACGGTGCAGAAAGCATAAAGGTACTAGAAGGGCTCGAAGGGGTCAGGCGCCGCCCTGCGATGTACATAGGCGACACGGCCAAGCGCGGGCTCCACCACCTCATATTCGAGATAGTTGACAACTCCATAGACGAGGCGCTTGCGGGCTACTGCAAAAACATCGAGGTCATACTGAAGGCGGACGGCTGGGCATCGGTACGGGACGACGGGAGGGGAATCCCCACCGAAACCCACTCCAAGACCGGCAAATCCGCCCTGGAGATTGTCTCCACCGTGCTGCACGCAGGGGGAAAATTCGAGAAGAAGGCCTACCAGGTGAGCGGAGGGCTGCACGGGGTCGGCCTTTCCGTGGTGAATGCGCTCAGCGACCAGATGGAGATCGAGGTCCACCGAAACGGAAAAATCCATCTGCAGAAATATGCGCGCGGCATCCCGCAGACAAAGGTGGAGGAAATCCGCAGCACCGATTACCGCGGGACCATAGTCCGCTTCCACCCCGACATGTCCATATTCACGGCGGAATTCGAATTCGAATATCTCCGCGAGCGCCTCCGCGAGCTCGCATTCCTCAACTCCGGCATCCGCATACTCCTAAGGGATGAGCGCGCGAACCGCGAGGAGGAATTCAGATACGAAGGCGGGCTTTCCGAGTTTGTAAAATACCTCAACCGCTCCAGGGAGACGGTGCACGAGCCGTTCTCCTACAAGAAGAAGGCCGAGGAAGTGGAAGTGGAATACGCGATACAATACACGCAGAGCTACATCCCCCTCATCCACACATTTGCAAACGACATCGCGACCGTTGAGGGAGGCACCCACCTGGTCGGCTTCAAGACCGCGGTCACCCGCGCTGTGAACGAATACATAAAGGAGCACAAGGTCCTGAAGGGCGAGGAAACAATAAGCGGCGAAGACTCCGTGGAGGGGCTCACCGCGGTTGTCAGCGTGAAGGTGCCCGAGCCGCAATTCGAGGGCCAGACCAAGACCAAGCTCGGGAACAGCGAGCTGAAGGGGATAGTGAGCAGCATCGCCTACGACAGCTTCTCCCGCTTCATGGCCGAGAACCCTTCGGACGCGCGCGGCATAATGGAAAAAGTGATTAAGTCCATGCGCGCACGCGAGGCCGCGCAAAAGGCCAAGGAGCTCATCCGCAGGAAGGGAATTTTCGACGGGAGCGTCCTTCCTGGAAAACTGGCGGACTGCATAGAGAAGGACCCCGCGAAGGCCGAGATGTTTATCGTCGAAGGAGACAGTGCCGGCGGAAGCAGCAAACAAGGAAGGGACCGGCGCTTCCAGGCCATTCTTCCGCTCAAGGGAAAAATCCTGAACGTGGAGAAATCGCCCATCCACAAGATTCTGCAGAACGAGGAGATACGCATCCTCATAACCGCGCTCGGCACGGGCTTCGGCGAAGATTTCAACATCGCCAAGCTCCGCTACGGAAAAATAGTGATAATGACCGATGCGGACGTGGACGGCAGTCACATCCGGACGCTCCTCCTCACGCTCTTTTACCGCTACCTCAAGCCCGTGATTGAGAAGGGCAACCTCTACATCGCGCAGCCCCCACTCTACGGAGTGAGGAGGGGGAAGGGGATGCGCTACGCATTCAGCGACTCCGACCTCCCCACGGTTTTGGCGGAGGTGGGCGAGGGCG
>JACCLI010000033.1 GCA_013425455.1 Microcaldota archaeon | reverse complement strand
AGCAGCTTTGTGCCCCCGGCTATTCCCGGGATTGATATGTCATAAAAGGGAACGAAATCCTTCTTCATCTCGATGGTCACCTCCACCGGGATGTTCTCGCTAAGGAATGAGTACGTATCCAGCACACCTTCCCCGCCCTTTTGCGGCACCGCCTTCGGGCGCCCCGCAGGGGTTGGTATGATGTTCGCCGCCTCCTCGTTGTCCTTGAACCTGCTGACTATCTCCTTTATCCCTTCCTCTTTTTTGTCCCCGTTTGTCATGACCTCACCAGTATCATATTTTACTTCGGTTATCCTACGTCCCATAATCTCCTTATCAGGTCTTTTAATTCCTTGCGTTTCTTCTCGAACTCATCCTGCTCCGTTGCGGTGAGCCGGATGCGCTCGGTCCTCTCCTCCGCCTCCTTGGGTGTCGGCCCCCCTTCCCTCAGCGAAATGAGGTCCGCCTCCTTCATGAGTATCCTTATATTCTTCTCCAGCCTCTCGCTCTTCTGGTTGAGGTCGAGTATGATGTTCCTTACCTCCTCTATTTTCTTTTTCTTCTCCTCCAATTCATCAAGGAGCTCCACCGCCTTCCTCAGGTTTTCGCTCCCCATCGCCTCCGCAACGTCCCCGAGCTTCCTGTTCGTGTCCTTCCTGAGGGACTCCAGCTGCGCCGAGACGGTTTCGCTCTCTTCCTTAATCTTCTCCATCTGCGAAAGGTACTGGTCTATGGAGAGTTTCGTCTTCATCTTGATTTTCTGGAAAGTGTTGTATGTGGTTGTCTCCTCCTCCAGCGATGAGAAGACCTCCTTGGAGTCCTTCGCCATCGCCTTGCTCACCGCCTCCACCTCGTCCCTCAGCTTGGTGAGCTCCGCGACTATGTCCCCGAACGAGAGCACGTTGCCTGTTACGGCATTTATGTTCTTCTCGAATTTCTTGAACTCCAATACGAGCTCATCCTCCCTGCCCTCTATTTCGCCCACGTGCCTTATGAGTTCGTCCTTTTCCGGGAGCTTCGCCATCACGTCGTGCGCAACTTTCAACGCATCCTCGTATTGTGCAACGAGCTCCAGGTCGGCCTTGAGGTTCTTCTCAATCCCCGGAATTTCCCGTTTCAATTGCTCCAGCGCCGAATATTCCTTCTCCAGCTGCCCCTTGACCGAAACAGAGCTCTCCGAAACATTTTTCATGAGATCCCGCACGGTCTGCAGAACCTCTGCGCTCTGCCTGAATTCATCTATAAGTTCTTTTACGGAAGTGGAATCATCCCTGATTTTCCTGTACTCCCCCTCCAGCTTCTCCATGTCCTTTTCCAGGCCGGTGATTTCCGCCTTCCCTGCCTTCGGCGCCCTCTTCACCGCCTCGTCCGCCCTCCGCAGGACGTCGTTGACCCTGTCCTCCAGCTGTGTCACGTGCCTCCTGTAGGATTCGAGGTCCTCGACCTTCCTGCCCACGCCCTCCTTCTCGAAAACCTTCTTGTGCTCGAGCAGCTGCTTCTCCAGGAGCCCCGCGGAATCGCGTATCTCCTTCATCCTCTTCCCAAGCTCCTCCGCCTTGTCCACCGTTTGCCGTGAAACGTCCCCCCTGCGCTCGCCAACGCCCTTTATCTGTTTGGAGAGCTCCTCCAGGCTCCGGAAGCTCTCTTCAAAATGTGAATACATCTTCTCCATGCTTTCCGCCTGCTGGCGCAAATCGTCCTTTCCCTTCTTCTGCACCGCTTCGAGCCTGCGCAATTCGTCTTCGAGCGCCGCCTTCTTCCTCACGAATTCGGCCTTCTCCGACTTTACCTCCTCCATGCCCGGAGCCACCCAAACGAGGTTCACTTCGGTCAGCCTGTACTCTATGCGGATGATTTTCTCCTCTTCGAGGACATGCGCCCAGTCCTCAACGGTCGCGGTCGGCAGTCCAAGCAATTTGGACGCCATCCCCAGTTCTATCCTCTTCCTCTCTTCGATAAGCTTGATTAGCGAGTCAACACCTGTGCTGATGAGGAGCTCGTCGAATTCCATAGCCCTATTTTAAAAAGCACATTTTTAAACGTTGCGCAGAAAACTCCTCGGAGCGGAAAAACGCGGAGGGGGAACAAAACCCCCATCCCCATTTTTACCGGTCATTCTGACCCTCCCCCCCTCTCGCGCATATGCGGAACTAATTTAAACTTTTATCAAAAAACCCTACTCGGAGATTACAAATGGCAGGCGCGGAAGGTTTAGACTATATAATAAAAAAGGCCGAGGAGAGCGCGGTCCAGAAATTCAAGAACCAAAATAAGGTATTGAAGAGGTTCAAGAAGCCCGGCCTCAAGGTTTACAAGGCCATCACCAGGAAGGGCCTCTCCGGCGCCGAACTCTCCGAAAAATCCGGAGTCTCTCCAGAGGAGCTTGCGGAAATAGTCTCATTCATGGAAAAGGCCGGCATGGTCGAGCTTGAGGCCGGCGAAGTTAAGGGCGAGAAGGCCCCCAAAAGGGAGGAAAGGAAGGAGGAGAAAAAAGAGGAGGAGAAACCCGCGCCCAGGGCTCCGCCCAGGGAAGAACTTCCTCCCGCGGCTCCGCCAAGGCTCCCTCCGCGCGCACCCATCGGCATCAATATCTCTCCGGAGATAACTGGCAGAAACCAGCGGGTTTCAGCCATCCAGCCTCCGGCATCCGGCAAGCCGCCTTCCGCTCCTGCTTTGCCCTCGAGGGCTCCGCCAGCCGCGCCCCCCAAGTTTCAGCCAAGGATTCCGCCGCGCGGAGTCAGCGAAGAGATTCGCCCCATAAGCGAGGAGGAGATGGGGAGGGAGGAAAGGATTCCCGAGGAAAGGATAAGGCCTCCGAAAGCCGAGGAGAAAGAAATCGAGGAGAAACCTGCTGCAAGAGAGGAAGAAGAGGGGATAAAGCCGCTGGAATTCGAGGAGGAGAAAAAGCCTGTTGCGCCTCGCGTTCCGCCGAGGGCTCCGCCGCGCACCCCTCCGGAGGAAATTTCTCCGCCACCGCGCGCGCCGCGCGCTCCCCCGCCGCAAGCGCCCCCCGAGGCCCCCGAGGCCGAGGAGGAATACCTCACGCCTTCCGAGAAGGCGATAAAGGACAGATATGGGGAAGTCGGGCTCAAGGTTTACGGATTCATCGACGGCCAGCGCACCGCAGAGCAGATAATGCGCGAGACCGGCGTCACCGAGGCCCAGCTTATAGAGATGCTGGACTTCATGGAGAAAAAGGGCATAATCAGGCTGGAGCATCCGGAGCGCAGGCGTGCGCCCCCTCCGCCGCCCCGTGCAGCCGCACCCATGGCCCCTCCAGGAGCCGCGCCTCCCGGGATGGCCCCGCCCATAGGCCCCCAGCTGCGGCCTCCGGCAGGCGCCGTGCAGGCGCCCAAGACGATGTTTTCCCCGATGGTGGAGGAGAAGCCCGAGCTTGGGGCGCAAATATCCGATAAGGAGCTCGCCTCCGTCTCGCTGGACATTCCCACGAAGACCACCAAGGACATAATCGCGGAAATCCGGGCCAAAGCCCAGGTGATGCTAAAGTTCGGAAAGGATTATGTGAAGGCGTTCGAGCTGATGGACGGGAAGAGGGACGTTGTGGACCTCACCCTGCAGCTCAAGCTTCCGCTCTACAAGATTTACGATGTGCTTAAGTTCCTCCAGGAGCTGAAAGTGATAATGCTCAAGCCCTCAGCCCGTGAGGACATAAGGAGGAAATACGGGGAGGACGGCTACTCCGTGTATAAGAAATACGGGAGGGAGGGCGTGCTACTCTACCAGCTGATTGGAAAAGAGATGAGCCTGAAGGAGATGGCCGCGCTCACCACGCTGGAGCCCTCCAAGGTAATCGATATGTTCCTATTCATCCACAAGCTCCTGGGAATTGAACTGCCCATCGATGAGGAAGTGCTGCGGGAAAGGTTGGGGATAAAGAAAGAAGAGAAGAAGCCTCCGCCCGCCTAATCAGTTTTCGGGTTTCCTTCCATTTGCCGGCACTATCCTTGTAACGGGCGCGCTCTCGGCCGGAGCCACCGCTTTCTTTTCCGAAGAAGGCGGCCTCACTCTCGAATCCACAAAGCCCTGGTCCCCGCTTAAGGAAACCGGCGTGTTCGGCCTAAGCCCATTGGCCGCCTCTTCCCGCTGCTTCTTTTTGAGTTTCCGGCACGCCTCGAATATTGGATCGATCTGTTCCTTCACTCTTTCCGGGATGTTTTGCATCCTGCTCAGCTTTTCAAGGCGTTCTGTATGCCCCGCCCCAGCGCATTCCAAAAGTTCCCCTCCCAACAGCGCCTTCTCAGCAGCGTCCCTCACCGGCTGCGTAACATCAGGCCTCGAGAAAAACTCCCCGAGCGCATCCACAAACGGGTACCCGTGCACCTTTTCGTACTTCCTGCAAACTTCGATTCCCTTCAGGTAAACGCTCTCAGGCAGCTTTTTCTCTTCAAGCAGCACCACCACATAGCCAATCATCGCTTTTTCCTTTGGGTCTTCCGTGGCGGATGCCTTCGCAAAGAAATCTATGCTCTGGAGCAGCACCCTCTCCGCGATCTTTGCGCTGCCCTCCGGCATATCGCCCCTTTTGAATAGCTGCGCAATTTTCGTGCACTGGCCGTTATTTACGCACGCCTCCATAACTCTGTTGATTATTCCCCACGGTATCCCGCTCTTCTTGAAGAGCCCGGCGGCAGCCCCGAGGTATATCCCCCCTTCCCTTATGCACTCTTCCACAGGCCCGGGCAGCGCCCTCTCCGCAGCCTTCCTCAGCCCCTTCAGAGTATCTTTCTTGCAAAGAATATCCCCAAGCGCATCAACCAGCTTCCCGCAGTCCACGTTCTGGCATCTTCCCAGATTTTCTATCACTTTAATATGCAATTTTTCCCGCCATTCCGCCCTAGTCCCAGCAAGCCTTCCCGTTTTCAGCAGTTTAAGGAGCCCATCCGCATTCTCCCCATTCCCGCACAAATCCACTGCCTCGAGCAGGGATTTCTCCCCCTCCGCCCTAAGCCTCGGGCTGAGGTCCTTCTTCTCAAGGATCTCTGCAAGCTCTTCTGTGCATCCGCCTGCCGCCCATCCCCCGAACCTTTCCAATATCGCTTCATCCACAAACCTTCTCTCGCCGGTCCTGATGGCAGCGCGCATCTTCACAAGCTCTTCCGTGGTTTTCCCTGCGCATTCCATCGCGACCTTCCGGGCTCCGCACGCCTCCAGCGCCCTTTGCACCGCCTCCATCAGCTCCGGTGGGACCTCCTTCTCCATCACTTCCCCGAGCGCATCCGCCAGCTTATCGCGGCCCACATGCTGGCACGCGGTGGCGGCATCCACCGCCTTCACGCGCACCCCTGTCGCAATTTGTTCGTTTGCCGCCAGCCCAAGCACCAAGGAGACCAGCTTCCCCTTATCCACATTCTTAGTGGTGGTCATTCCATTCTCATCAAGCCCGAGCAGCGCTCCTGTGTCATCCGGGTCCGCCCGGTCCAGGCACTCATCTATCGCCCATTCCATCAGCGCCCTCTCCGCCGACTCCCTCAATTCCGGCGAGGCCCATTCCTTCCCGAATAATCCAATGACCGTTTCCATGTATTTCTCATAATTTGCATATGTGCCCTTCCCCGCCACCTCGAGCGCCTTCACATGCACTTTTTCAGGTAGCCATTCCTTATCCAGCAGCTCCAGGGCCAGCGAGACCCTCCCGCCCCTGCCGCACACAAGCATCGCTTCAAATATTGCCTTCTCCGCGGCCTTCCTGACTTTCGGGGCCAAACCCTCTTTCCTGAGCAATTCCACAGGCCCGTCCAGGTGCCCGCTCTCTCCGCATTCATCCAGCCCCACATACAGCGCGGCCTGCGCAGCCTTCCTTTCGTTTCCCCCTGCCCTCCCGCGCATCTCCCAGAGCTTCCCGAGCCTCCTCTCGTGCGCGAGGTCCGTAAGAAAAGACCTGAATTCCGCCGCCTGCGCCTTTCCATCATCATAATCAATCGAATGCATGCTTATCCTGAGCGCCAGCCTTCCCACTAGCTCCTCATCAGCAAGAATTTGCCTATATTTATCAGGAATTGCGCTGGCCGCACCAAATTCCATGATATAATACTATATGAAACATTTAAAATAGCTTTCTACGTCGAATGGTATTTCGCCTGCCCCAATAATGCAGCAACCGCAATAAGCAGATACGCAAGAAGAAACGAGAAGTCCGTAAGGTAATATCCGAGGTCTATTATCTCTCCGTCCGGGTTCAGCCTCATCGCAAACCCCGCAGAGAAAAGCAGCACAACCGCAAGGAAAACCAGGGTAATTTTTCGCTTCGCCTCCTCGTTCGTTTTCAGCGCCCCCAAGTAATTGTTCCATGCGAAAAGCGCAACCCCAATCACCGCGGGAAAAGCCAATACTCTCCAGTCCATGCATCCGTTTTGAAGGAAAAGAATTATAATAGTTGTGTTAAAAAATAATAAAATATGTAAAATAAATAATCACTAAATCCGAGACAGGCTGATCCTCTCCACCGCCTCCCATCCCGCCTCTTTTTTCAGCCCGAGCTTCTTTTCTCTAATCTCCAGTTCCGCAATAAGTTCCTTTTTCCCAATCCCGAATCCCACCGCAATGAATTCCGTTCCCGCCCCGAACCCAACTTCCTCAAACGCCCTCCGTATATCCTTTTTTCCGGCCAGCCACAGCACAAACTCTATTTCCAAATTTTTCGAAATCGCCGTCCCTTCCTCCAAACTCTTTTTCGCCAGTTCGTGCGCCAATTCCAATTCCTCAAGCGAGCCCGCCTTCCCCGGATTGAGCAGAAGGACCCGTTTTTCCATCGCCCTCCGCAGCAGTTCATCTGCCGCCAGCCTGCTTTCACCTCGGACGATGAGCATACTCTTATAAAACATACGGAGGAATTAAATCTTTACCTACTTTAGGTGAATATATGGTTTATCAATATCACGAGCCAATAAGGAAGAAAGTTTCGGCCGGCACCGGCGGAAGGAAGAGGAAGTTCCGCGACAAGAAGCTCGCGCACATGGGCGGCGGCTTCACAGCCACGAAGGTGAATGCGGAGGAGGACCGCTACCTGAAGAGGGGAAGGGGCGGAACCACCAAGGTGAAGGCGAGGAGGGCCGGCTTCGTAAATGTTCTTATGGACGGAAATAAGACGAAGAAGGCGAAAATAATCTCCGTCGTCGAGAGCCACAACCCGCAGTACGCGAGGCAAAACATCATTACCCGCGGCGCAATCCTGAACACCGATGTCGGGAAGGTCCGCGTCACCAACCGCGTCGGGCAGGACGGGATTGTTAATGGAATCCTAGTGAAGTAGATTTTTTCTTTTTCCAATCTTATTTTTTCTCCTCTATTTTCTTAAATAGCTGCTGAGGCGATTCGAGCTTCGCCCCCGGCTTCAGCAATTCCTTCCCCGCATCTTCCCAAAGCGCCTTCTTTATCCCGAGCGCCTTCACCATCTTCCCGGAGGTAAATGGAAGGAAAGGCTCCGCAAGAATCGCAAGCGCGCTGAGCCCTCGCGAGCTCACATAAAGCGTCTGCGCCCGTTTCGCCTCATTTTTCCAGGGCTCCCTGTCGCTCAGATATTTGTTGAATGAAGAACTCAGTTCCATCAGTAGTTCCAGCCCTCTCCTCAACTCATATTTCTCCATCTCAGCGGAAATTTTCTCGGAATAATCAGCAATCTTCCCTAACTGCGCCTCGTCATCCGCATCCAGTTTCGCTTCAGGAATTACATTCGCATAGAATTTCTCAATCAATTTCTGCGTCCTGTAAGCAAAGTTCCCCAAATTAGCAACAAGCTCATTATTGTTTCTCGCAACCAATTCTTTCTCGGAAAAGTCCCCGTCGCTGAAAGTAGGAACGCCCCCGAGCAGGCAATACCTTATCGGGTCCACCCCGAATTTCTCGAATAATTTGAAAGGGTCGATTATGTTCCCGAGGGATTTGCTCATCTTCTGCCCTTCCGCGGTTATGTACCCGTGCACAAAAACCCTCTTCGGCAATTTGAGCCCGGCGGAAAGAAGCATCGCAGGCCAATAAACCGCATGGAAGCGCAGAATTCCTTTCCCTATTACGTGCACGTCCGCTGGCCAGAATTTAGAGAATTCCTTCTCGTCCGTCCCGTACCCTATCCCGGTGATGTAAGTCCCGAGCGCATCAAACCACACATACATTATCTGCGAAGGGTCCCCGGGAACCGGAACCCCCCATCCCTTCGCCCTCTCCTGCGAACGGGATACGCTGAAGTCTTTCAATCCCCCGCGTATGAACGCAAGAACCTCATTCTTCCTCGTCTCCGGAAGTATGAGCAGATCATCTTTCTCAATCAGCTCCTCCAATTTTTTC
>JACCLI010000008.1 GCA_013425455.1 Microcaldota archaeon | reverse complement strand
GTTCATTGAAGTCTCGAAGATGAAGGATAGGATGATGGAGGAGATAGACAAGTCCCGCTGGCATCCGGACTTCGCGCAGACAAGGTTCAAGGAATTTGTCACGAACGCCCCGGACTGGTGCATCTCCAGGCAGAGGTATTGGGGAATCCCGCTGCCCATCTGGAAGTGCGAATCCTGCGAGGAGTTAAAAGTATTGGGCGACGCTTCAGAGCTCAAAGGAATAAAGGAGCTCCACCGCCCCTACATAGATTCCTATACTTTCAAATGCAAGTGCGGAGGGAAGATGCACCGCGTTAAGGATGTGCTGGACGTATGGTTCGATTCCGGCAACGCAGTCTGGGCCTCGCTAACGCCCGAAGAGAGAAAGATATATGGGCAGGCCGACGCAATCCTCGAGGGCCAGGACCAGATAAGGGGATGGTTCTACTCCCTCCTCGGCACCGGGATAGTGAAGGAGGACCGCGCGCCCTACAAGAGGGTGATAATGCACGGCTTCTTTGTGGACGAGCACGGGGAGAAGATGAGCAAATCCGTGGGAAACTTCGTCCCGCTTGAGGACATCCTTGAAAAGGGGGGCGCGGACGCGTTCCGCCTCTGGGGCCTCTCCAACACCCTGTGGGAGGAGCAGAAGTTCAGCTGGACCGAGATAGGAGAGGCGCACGGGACGCTGGACATCCTCATGAACCTTTATGTTTATCTCACGCGCTTCCACCCGCAGAAGAAAACGGAGGCGCCCGAGCTCGCAATAGAAGATAAATGGCTGCTTTCCAGGCTGCACTCCACTTTGAAGGAATACAACGCCGCGTTCGAGGAGTATGAGATGAGCCGCGCGGCCAAGGCGCTCAAGACGTTCCTCGTGGACGATTTGAGCAAATTCTACATGAAGGTCGCCAAGGACAGGATAGCGAGGGGCGAGGGGGACGGGGCGCTTTACGCGCTTTACGAATCCATATTCTCCCTCCTCAAGATGCTCTCGCCGGTCTGCCCGTTCGTCTCCGAATACATCTACCAGAAGTTCTTCCAGAAGGCCGAGGGGGAGGCAAGCATCTCCCTGTTCGCGATACCGGATGCGGATGCGACCCAGATAGACCTCATGCTTGAGAAGAAGTTCGAGATGGCGCGCGGGACGCTCCCCGCATTCCTCGAACTGAGGCAGAAGAGCGGGGTGAAGCTGCGCTGGCCGCTCGCGGAGGCGTACGTGAAGACGACCTCCCACGAGCTCGCCGAAGCAGTGGACACGCTCTCCCCGGTTCTTTGCAAGCTCCTTAATGTAAAAACAATCTCCGCTGGCGAGGAGGATAGGCAGTTCCCCTCCGCGGAAATCCCTCTCGGAAAAATATTCATAGATTCCGAGATGCATGAGGAGCTTTACGAGGAGGCGATGCGCAACGAGGTAGTGCGCAGGATACAGCTCCTAAGGAAGGAGATGAACCTCGTCGAGAAGGACCACATTTCCGTCAAGATAGATGTGGAGAAGGGCCTGGAGGCCATACTCCAGAAGCACGAGGGGAAGATAGCGGACCTTACACACGCGAAGGAATTATCCTTCGGCCCGCTCCCTGAAAAGGAGCAGAGCTGGGAGATAGACGGAAGAATAATAAGGATAAAAGCAAAGAAAATGTAAAGGCTAGAACCTTCTCCTGCCGCGGGGCCTTCCGAAGTCCCTAGGCTCGAACTCTTCCTCCACCTTTTTCTCGACAGCCTTGTACTTCTTGCGGGTCGCCATCTTGCTCCAGCAGTCCTTGCAGATGCAGAGCCTCTCGGTCCTCGAGGGCTTCCTGCAGCTCTTCACGCAGTTCCTGCAAAGCATCCTGCTGCAGTAGCCGCAGGCCTCCATCTTCGCAGTCTTCTCCCCGCACCTTACGCAAACCTGTATAGCCATAAATGCACCTAAATAAGCATTGTTGAATTTCTTATCCCGGGAAGAGTTTTAAAATCTATTCCAGGAACAGGTGCGCCTTTGCAAGGACCTTCGCGTTCAGCGCAATCGCCTTTATGCCCGTGGTTACCGCGAACGCGAGTATGAACTCGCCCGTCCCCATAAAATAGAGCACCATCCACAGGAATGGGAACGCAAGGTTCTTGATTGCGGTCGCCGGGAACTCCGCAAGCGCCATCATCTCCTCCTTCCCCGGCTTCTCCTGCACCGCCAATCCCTCGAACAGGAATATCATCATCACCCCAATCCCGGCGAGCAGCCATTCGCCTGAGGCAATCAGCGCGAACACGCCGAAGAAAAGGAGAAGCTCCCCGAACCAGGAGCCCAGTCCCGTCGCCCAGCTCATTGGAATACCTTCGCGTATGTGTTGCCCACTTTCTCTTCTATCCTCAATAGTTGATTATACTTGGAAGTCCTTTCCCCCCGTGCAGGGGCGCCCGTCTTTATCTGGCCCGCATCTATTCCCACTGCGAAATCCGCGATGAAATTGTCCTCGGTTTCGCCCGAGCGGTGGCTCACCACAACCTTCCATCCCGCCTTCTGCGCCATCTTCGCCGCGGAAATCGCCTCGCTCACCGTTCCGATCTGATTTATTTTGAGAAGCAATGCGTTGCAGGATTTTTTCCTTATGGCCGTCTTTATCCTGGCGGCGTTCGTGCATAGCAGGTCATCCCCGACTATTTGCATCTTGCCCCTGTGCTTTTTCGTGAATTCTGCGAACCCATCGAAATCCTCCTCCTGCAATGGGTCTTCCACGCTCACCACAGGATAGGAAGATAGCACGCCGCCCAAATAATCAACAAGTTCGCCTCCACTCAGGCTCTTCCCGTCAATCGCATACTTTCCGTTCGCATAGAAAGAAGAGGCCGCGCAATCCATCCCGATTCTCATCTCCTTCGCATATCCCGCCTCATTAATCGCCTGCACTAATGCCTCCAGCGCTTCTCTTGTCTCCTTCATTGGAGGCGCAAACCCCCCCTCATCCCCGACGTTTATCGCGCCTTTTCCATACTTCCTTTCCAAAATCCCCTTCAGCGCATGATAAGTCTCTGCCGCATACCGCAACCCTTCCTTAAAGGAAGGCGCAAAAGCCGGAATAATCATGAACTCCTGGATTGCAAGCGAGCCTCCCGCATGCTTTCCCCCGTTAATTACATTCAGCATGGGCACAGGAAGAGTCTTCCCACCCAAATACTCATACACTTCCTTCTTCTTCCCATTTGCAGCCGCCCTCATAACCGCCATAGAAGTGGCAACAGTCGCATTCGCGCCCAATTTCCCCTTGTTCGGCGTTCCGTCCAGCTCAATCATCTTCACATCCACTTTCTTCTGATTAGTGTTCATCCCAACGAGCGCCGGCCCAATCACTTTATTCACGTGCTCCACTGCCTTGAGCACTCCCTTACCGCCGTACCTCTTCCCGCCGTCCCGCAGTTCCAGCGCCTCATGTATTCCCGTGGAAGCTCCGGAAGGCGCAGTTCCCCTCCCAAATCCCCTTCCCGCCTGCACATCCACCTGCACAGTTGGATTCCCGCGGGAGTCCAGCACCTCCCTTGCAAAAACAGAAGTGATTTTCATGGGTTGGAATAGGAAGATAACTAATAAAACCTTATATTTTCAGCGGAGGAATGTAACTCAGCTTCCTCTGCTTCGTAATCACGATGGAATCGTATCCCCTTATGCAGTTGGGGAACTCCCGCTTCAGCCTGTTCATTATGTCCATCATCTCCTCTATTCTGCTCACTTCCATCTCCAGCTCCAAATCCCACGCGCCAAGCGCGGTTACTAGCGTGAAGACCTTCGGCTCCCTCTCGCAGTAGCCGTATATCTGCTTCAATGACTCTTCATTCATATTATGCAGTGCTACGAACGCCTTGCAGAACACGATCCCCAGCTTTTCATAGTTCAAATCTATTCCATATTTCGTAATTATGCCCTTCTTTTCCATGTTCCTGACGCGGTTCAGCACATTCTGGGGCGAGGTCCGAACCTTCTTCCCAATTTCCGAAAAGGGAATGCGCGCATCCTTCACCATCCGCTCCAGTATCGCAACGTCCATCTTATCCAGCCGCTCCCTCCCCGGCTCCCCCCCGTATTTCACGGCCTGCACCCCATAGTCCTCGGGCAGGAGCCATTTCCTGTTGTAGTAAAACCAGTTGATGTTTTGTATGACCTCCCTCTCGAATATGTTCCTGCTGAAGCGGTTCAGTATCTTGCCCAAAGTCTGGTAAAAGGAGAAATTGGAGGTGTTCCATATCGCCAGCAGGACGTCCCACCTTCCGCTGGCCTGCACCGCCCATGCGACCTCCGGGAGAGAATCGAGGTAGGAAAAGAATTCCTCCTCCTTCTTTTCATCCGTGTCCTGGAAGCGTATGCACAACTTGGTTACGTTGAAGCCGAGGGGCGCATTATCTATCCTCGTGAGGAAGCCGGAGATTACCTTCTCTTTTATGAGGCGGTTTATCCTGTAATTCACCGTGTCCTTGTTGCTCCTTATCTTCTTCGCGATGCTTTTTGCTGACTGCCTCGCGTCCATGTCCAGTTCGTAGAGTATTTTCCTGTCCAGGGCGTCCAATTCCATGAATTAATCATATTATACATATTTTATAATAGTATTTGTTTTTGAGGCAAAAATTAGTAGAAAATCTAATTAATACGCATTGAGTAGTTATAGCAGGTGATATTATATGAAAATAGAAACAGATGGAAAGAAGGGAACTGTAGGCGCAGAAGGTGCGCCGAGGGAGTTTGGGAAAGGGGCTTCGCCGCTTGCCGAGCAGGACGTGGCAAAGATCAGAGAGATGCTCCGGATTCGCCTGCAGAAGATGGCTGACGAATCCATGGGCATAGCGGACGAAAAGAAAAAAGTCCGCGCACTTTGCGACGTTGCTGCAGAGCAAAGGCTAGGGCACTTCCTGCACGATGCCCAGCAGACTGCATTGCGGGCAGTAGGCGTTGCCAAAGGCATCCAGGACCCAAGGGACAGGCTGGATTGCCTTGCGCGCGCCGAACGGATGCTGGATTGGGCGCAATCGGTTGGGATGAGATAGCCGGATAAGATGGTGATAAATATGACAGTAAAAATGGACGAAAAGAAAGGAGCTGTAGGTGCGGAAGGCGCGCCGAGGGAATTTGGGAATAGGCTTGCGCCAAAGGCCGAACCTAAGGCAGTGGTGAGCGCCAAGGAACTGGAAGAACTGAACAGAAAACTGTGCAAAGCTGCACACGACGCATCACACAGCGGCGATATTAGCGAAGTCGGGAGACTGCTGAAGGCCGGGGCGGATGTGAACGCGAGGGTGGGCGGCTCGGGCAAAACTGCACTGATGGAGGCCGTTTTCATAGGCGGAAGCAAAAGTGCAGAAGCCGTAGAGTTCCTGATTGCCAAAGGTGCGGATGTGAACGCAAGGGATGGCCAGGGAGCCACTGCGCTGATGATGGCGTCTTTTTGGGGCCACCCCGAAGCAGTGAAAATCCTCCTCAAGGCAGGAGCGGATGTGAACGCAAAGGACAATTCAGGCGAAACCGCACTGATGGCCGCTTCATCGCATGGGGATCGCAGAATTGTGGATTTGCTGTTTGCCAACGGTGCGGATGTGAACACTATGTCGTTCGAGTCCAGTCTCATTCTGGCAATGGGCAGGAATGGTATCGCGGAGAATCGGGAACTCATAACCTTCCTTGCCGCACATGAAATAGGCATGGAATTCGATGAAAGGTGCGGGCCATCCACATCAATAAAAGTCGGTAAGACGGCGCTAATCGCAGCTTCCTGGTCCGGGCACGAGGAAGTGGTGGATCGCCTTCTTGACAGGGCTGACGTGAATGTTACATCCTCAGATGGTTTTACCGCTTTGATGGCAGCTGCCATGCGGGGGAACACGAGCATCGTAAATGCACTTGTTTCAGCCGGAGCCGACGCGCATGCCAGATTCCATGGGGTAACCGCGCTGGATTTCGCAAGGGCGAGCAATACGATCGAGAAGATTCTCAAAAGGGCGGAGCAGAGGTGATGAGAATGAAATCAAAAATACAAATGCAAACGTCCGGGGTTGTGGCTCAGGCATCCAAGAAACCCGAACCCTTGAAGGAGCCGATGTTGCCAAGAGCCTCCGCAGACCAGGCACTGGAGTTGAGCAATGAACTGCTACGCATAGCGTCAATCGCCGGACCGAAGGAAACTATGGAGCGGCTGCTGGAAGCCGGAGCGGATGTGAATGCCAAAAACAAGGATGGCGAGACCGTGCTCATGTTCGCTGCGGCTCTGGGTCGCCAGGAAGTTGCAGAGATGCTTATCACGGCAGGGGCGGATTTGAACCTTTGCGACAAGAACGGGGTGGCACCTCTCATGCGCGCCGCAGGTGCCAACTTCATTGGAATGGCCCGCTTGCTGATCTCCCATGGTGCGGACGCGAATGCTTCCGACAGGTTCGGTGAAACCACGATTTTCCGTCCCGCAATGCTTGGTTTCAGGGAAATTGTCGAAGCGCTTATTGCCGCAGGCGCAAAGGTTGATGATAAGGCAATCCACATAGCTGAGATGAACGGCCATGACGAGATAGTGGAAATGCTAAAGATAGCAAAAGAAAGGTGTTTGTAGCCTTGTAGAATTTCGTCAAAAAGAAACAGCGGTTAAAAACCCAACCTCCCTTTATTTATTTTATATGCAGCTCAAAGTCAAGTCCGACACTTACATCCAGAAGCTCCTTCAGGAAATGGGAATCTGCTCGCAGGAAGTATTAGTATTCATAGATGGGAAAATCTCACCCGAAACCGCCATTGCGAAAAAGGGGCAGGAGGCCTCCATAATCTATTTCAAGCACGGCGCGCCCCAGTCCGGAAGCGCATTGCACAAGCAAAGGAAATATGAGGAGTGCGAGTGCGGAGGAATCCCGGTCTATTTTGCCCCGCACCTTGGAAGGCACTTCTGCAAAAAGCATTTCCTGGAATATTTCGAGAAGAAGGCACGATTGGAGATAAGGCAGAAAAACCTGATAAGGAAAAATGAAAAAATTGCGCTCGGATTATCCGGAGGAAAAGACTCTTTTTCCATGTTGCATTTCCTTTCCCATCTAAAGGAAGCACTTCCTTTCCAGTTTTTCGCAATCACAATAGATGAGGGCGTGAAGGGCTACCGCGAGCACACCATCAACCGCGCGAAGAAATTCTGCAAGAAGCTGAAAGTAAAACATTACATTTACACGTTCGGGAAGGAAGAGGGCGTTACTCTTGATTCCCTCGCAAAGGAAGGAAAAGCGAACTGCTCCGTATGCGCAGTTTTGAGGAGGCGGCTTCTCAATTCAAAGGCAAGAAAGCTCGGGGCAAGCAAGCTCATTATTGCCCATAATCTGGACGATACTGCGCAAACCGTTCTTCTAAACGTAGTAAGGAACGAGCCGCTCCGCTTCGCGCGGATGGAGGAGCCGTTGGTGCAGAGCAAATCCCTTATCCAGCGCATAAAGCCCTTCGCAACCCTTTCCGAAAAGGAGGTCGCAACTTATGCGTATCTCTATGGATACGATTACGGGGAAGGCGCGTGCTGCTGCCCGTACGTCCAGCATGCAATTCGCAGGTTCATCCGCCACCAGCTAAATCTAATGGAGGAGGCATACCCCAGCACGAAATTGAGAATAGCCGCGAGCGGGCACACGATACAGGATGCGATACGCAAAACCATTCCGAAGGAAAAACTGCACATAAACTCCTGCGAAATCTGCGGCGAGCCCTCTTCCGGGGAAATCTGCAAAGCCTGCTCATTTCTCCCCAAGCGTTAAATATTTTCTCTTCCATTTTTTGCACATGGAGCTATTTTTCATAGGTACGGGAGGAGGAAGGATAAACCTCCTACGAAGGCTCCGCAGCACAGGCGGCTTCCGCATAAACGGCTCCTTGAACATCCACGTGGACCCGGGCCCCGGCGCATTGGCTGACGGGATGAGGCGCCACCAGGATCCCCTCAAATTGGATGCGGTTATAGTTACGCACCACCACATCGACCACTGCAACGACGCCGCGCTCATGGTGGAGGGGATGAGCCACTTCGGGCTGAAGAAAGGCGGCATCCTCATAGGCTCAAAATACGTAATCGAGGGGAATGAGAAGGGCGACCGCGGGGTGGACCTCTACCACCAATCCTTGTGCGACGAGGTGTTCACCGCAAATCCAGGAAAGAAAAAGGACTTTGAGTCCAAAAAAGGCAAGTTCTCCTTGGAATGCATAAAGGCAGTGCACGATTCCGCGGATGCGTTCGGGTTCAAGCTGAAAATGGACGGAAAAACCATCGGCTACACAAGCGACACCGAATTCTATAAGGGGATGATAGACAATTATATCGGATGCGATGTGCTAATCGTCAATACGCTCAAGCCAAGTGAAGACCCATACGAGGGCCACATGACCGCAGCCCAGGCGAGGGACCTAATAGGTAAGGCAGGCCCGAAGCTCGCAATCCTCAACCATCTCGGGATGAAGATGATAATGGGAAAATCAAAAATAATTGCAAAGGAGATGGAAGACGAAACAGGGGTAAAAACAATCGCGGCAACGGACGGGATGAGGGTTCAGCTCTGAGGCGGGAGCCTGTCAATTGGCTCCTCCACATCGTTCAGGGGCGTGTAAATCTCATAGCGAAATTTGTTCATTATTGATTTTTTTGCCCTCTCCAAGATGCACCCGTAAAATGGTCCGCCCTCCAGCAGCGTCTCATATTTTGCCTCCCCCCTTCTCTCTAGGGTACTCAGAACCCCCCTCCGTTTTCTGCGGCACGTCCGGAATACCTATTTATTACTTTCTTACCAATCTCTTATTCTTCGGTGCAACTTATGCTCCAGAAATCTTTCGACAACAAAATAGAGGAGAAGTGGCAGAAGCAATGGCTGGACAGCAATACGTATGCGTTCCAGCCGGGCAGCGAAAAGCCGCTCTACTCCATAGACACCCCGCCGCCCTTCACGAGCGGAGAGCTGCACATGGGGCATGTGCTTTCCTACGCATACTTCGATTTCGTGGCCCGCTACAAAAGGATGAACGGCTTCAACGTATTCTACCCGCAGGGCTGGGACACCCAGGGCTTCCCCACCGAGGTCAAGGTGGAGAAGAAATACGGCAAGCTCCCGCCCCCGGAATTCCGCAAAAAATGCGTGGAATGGACGGAAGACATGATTGCGAAGATGAGGGAATCCATGACAAGGATGGGGTATTCCCCAGACTGGAAATACCAATACAGGACCATGGACCCAGGCTACCACAAGAAAGTCCAGTTCTCGCTCCTGCAGATGCACAAAAAGAAGATGGTTTACAGGGCGAAGCACCCGGTCTATTGGTGCACGAGGTGCAGGAGCGCCCTCGCGAAAACAGACACCGAGGACGTGGAAAGGGGCACGCTCCTCAACTATTTTATATTCACCGGGCCGAAGGGCGAGCCCCTGGAAATCGCGACCACCCGCCCAGAGCTCATGCCCGCCTGCGTCGCGGTCCTTTTCCATCCGGATGACGAGAGATACAAGCACCTCGCGGGAAAGAAGATCACGACCGCGCTGGGAAAGGAGGTGCCCGCGCTCGCGGACAAGGACGTCCTGAAGGATTTTGGGACAGGGCTGCTGATGGTGTGCAGCTTCGGGGACAAGATGGACGTCATCTGGGCGTATAGGCACAAGCTCCCGGTAATAGATTCCATAGCCCCCTGGGGAAAGATGCAGAACACCGGAATAGTGGACGGTATGAACGTGGAGGAGGCGAAGAAGGCAATAATAGAGATGTTAAGGGAAAAGGGAAAGCTCGTGAAGCAGGAGCAGCTCGCCCAGACGGTGAAATTGCACGACAGGTGCAAGCATCCCGTTGAGTTCGTACAGTCCTACCAGTGGTTCGCGGACATAACGAATCACCGCGATGAGATAAAGAAAATGGCGGAAAAGATAGAGTGGGTCCCCTCCTTCGGCATACATTACCTTTATGACTGGGCGGATTCCGTGGAATGGGACTGGGTC
>JACCLI010000084.1 GCA_013425455.1 Microcaldota archaeon | reverse complement strand
ATCTATAACGCTGAAAAAGGCCTCTAATTCATCCTCCGTGAAGCCCTTGTTCATTGAGCCGTATTTGGGCGTCTTCCTGCGCAAAAAGCGGCTCTTGCGCGCCTCTGAGAGTATCCCAATCGCCTTTACCAGGTTCCACTTGCTCAAATGCTGAGCAAGGAAGGAAATCTGCTCCTTCAACCGAGGCCAATTCTTGGTCAATTCCCTTGAAATCTGCCTTGCCGGAAGTGAGTGTGCTTCACCACATGCAGGAAACTGAAAACCCGGAACGGAAAACCCATCGTCCTCACTTCGTGGAATAAGGGTAATGCAAGCGTCTGGTCCGGAGTTCAAATCTCCGCGGGCCCAAAGAGGAAGAGGGGGAGCGCCCCCTCCTCTCTTTATGGTAATCATACCTCCCCCCAACTGCACTTTGCAACTCTTCGCCCGCACTCCTTACGCTTTTTATTTCTGCCCATCCCAATAATCTCATGAAACATTATATCCCGCTTTTTCTGATGGTTTTACTGCTGGTTGCCGGATGTACAGGAAATCAAACTTCCCCGGGCCACCCCGCAAACTCCCCGCCTCAGGTTCCATCCAGCCCAACTCCCCCTTCCCAGCCAGCTCCGCAAACCGTTCCGCACGAGGGAAAATGGGGAATCTATTCCCTTGATTTGGCAACGCAGGATGTTGAACTCATCTACAGCACGGATGAGGAAATGTATTCTTCCGCACTGAGGCTAAATCCTGCAGGCAACACGTTCGTTTTTGCACAGAAGACCGGCGAGAATGCGGATGAGAATTCCGAAGTATTCACCATAAATAGTGACGGCACAAACCTACAAAGAATCACAACCAACTCTTATTGGGACCTCTATCCCGCATGGTCCCCGGATGGTAATGAGATTGCATTTCTTTCCAAGCGTGAGAACGACCTTGACATTTATGTGATGGATTCAAATGGCTCAAACCAGATGAAACTCTACGACTCCGGCTCCCATGATGCGGATGTGGACTGGGCGGGAGATAAGATAGTGTTCACCTCCGGGTTCAAGATATGGACAATAAACGGGGACGGCACTTCCCCCGCACAAGTAACCAACCCCGCCAATGCGGGGCAATGGGGCACCTCCAACCTCCCCATAGGCGATTACGACCCGCGCCTCAGCACGGATGGAAGGAGAATAGTTTTTGAGCGCCTTGAGGACCCAAACACAGCCCACGGCGGCTACAACTTGTTTGTAATAAATTCCGATGGGAGTTCCGAAACCCGCCTAACTGAGAATGGATACGCGCAGGGTTTGGCAAGCTGGTCCAATTCAGGAACAAAATTAGTCTATGTTGTGGCTGCCATTGGAAATGAAGGAAAGTATGATCTATACATGATTAATGCGGACGGGACGGAAAACCGGGACATAACCCCCTCTTATTTCTCGCCGGATTTCCTCTGCCACTCGTCCATCTTTTCCAAGGATGATTCCAAAATATATTTCATCGGGCAGTGGTGGGAATAGTAATTTATTCCCTCCCTTCCCAAATCCTTTCATGAAACAATACATGCTTCTCGCATTGCTCCTTTTTGCTTTCGGCTGCACCCAGCAGGGCGGGCAGCAACCTCCACAGCCCCCAATCTCCGCCCCGCCAGCCACTTCTTACCTCAATTATTCGGACGGGCATATCTCATTCCAGCATCCCGACTGGACTTCCGCCCAAACGAACGAGGAGCAGATGTTCATGGCGAGGATGAACGCAGGATGCTTTTTCTCCGCAGCCAAATACCCGGTCCCGCCCTCCTTCTACAAGGATGTGCTGAGGCAATATGCGGGCTCCATAAGAGAGGACGGCGAATACGTCTCCTTCTCCAAAACAGATGGCGGCAACCAGATGAATGCAAAACTACGCCTCGTATACTGCAACTACCAAACTTATGTCATCTCGGTCGCATGCGCCAACTCACAACCGGATTCCTCATTCCTTTCATCCGTTTCCTGCGCTCCGTCCCAACTCAACACAAAACCAAAGCTAGGAATGGTCGCAAATCCCAAAAACGATGACCCGGCAATGTTCATGGATGCGATAAAGGAGGCAAGGGAAAACGGAGTTGACGTCCTCTATTGGTATTTCGCCTGGAAGGGCCTCTACAACAATTGGACGGTTTCCGATTACCTGATGGAGGCATTCTCGCAGGAGGGAAGGTCCGCGGTCACCCTTTCCATAATCCACACAAATGTTCTCGGCCAGTACCCGGACAAATACTCTTCATTCTCCGACCCGGGCTTCAAGGAGGAATTCTCGGATTTCGCCGCGGATTTCGCCGAGCGCTACCACCCGGATTACCTTTTTGTGGGGAATGAGGTGGATGATTACCTGTATAATCATAGGGACAAGATTCCGGCTTTTAAGGAAATCCTCAGCGAAACAAGGGAAAAGGTGCACGCGGTCAGCCCGGACACAAAAGTCGGCTTTACCACCACCTACCATGATGCGAAAACGAACAACGCGACCGACATAATAGTTGAGCTTGCGCCCGAAGCCGACCTAATCGGCTACACCGCCTACAGCTACCACGGCATGTTTGTATTCGACAATGTTTCCCTCGGAAGATTTATGCTTGAGGATGTAAAAAACATAGTGCCCGGAAAGCCTTATGCGATAGTGGAAACCGGGTGGAGCAGCTCATCACTGCTTAGTTCCTCCAAGGCCAAGCAGGCGGAATTCGCAGAGGAATATTTCTCATTTGTGGAAACCACGGATGCGGAGTTCGTCAATTGGTTTTCCCTTCATGATGGAAGGGATTGCACGGATGCCGCGAACTCCTTCCTCACGGACCTGCCGCAAGTAAAAGAGGATGAGGAATTCATGGCCGTGTTCAAGGAATACTTATGCACAATCGGGCTCAAGACGAGCGACGGCACCCCCAAGCAGGCGTGGGGGGTTTGGCAGGAGAATACATGAAAGTTCCGGCAATAAAATTGGACCCACGGCTAAAAATTGCTTTCCTGGCAATTTTTTCACTGGTCTTGTTTTTCCTTTTCTACTCCATTTCCGTAGAGCCCCGCTCCTATTCAATTACAAGATTGGAGATAGAAGGCGCGCCCGCAAAAGTAGTCTTCCTGGCGGATTTGCACATCCGGGACTCGAATGCGGGATATATTCGAAGCGTTGTGGAAAAGGTCAACTCCCTTGACCCGGACATCGTCCTCATAAGCGGCGACTTCATCCTCAGCAATGCGAAGGACCTTGAGCACATAAGCCTTCTTTCCCAGCTCAAGGGAAGGAAATATGCGGTGCTCGGAAACCACGATTATTTTTCTTCAATAAATCTCGCTGGCTCCAGGATGAAGGTTGGCGAAAAAAGGGAGGCGAACTTCACGGTGCAGGGCTACAACGTATCTGTGATGGACGACGGCCTGTACAGCCAGGAGATGGGCGACGATGTGAAGCAGAGGCTGGAGGAGGCGGGCTTCCGCGTCCTGAAGAATGAATATGAAGTGCTGGACGTTGGGGATAAAGAAATCCTGCTTGTGGGCCTGGATGACTGCTGGGCAGGCAAAACACATCTCCCGCCCAACCTTCCAGCCGCAGATTATTCCATATACCTTCTGCACGAGCCGGAATGCATCGCGGACTGGGACTACAACCTTATGCTCACCGGGCACACGCACGGAGGGCAGATTGTTTTCCCAATCATCGGTGCACCTCAGAGCCTCTTCGGGATGTATTCCTTCAGCGGCATGCTTTTGGATGAGCCAAACAAGAAATCCTATGTGACGAGGGGAGTTGGCTCCTACCCCATGTTATTCGGGATTGCAGACATGCGCTTCAACTGCCCGCCGGAGATAGTTTTGATAAACGGGTAAAGCATGAATCCCAAACCCTCTAATTCCTTTCCCGTCACATCACTAACTTTTGCTGAGTATTCAAAAATAGCAATATAAAAGCATTTCCAAACATAATACCAAACATGCGCATGCTCCATGGGAAAGAAATTATTGCTGGTGGGAATCGCACTAATTGTGAAAATAATATTCCTGCGCCTCCGCCGCGCCACAGGCTGCTTTCTGCCGTGCTGGTCGCCGCCGCGGTTTTGCTGCCTTCATGCAAGACCTCAAATCAGGCTCCAGAAACCACAAAACCAGACGTAACCATGCAGGCGCTGGGAAAAGTTGCGGCGGTTCCGTATGCAACTGCGCAGCCGTCCGGGGAAACCACGGCCGATGCAAACGACCTTCCTATCGAAATGGCCAATTCTGGAGGGAGTTGCGGGGAGGACCGCAGATGCCATTTCATGGAGCTTTCCAAACGTGCCTTCACCGAAACAACAGGTTCCGGTCTGGAAGGGATGGTCATAACATTCAGGGGAGCTTTGAGTGACCCTGACCCGGTTGTGCGCTACCTGGCCGTAACAGGGCTTTACAGGGTTGCTAAGAACAAGCCGGAATTGATAAGCGCGGAAGAATTGGCTGGAATACTGGAAATGGCTTCGCGGGACGAGGACAATACAGTACGCCTTGTGGCAGGATATTTCCTTGGGGCTCCCGTGGAACAGCCAGCGCATCCGCAGCCTTTGCAGGAGAGAGGAGCCAGTTTATCTTCACGGATTGCCGCGCTTGAAAGGGATTTGTACGGAAGGGATGAAAATGCGAGCTATTATGCGCTGAACCAGCTTTTAGAAATTGTTACGGACGGACAAACAGATGTGAAGTCCCTGAAAAAAATTGTTGAAATCGCCAGGGGTGCCTGGCGGAGCCGTAACTGGAGCAGGGACTACCCTCCGGTTGGAGAATCAATACCCTCCCATATACTGACATATGAATTACTAAGGCAGAAAGCGGTCTTTGAGCTATGCAGGAATTCCACAGCCGATGAGGCGGTAACAATACTTGGAAATGCCCTTGCTGACCCTTCCCTTCGTTATGACCGCCATGAATTAGTTCGAGAACTTTTGGATATTTTCGAGTCCGGGGAAACGAGCCTTCCGGTTAGGGAAAGAATCCTGGGTGTGCTCGAAAGGACATTGAAAGATAACAATCTGCTGGTCCGTTCAACGATTGTTTACGGCATTAATTATCATGGTTTTAGTCAACCCCTCGATGACCAGCATCTGATGGAAAAGGTAATCAGCATGCTTATGCGCACATACAACATCTGGACTGAGCGGTCAAGAGATTTCCGTTATCCCGAATGCCTGAGCAATTCGCCATGCCAGGACGACTCATATAACGCGGAGCTTCTGCGTGCTACCGTACTTTCTCTAATCTCGGAATTTCGTTCTTTTTGATGTAGACCCACGCTTTAGGGAAGGAGCTGCCAGATTATTTGAAGGGGCTTCGAATGACCCTGCTGAGGATGTACGCGGTTCTGGAGCAAGCGGGCTTAGGGAGATAGCTGCTGATTGGGGCACAGACCCGCATTGAAAAGGAGGATAGCAAGAATGCTTGGCGTACCGGTTGATTCCCTGCGCACTGAGTGATTTCCAAAACCCTCTAATTCCTTTGCCGCCAAATCTAGTGCGTGAAGATTGCAATAATCGCGGACACGCACGTGGGCTACCCCCGCTTCTACGAGGACAGCTTCACGCAGGCAGAAGCCGCTTTCCGGGATGCGGATTCCAAGGCGGATTTGATTTTATTCCTCGGAGACCTTTACGACACGCGCGTCCCCTCTCTCCAGATTCTGGGCAGAACCATCTCCTTCTTCCGCTCCCTAAAAACCCCCATTTATGCAATCCACGGAAACCACGAGCGCAGGAGCAAGGGCACCCTCAACCCCGTAGGCCTTTTGGAAAAGGCGGGCGCAATCCACCACCTCAACTTCTCCTCCGCAGTTTTTGAGAAGGATGGGGAAAAAATATTCATCGCGGGAATGGGCAACGTGCCGGACGACCTCGCAAAAGCAGGGCTAAGGCGGCTAAGCGAAACCGTTCAAATCCCCGGCGGAACTTTCTCCATCCTGATGCTCCACCAGTCAGTCAAGGAATTCGTGTTCGGGGAGGAGCTCCTTGAACTGGATGACCTGGAAAAGCTCGGCTACAGCCTCATCCTGAACGGCCACATCCACGTAAGGAAAGAAGCCCTGGACGGAAGATTCCTCATCCCCGGCTCCACAGTGATTACTCAATTAACCAAAGAAGAAACAAACCCCCGCGGCTATTATCTCTATGATACCAAGGAAAAGAAGCACCAGTTCATCCAAATCCCCTGCCGGAAATTCCTTTTTGAGGAACTGGAGTTCAGGGACGCCAAACTGGGCGGGGTGCAGGAGAAAGTCGGCGGGATATTCGCGGATTTGAGAAAAGAAAACCCGGATGCGATAATAAAGATAAGACTAAAAGGAACTCTAGAAAAAGGCCTCAGGACCTCGGACGTAATCCTTGCGGAGGACGGCTCCCTCTTCATCGACAACAAGCTGAACGAGCACATCATAAGGAGCGACCTGAAGGCGATAAGGGATATGCGGGAAAAGAAATTGTCAGTTCGGGAAATGAGCGAGGCAAGGATACGGGATAAATTAAAAGGAAAAATAACCCTCTTCGAGCCCTCCGAATTATTTGAAGCACTGTCCACCGGCCCGGAGGAGGCACTCAAATACCTCCAGGAGAAGATGAAGGCATCATAATAACTTATTTAAAGGGCGCAAACTGAGTGTTATCCGATGATGGTCAAGCCCGAGGTTTCCATAGTGGTGCCCACCTACAACGAGGAGAAGTACATACACAGGGCGCTGGAGGGGCTTTTCTCCCAGAAAACGGATTTTGAGTATGAGGTCATAGTCTCGGACGGGAATTCCACTGACTCAACGGTAAAAATCGCACGGGAGATGGGCGCAAGGGTGGTTTTTGAGCCCAAGCGCACAATAGCCGCGGGAAGGCAGGCTGGATTCATGGAGGCTCACGGAAAAATAATCGTGAGCTCCTCAGCGGACGTGCACGTGAAAAGCGACTGGCTCGCAAAGCTCGTGGCGCCCATACTCAAGGGCAACTATATCGCATCCGCCGGGCCGGTAATCCCCAAGGACGGAAACCTTTTGGAGCACGCGTTCGCAAAAGGATTGCTTACCCCGGCCGCGAGGGGCCTTTCCAAACTAGGAATCCCATACGTAGTCGCGGACAACATGGCGATAAGGGCGGACATATTCAGGAAAATAGGCGGGTTCGACACGGACATGGTCACCGCCGAGGACACGTACCTCGTGAAGAAGGCCAGAAAATACGGAAAATTCAAATTTGTGAAGGACGCGCCCGTATACATCTCCATGAGGAGGGTGAGGGAATGGGGCTATCCCAAATACCTCCTCTACCACGGAAGCAATTTCTTCAAGTACCATTTCACCGGAAAAAGCCACTCCGGATACGAGCCAATCCGATGAATACGGCAAAAAACGGAGTTTTGTTCGATAAGTTTATATTTCTTCTAATCAACTTCTTTGCAAAATGCGATCAGGTGTAGATATGGAATTCACTTGGATGATTGGCGCAGAGGCAGGAGCAGGCTCGATGGTGACTGGACGAACGCTCGCGAAGGTGTTCGCAAGGGGCGGCTACCATGTTATCGGATATCCGGAATATCCCTCCCTCATCAGGGGCGGGCACAACACCTACCAAATCAGGCTGAGTGATAAAAAAATCCATTCTCCAGTTAAGAAAAATGACGTGGTCGTTTCCCTAAATAGAAACGGCATAATATTCAACCGCGATTCCATCAACAAGGGCGGAGTGCTCATCTACGATTCGGAGCTGGATGTCGCGGATGTGAAGATGCCAGAGGGAGTGAATGTATTCCCGGTCCCGCTGAAGCAGATTGTAGAGCAGAACGGCCTTGACCCGAGGATGGCGAATACGATTACGGTCGGCATCTCCCTCGGCCTGATAGACTATCCGATGGATGATTTCTTCAAACTCCTGGAGAAGGAGTTCTCCCGCAAATCCAAGGAGATAGTGGATTTGAACATAAAGGCCGCGAAGGCCGGATACGATTACGTGAAGAAGAATTTCAAGGGCCACTTCCCCATAAAATTCAAGCCGATGAAGAACAATGGGAAAAAGATAGTGATTGGAGGAAACGAGGCATTCGCGCTCGGTTCGGTCTCCGGAGGGGTGAAGATGTTCGCAGCATACCCGATGACTCCCGCCTCCTCCGTACTTCATTATCTCGCGGAGAAAGAAAGGGATTTCAACATAGTCGTAAAGCAAACCGAAGATGAGATTGCCGCGGTGGAATATGCGATAGGCGCGGCATACGCCGGAGTAAGGGCAGGCACTTCCACCTCCGGAGGGGGTTTTTCCCTGATGGTAGAATCCCTCGGGCTCTCCGCGCTTTCCGAAACCCCTGTTGTGGTCTTCCTTGCGCAAAGGCCCGGCCCGTCCACCTGCATGCCCACCTGGACCGAGCAGGGAGACCTTAGGTTTGCGCTGCACGCTTCGCAAGGGGAATTCCTCCGAGTAATTCTCGCGCCTGGAACTGTGGACGAGGAGTTTTACCTGGGCGCCGAGGCATACAACATCGCGGAGAAATACCAAATTCCCGTGATAGTGATGTCAGACAAGTTCCTTTCCGAATCCCACTTCTCCGCAGAGAGGTTCGAACCTGGAAAGGTGAAGATAGAAAGGGGCGAGATCGCTTCCAAGCTTAAGGAGCTGAAGCCCATGGAAAGATTTGAGAGGTACAAGCTCACCCGCTCCGGCATTTCCCCGCGCGTTTTCCCCGGAACTCCGAACGGGATGCATGTCGCCACCTCCTACGAGCACAGGGAGGATTCCTTCTCTTCCGAGAATTTCGAGATGCGGGCAAATATGGTGGACAAGCGCGCAAGGAAGCAGAAGCTTTTGGAAAAGGAAATCCCGCTCCCGAAAATTTATGGGAAGAAGGACGCGCCCATTTCGATAATATGCTGGGGCTCGCAGATGCTCCCGGCGGTGGATGCGCTTCCCATGCTCGAGGCAAAGGGAATCCACGCAAACGTAATCCATTTCTCATACATCTATCCATTGCCCAAGAAAATACGCGCGATGCTCAAGTCCGCAAAGAATACGCTAATGATAGAGAACAACTCCACCGCGCAATTCACCGGGATGCTGAAGGAATACCTTTCCTTCAAGCCCAATGTGGTTGCGCTCAAATATGACGGGAAGCAGTTCTTCCCGGAAGAGGTCACAAAGGTGGTGGAGGGGGCGAAGGCGAACAATTTCAAGAAGAAAGTAGTCCGCGTGGTGGACGAGGGTGAATATGAGTATTACAACCCCGCCGCGTACTCCGAGGTGAGATGAATGGCAACCCTAAACGATTTCACGGTCAAGGAAAAGCCCCAGTGGTGCCCGGGCTGCGGGGATTTCGCAATCAATCTCGCAATCAAGAATGCGCTCGCCCAATCCGGCGTGGAGCCGCAAAATGCGGTAATCGTCTCCGGAATAGGATGCTCGGGAAAGATGCCGCATCATGTGCGCGCCTACGGCTTTGAGAGCCTGCACGGAAGGGTAATCCCTCCCGCGTCCGGAATAAGGCTCGCAAACCAGGAGCTCACCGTAATCGGCGTGGGCGGGGACGGCGACGGATACGGGATAGGGATGGGCCACTTCATCCACGTGATGAGAAGAAACTATGACATGACCTACATCGTGCATGATAACCAGGTGTATGGTTTGACTACTGGCCAGACCGCGCCAACGACGCAGAAAGGGATGAAGACCAAGAGCACCCCCTACGGAAATTTGGAGGAGCCGGTGCACCCAATCCCGCTCGCGCTAACGATGGGCGCAACCTACGTTGCGAGGGGTTTCGCAGGGGATATCGCGCACCTCACCTCCATCATCCTGGGCGGAATAAAGCACAAGGGATTCGCCCTCATAGACATCCTCCAGCCCTGCGTTACCTTCAACAAATTGAACACGTATGAGTATTGGAAGCAGAGATGCTACAAATTGGAGGAGAACGGGCACGATTCCACCAACCACGAAAAAGCCCTGGAGAAAGCAAATGAGGACTGGAAGACCAATTACGATAAGATTCCAATCGGCCTCTTCTTTAAGGAAGACAAGCCCACATACGAGTCCGAGCTTCCGCAATTGAAAGTCCCGCTGGTGAAGCATGATTTGAAGCCCGTGGGACTGGAGGAAGCGATGGACGAGTTCATATAAGTTTAAATTTTTTACCACATATATTCTACTTGTGCAGAGGCGTCCATTTTTCTTCAACCAGCCGGAGCCCGGCAGGAAGGCCAGCAAAGCCGATTTTGAAAAATACAAAATGCACGCGGCCGCGCTTTCGGTCGGCGCAGGATTGGCTGGCGCTGCTGTCTCCTATGCTTTGAGGATAAGGCAGATAAACAAGGAGATACGGAAAAGGGAGGAGGCATTGGGCAGGATGGAAAAACTCCAGAAAATCCACTCTGCGCCCCAGAGCCAGTCAGAATATGCCTCCAACGGGAACATGGATGCCTTCCTTACGACCACCCGGGCGGGAATGATGGCGGACCTTAGGGAAGAGGCCAAGTTGAGCGACGTTATGATAGCTGACATGGAGTCAGAAATAGCGGGCTATTACTTTGCGAGGGACGGGGCCTGCCTCATGATCGCCTTCGCATCCGCGATGCTGATAGGATTCGCCGGATGGAGGATTCTCGCGAGAAAGGAGGAAAGGAAGCCGGCCGCACCCGCTCCGCAGGAAGGCGGGCAGAGGGAAAGAAGGGCCGCGGTGGAGATGGAGGGCCCTGCGCATGCGCCCACGCAGATACCCGCACCCGCCCCGCCACCGCCCGTTGTTGCAATGGAAGAAAAATTCCCCAGGCCCCCATATTTCAACGAGCTTTTCAACGACTTAAAGAGGTCCATACGGGAGGAGATGCGCTCCCCGGGCTCGGCCGAGGCAGCGGAGGCGTTCCTCTGCGTGATGAGCAGAAACGAGGTCGAGGACCTTATCCACTGGCCAGAGACAATCGAATTGCACATCGCAAAAAACCGGGACCGGCTAAAGGAATTCCTAAAGGAAAAGAAAATAGACCCCAGGCACCTTTTCGAAAGGCTGGGGCCGGAAGTTACCGACCTTTTTTAGCGGTTCATGACTTCTCAATTGTCCATTCCACAAGGCCATAGTCGGAGAACTCGAGCGAGAAGGTGTAATCCTGGCCGTTGATTCGCACATCGTCCCCGTCCCCTATTTCCTCGGCATCCCCGTCTATCTCTATAGTCACGGATTGGTTGTTTTCAACCGAAGACACCCTGTATAGAGCCCCGAGCATTTTTACCGTTGATGATACCAGCTTCGGATAGAATGTGGAGGTTTCCGTATCGATATCATACTCGTCCGCCTTCATGCATCCAGGGCCGTTGTAGGTTGTTACGGTCCCGTCCTGGGAGTAAATCTGCAGGTAAGCCAGGTCGCCCCTGATTCTTGCGTACTCGTCATCCAGGCTTATGTCGGTGACCTCGAGTGAAATGCCCTCCCCGCACAGGTTGCTTGTGTCCTCTCCGTTGTCCACGTCGCAGGTGTCAACCTCTCCATCCTTGTCATATATGGTGAGGGTTGCCGTTTCGTCCCCTTCCGTGCCGTCCACGCTGTCCAGCCCCAGATAGTAATCGCCGTCTATCTGTGCTTTCTCGCCCACATAGAGGGTAAGCGAGCTGGCGGTCTTGAACGCGAACCAGTACTGGTCGTCTATGTCGAGGTTTTCTTCGTTGTCAAAGCAGCTGACCCTTGCGCACGCCCCTGCGTTGCAATAGTACCCGCTGTCGCACGTAAGCGTGGTTTCGCTTATGCCGCTTGCGCTGCAGTAATACTCAAGAACCGAAGTGTTGCTGTAGCAGCTGTCAGTGTGGGACGTGGTCCCGAGCGTCGTGTTCCCCGCAGTTCCCTTCGTCTGGCCTCCGTCGGAATCGGTGCATGCCGCCTCAACGCAGGCTCCGTCCCTGCACGTTTCGTCCGATGCGCACGAGATGCTTGCGTTCCTTATGTTCCCGGACGCGTCGCAGTAGTATTCGGTCATTTTCCGGTTGTCGCTGCTGCACGTATCCGTCTTCCTGTTGTCTCCGATGGAAGCGGTTCCTGCCTCACCAGGCTCCTGGCCTCCGTCCGAATCCGTGCATGTGTATGCGACGCATGCCCCGTCGCTGCAGTGCTTTCCTGTTCCGCAGGATATTGATTTCGAGAGTATGCCTCCGCCAGAGCAGTAGTATTCTGTAACTGAAGTCTCGCTGGCGCAGGAGTCGGTCTGGGACGTTGCCCCGGAGGTTGCAGTCCCTTTCGTTTCCGCTACCTCTCCATTATCGCTGTCTGAGCACGGAACCGGAGTGCATGCGCCGTTAGTGCACACGTATCCGCTTCCGCAGGGAATGTCGGAAACCCCGAGAATCCCTTCCTCGCAGTAGTACTCCTTGACCGTGGAGGCGCCAACACAGGAGTCGGAGCGGACCAGGCTGCCCACGGAAACCCTGCCCGCGGCGCCGGTGTCCCTCCCTCCGTCCGAGTCGGTGCATGCAGTGGTCGTGTTGTGCGTTGAACCCCCGTTTCCCCCCGGCGAAGTGCAGCCCGCAAAAAATATCAGCAGAACAAACCCAAAAGCTATCATGAAACGCCCCGTTGGCGCGGATGGTCCTTTCATTTTTACTACCTCGCACAGGGAGTGGAAGATTAATTTTAAATTGCTTTGCCAAAAATCCCAAATTAAGCCCCAACTCTCCCAGCGGCCTTTTCTAGTGGATTTGCGCAATCTCCCCGCTCCATTTCTTCATGTTCACAACTTTTGCGCTCCCGTTCTCAAAGAATAGGAGTTGCCCCTTCGCGCCGATTATTTTCCCTTCTATTGCGTTCGCAACCTCAAAAGAAGATGGGATGTTATACTCCAGTTTTTTGACGCACGCATCCGGGCACACGAACTCCCCGAAAGCCAGGCTCTCCTTCAATAATGCGAGCGCCTTCTCCAGCGGCTCCCTGTTTTCCTTTCCCAATAATTTCAGTTTCGTATCGTTCCTTATCGCATTCCGGAATCCGTATTCCTGCTGGAGCAGCGCCTCCATCTCATACGTGTCCCTTCCGTTCTCCAGGCGCATAATCTCCGCAAAATAATCCGCGCCCTGCTCACGCACCCTCTCCGCCACCCGTTCCCTTTTCGTGACCCCGCATTTGACCAAATCACCAAATGATACTAGATAAATGGAATACGGGCGGTTCAAAAACTGCTCCGCCACCTCCTCATACCCGGTAAAATCCAATCTTGTGTGCACCTTCGCAATGTCCTTGTATGCGCAAAGGGGGCACTGCGCCATCCCCCGCTCCCCGTGCGGGCAGGGGTTCCTCCCTTCCATGTTTGAGTATCCCACGCAGGCCTTCTCCCCGGAAGACGAAAGGCTCCAAAAACCGTTCATCTCCTCGTTGCGCAATTCCCCGCCTTCCCAAAAGTGCAGCGTAGGGCTTATGCCGGAGAAAAAGGAGATGATGTGTGCCTCGCGCATGCGCACGATTTGCTTGGGAGGTTTATAAGGATTTGCCGGCATATCTTCCGATATCCGCATGCATTTAATTACATCCGTTCCGTATATCATTTCAGCAGGGGTGGCGGAGCCTGGAAAACGCGCGGGGCTTAGAACCCCGTGGCCAAGCGCCTACGCAGGTTCAAATCCTGCCCCCTGCACCATTTTTATGTAATCTTTTTTCAAACAACACACCTTACTTAAATGCTTTTGCAAGGCCTTATCCGGTGGGAGCATGCAGGAAAGGAGTCTTCAGGCTCCGGCGCCCCAAACGGCGGACGGATTCCAGTCCCGCAGCCCCAAGGCAGTTGAGAAAACCCGCCTCTATTGCTACGTCGTTTCCATGGACGGGGTTCGCTACCACCTAACCCTAAGGAACGCCCTAAACAAAACCAACAAGCGGGCGGACCTGCTTCACATGCAGGAAAAAGATTTTTCCGAAGTGAGCAGGGAAGGGAGGCCCATAGCACCGGACTTTTTCATCTCCGCATATTCCCGCTTTTCCAGGCTCGCGGATTCCGAGCCCGCCCACACTATAGACATATATTATTCGCTTGCAAGCCTTTAGTAAACATTTTTAATAACTTACACGGAAAATAACTTCATGAAACACAGGGCTATTCACAAAACCGCGAAGCAGAAACCGACCGAAAAGGAAAGGTTTGAGAAATGGCTTCTTAGGGACGGGGCAGTGATTGGGCGCAACCTTGAGCGTGCCACAAGGGCCCCTTTCGACACGGATGCAAAGATATCTGTTCTTTCCGCATTGCGTGTGCCTCCGCAATCGCAGCCGGCATTAATGGCGTTGAAGGCCCTGCGCGACATGGCTATGGAGGGCTCGGAGCATGCGCGGGAGGCGTTTGAGAAGGCTGCAAGGGTTTGGCTGGGGGGCCCGGCTGCCGAGGGCGTAAACAGGCAGGTGCTGAACGGAGGGATTCTGCTTGTGATTGATGCAGCTTTCAGGCTTGACAGCCCGCAGCTCAAAAGGATTGTGGAGAACGCCGCAATCACTAATCCTGAAGTGATGTTCCAATTGAAGTTAGTCAAGCTCGGCTGCGAAGTCCGCTGAGCGGCTTCCGCATATTTATATACTTTTTCTTCTATTCCTTTCCTGGGGAATTAAATGAAACACATAATCGGACTATTCTTGCTATTTGGGATGATGCTCTCCCCTGCGTTCGCGCAGGAGGATGGGATGATGCTCGGCTGCAACCCGGGAGACTCTGAGTGCTTAGACGCTTCGAGCTACCATGTGTGCACCAGCTATGCGGTATGGGGCGAACCTCAATACTGCCTGCTTGAACAGCAGTGCGTCAACGGCGCATGCGCTGGCCAGCTCGGCTGCCAGCCCGGAACCAGGGAATGCGTGGACAGCTCCAGCTATCGTGTCTGCAGCTCGCGCGGAATCTGGGAGCCCATACAATACTGCGGCTCGGGCCAGACATGTTCAGGCGGCACCTGTACACCTGCCCCGCAATGCAACTATGGCGACATGAGGTGCTCGCCCAGCGACGGGAACGAGGTGCAGAGGTGCAACTCCCAGGGCCAGTGGCAGAACTACCAGCACTGCAGCAACGGATGCAGCAGCGGCTCCTGCAAGGACTGCCGCCCGGGGGCGACCCAGTGCTACGATGACACTCATTACCAGAAATGCGATTCCGACGGGGAATGGGGCTCGAGGAAGAGCTGCGGAAGCGGCTACGTGTGCGACAGCGGGGAATGCATACAGAGCGCGTACGGCCCATGCTCAAGGACCGGCGCAACGCGCTGCTCCTCCGGCAGGCAATACGAGCTCCAGAGATGCAGCAGCAGCGGATACTGGCAGGATTACATCTACTGCTCAATGGGATGCGCGAACGACATGTGCGTGCAGTGCGGAACAGGGAACACCCAGTGCTTGGATTCAACCCACTACCAGACTTGCGGAAGCCTCGGCCAGTGGGGCGCGTCCGTGGCATGCGCCAGCGGCAAGATATGCTCCTCGGGCAGCTGCCAGGCGCCTTCCGGCGACCAGTGCGCGACCGAGGGCCTGAAGAGATGCTCTCCGGCCAATGCGAACATGGTACAGTCCTGCAACGAGAACAATGTGTATGCGGACTACCTGCAGTGCGACCAGGGATGCTTCAACGGGCAATGCGCGGAATGCGCTCCGGGGACCACCTTGTGCGCGGGCCCGGGCTCCTACCGCGAATGCTCGGCCAGCGGACAGCTCTCCAGCCCCGTTGACTGCGGAACCGGCTACACCTGCGACAACGGGGTGTGCGAAGCCACGCCCGTATGCACGGACGGCCTGCGCAACTGCATCTCGGACACGGTCTATTCCTGCACGGGAGGCCAGTGGCAATTGCTGTTCCACTGCCCGAGCAACAACGACTGTGTTGAGACCGCGGGCACAGCGTATTGCCAGCAGGAGCAGCCGGCCCAGCCGGCCCAGCCAACACAACCGACCCAGCCAACAAGCACGGGCGGGCTCGGGGACCTCGGAATGGTTTTCGTGGGGACAACGGTGCTGCTCGGCGCGGCTGTAATCTACTTTATTTTCTTGAGGAAGTAGATGCGTTCTATGGGGAGGAAAATGGTTTTCCTCCCTTCACATCTTTTTTAAAACATTTCCCTTCAACATATCTCCGTAGAATCTGAATTCTACCCGCATGCACTGCTGGTAGCAGGAGGGTGTAAATATGGACAAAAAGAAACTCCTAGACGCCATAAGCAAGGCGCTGGAAGAAAAAGGGAAGAGAAAGTTCGTCCAGTCCGTGGAATTCGTGATGAATTTCCGGGGCGTGGACTTCACGAAGCCCGAGCAGAGGCTGAACCTGGACATCCCGCTCCCCCATGGAAAGGGGGGCAAGGAACCGCGGGTCATCGTTATCGGGGACGAGAACTTCTGCGCAGAGGCGAAAAGGTCCGGCGCGGACCAGCTTCTCCTGCCCGGGGACCTCGCAGCCCTCGGAGGGGACCTCACAAGGCTCAAGGCCATGATAATGAAATCAGTTTTGCTTGCCCAGCCCAACCAGATGGGTAATGTGGCCAAGTCTATCGGCCAATATTTGGGCCCGAGAGGAAAAATCCCGAAGCCGCTCGTAGGCAACATGAAGGACTCGATAGAGAGGACCAAGAGGTCCATCAGGATTGCCTCAAAGGGAAAATACCTTCCGGTCGCGCACGCGCTGGTCGGAAGCGAGAGCATGAACCCGCAGGAATTGGCGGATAACATCGAAGCGGTTTACGAAGCGGTCACCAGGAAGGTGGGGCAGCCAAACGTGAAGGGGGCTTATGTGAAGCTCACCATGGGCAAGCCCGTCAAGGTGACGGTCTAGAGGTGTTCATAATGGCAGAAAAGAAAGAAAGCGCCGCGATAAGGATGAAGAAGTGGCAGGTCCAGGAAATCCAGAAGGACATAAAGCACTACCCGAACGTTGTGCTCATCGACCTGAGGAACCTTCCGGACAAACTGCTCCAGAGCATGAGGAAGAGGCTCCGCGCGGAAAACCACGGAACGGTAAGGATGGCGAAATCCACCGTGCTGAAGCGCGCACTGGACGGGAGCGGAAAGCCCGCAGACCTCTCCGCGCGCCTCAACATTCCGGCGGCACTCGTACTCACCAACCTTTCCCCCTATAATCTAAACCAAATAGTGAAGGGGAACAAGCTGCAGATGGCGGCAAAGCCAGGCCAGATCTCGCCCGCGGACATAATCGTCCCGGCGGGGGACACGGACCTGCCGGCAGGCCCGGCGCTTTCCGAATTGAAGGCCGCGGGGCTCAACGTGCAGATAAAGGCGGGAAAGATCGTAGTCAGCAAGGATTCCACGGTGGTCAAAAAGGGCGAGGAAATAACTATGCAGAAGGCGAAGGCGCTCCAGACTTTGGGCGTAAAACCCTTCGAGGCCGAGATGAACGTCCTGCTCGCTTACGACGGGCAGTACATCTACTCGCCCGAGCTTTTGGACATCTCCTCCGCCTCGCTGGCGCCGGAATTCGTTTCCTCGCTGGTAGACGCGATGAACCTTTCCGTGAACGCGAAATATCCGTCCCCGCAGAACATAGAGATGCTTCTGGTGGATGCGTACACGCAGGGAAGGAGCGCCGGAATCAACGGCGGTTTATACTCATCCGAGTCGATAGAGCAGCTTCTCACCCTTGCCACAAGGCAGGGGATGGCTCTTGAAGGCTTGGAGAAGAAATAGGTGAATGAAATGACAAAAATAGATCCGTATTTGCATGCCGTGCTTCTCCTGCATGGCTCAGGGAAGGAAGTGACCGCGGAACACATAACCGCGGTCCTGAAGTCGGTTGGCGCGCACGCCGATGAGGCCAAGTGCAAGGTGCTTGCAGACGCAGTGAAGGGCGTGAACTTCGAGGACCTCTTGAAGAACGTCTCCTTTGCGGCTGCGGCCCCTGCTGCGGCGGCCCCGGCGGCCGGCGGGCACGCGAAGAAGGAGGAGCCTAAGGAAGAGGAAAGCTCAGAGAAGAAGGAAGAAGCGGCGGCGGAAGGCCTCGCGTCCCTCTTTGGTTGAATCCCTTTCCTTTTTTCTTTTATTTTTTGTTTTATATTATACTAATATTACGTCAATAATCAAAAATGTGATTCGTTGAATGCCGTATTAGTCTCGGATTTGTATAAAGGGAAATCTAGGTATTGTAAAAACCTTTATAAACGTTATTCTGAAGACCTTTGCACTCAGAAGATTTTCTGAGCAGCCCAGATGAGGTATTGTCTGTGCTATTTGGGGCCAAAGGAAGAACGCCACCGATAATCGTTATTTGAGTGGCCCCATAGAAGGTGGCTAGTTTGGTGAAAACATGAAAGGAATAAACCTGAAGAAAATCGGGGCGATTGTAGCTGGTTCTGCCATTTTGGCAAGCTCAGTAGCCTTTGCCGGCCTTGTGTATCAGAACACACCGCTGGTGGATGCCAACGGGCAGCC
>JACCLI010000057.1 GCA_013425455.1 Microcaldota archaeon | reverse complement strand
GCTCGTCCTCGGGCAGTGCGGAAAGCAGGTCCCATCCCAAATCAAGGGTCTGCTCGATGCTCCTGTCCTCATACGGGCCCTGGGTGATGAACTTCTTCTCGAACTCATCCGCAAACCTTAGGTATTTCCTGTCCGTATCCGTGAGGGACTCTTCTCCAACCACTGCGCTCAGGGAACGGAGGTCCCTTCCGTTCGCGTATCCCGCATACATCTGGTCAGAGACTCCGCGGTGGTCCTCCCTGGTCCTTTCCTTTCCGATTCCGAGGTTCATCAGCCTGGATAAGGAAGGGAGCGGGTCCACCGGAGGGTAGATGTTCTTCCTGTGGAGTTCCCTGCTCAGGACTATTTGGCCTTCGGTAATGTAGCCGGTTAGGTCCGGAATCGGGTGCGTAATGTCATCCGCGGGCATGGTGAGGATTGGGAATTGCGTGACCGTTCCCTTTTTGCCCACTACTCTCCCCGCCCTTTCGTAAATGGTGGAAAGGTCCGTGTACATGTAACCGGGGTAGCCTCTCCGTCCGGGCACTTCCTGCCGGGCGGATGAAATTTCACGCAGCGCCTCACAATAGTTGGTCATGTCCGTGATGATGACGAGCACGTGCATGTCCTTCTCAAATGCAAGGTATTCCGCGGTCGTGAGCGCAAGTCTCGGCGTAATCAGCCTTTCCACGGACGGGTCGTCCGCGAGGTTTAGGAAGAGCACCGCCCTTTCCAGCGCCCCTGTCTTTTCGAAATCCCTCATGAAGAAGTAGGCCTCCTCGTTCGTGATTCCGACCGCGGCGAAAATGACCGCGAAGTCCTCTTTTTCCTCGCCTCCCTTAACCTTTGCCTGCCTTGCGATTTGCACCGCGAGCTGGTTGTGCGGAAGGCCGGAGGCCGAGAAAATAGGGAGTTTTTGCCCCCTTACGAGCGTGTTCATCGCATCGATGGTGGAGATGCCGGTCTGGATGAAGTCCCTGGGCTCCTGCCTGGAATACGGATTAATGGCAGCGCCGTTAATATCCAATCTGTCTTCCGGAACGGGCTTCGGGCTCTTGTCCTTCGGCTCGCCGATTCCAGAGAACACCCTTCCGAGCATGTCGGAGGTAACCCCGAGGCGCATCGTTTCGCCGAGGAATTTCACCGAAGTGCTGGTCGTGTTGAGGCCGGAGGTGGAACCGAAAATCTGGACCACCGCAACATTCTCGCTGATATCGAGCACCTGCCCTTTCTGCTTTTCGCCGCTGGGCATGGTGACCTCCACCAGCTCGTTGTAACCCACTCCGGAAACGTTCTCAACGAAAACGAGCGGACCCGCGATTTGAGTGACCGTCTTGTATTCTTTCATGGCATTCACCTTCTGCTCGTGAGCGCATCAAACTCGGAGTCTATCTCCTTGTAGATCGCCTCGAGATCCTTGTGCTTTTCCTCTGGGATTTCCTTCATCCTCCCAATTCTTTCCCTTACCTTGAGGCCCATTATGCTCTTGAGCTGCGCGCCCAGGTCCACCGCGGCCGTAGCGCGCTCGTGGAAGCGCATGATGTTCCTGAGCATCAGGTATTGCTTCTTCATGCTGGAGAACGCGTCCACCTCGTGGTAGGCGCTCTGCTGGAGGTAGTCCTCCCTAAGCATCCTGGAAACGAGGAGGATTTCCTGCTCCCTTTCCGGAAGCGCATCCGGCCCGACGAGCTGCACCACTTCCTGAAGCTCCGCCTCCTTCTGGAGGAGGGCCATGGCCGCGTTCCTCATCGCCGGGAAGTCCGCGGAGAGGTTCTCCTCATACCACGGGTCTAGAGTTTTCGTGTATAAGGAGTAAGAGTTCAGCCAGTGGATGGCCGGGAAGTGCCTCCTGTGCGCCAGCGATGCGTCCAGTGCAAGGAACACTTTTGTGACGCGGAGCGTGTTTTGCGAAACAGGCTCGGAAATGTCCCCTCCGGGAGGTGAAACCGCGCCGGTGATTGTAACCGAACCAAAGCGCTCGTCGCTTCCGAGTGTTTTTACCCTGCCTGCGCGCTCGTAGAATTCCGCGAGCTTCCTTGCGAGGTAAGCGGGGTAGCCTTCCTCTCCGGGCATCTCCTCCAGCCTTCCGGAAATCTCACGGAGGGCCTCGGCCCACCTGGAGGTGGAGTCAGCCATCAGTGAAACCCCGTAGCCCATGTCGCGGTAATATTCCGCGAGCGTAATTCCGGTGTAAATAGATGCTTCCCTTGCAGCCACGGGCATGTTGGAGGTGTTCGCAATGAGAACCGTCCTTTCCATCAACGGTTTTCCGGATTTGGGGTCGAGGAGCTTCGGGAACTCGTTCAGAACTTCTGTCATCTCGTTCCCGCGTTCGCCGCATCCGATATACACCACTATTTCCGCATCAGACCATTTTGCGAGGGATTGCTGCGTGACCGTTTTTCCGGAGCCGAATGGGCCCGGGATGCACGCGGTGCCTCCCTTCGCGATTGGTGCGAACGTGTCTATGATTCTCATTCCGGTGGAAAGCGGAACAACCGGGGGAAGCTTCTCCTTATATGGGCGGGGCTTCCGAACGGTCCATTTGTGGTGCAATTTGAGCGGGACTTTCTTTCCGCTTACTTCCATCTCCCCAATCTCATCCTCGACAGTGTATTTGCCGGAAGCGAGGTCAGTGAGTTTTCCGGAGTATGGGGAAAGCACCCTGTGCATAATCACATCCGTCTCCTTCACCTCTCCGAGAATGTCGCCCGCCTCTATCTTCTCCCCCTTCTTGCGGGTTGCCTTGAATTCCCATTTGGTCTTCCTCTCAAGGGCAGGGACCTCTATTCCCCTCGCGATGTATGTTCCGGATTTCTCCCTGATTTTATCGAGCGGGCGCTGTATCCCGTCGTAAATGCTCCTCAGGATTCCCGGGCCGAGCTCTACGGAAAGCGGCACGCCCGTGCCGACGACCGGCTCCCCGGGCTTCAGGCCGCTCGTGTCCTCGTACACCTGCACGACGCAGGAGTCGCCGACGATCTTGATGATTTCGCCGGAAAGGCCGAGTTCCCCTACCTTGACCACATCATAAAGCTTTGCGCCTTCCAGGCCCTTCGCCACGACGACCGGGCCGGATATCCTTGCGAGTCTTCCTTTTGAAGCCATATTTTTCACCATCATTTCTTTGAAACGTCAAAACCGAGCGCCCTCTTTATGAGCGCGTTTATGCTTTCCCCTTCCTCCACTTCCCCGCTGAAGGCGGGGACCCCTATTACGACCGGGTGGGCGATGCTTGATATTTTCTTCTTGAGCCTCCAGTCGATGTCCTTCATGTAAGCCTCATTTACGATTACGATTCCGTACTCCGGATTTTCTATTATCTTTTTGAGCAGGTCCTCGAATGCCTGCCCCCTCTCGACTACGAATACATCCGGGACTCCGGCCATCCTAAAGCCGGTTGCAATGGGGGAATCCCCTATGACCGCAATCTTCTCTGCCATTTTTCTAACCTCAGTAAACCACGAGCGTGGCGCGAATCTCCTCGGGGGAGAACTTGTAATCTATCCCGCGCACCACGCGCCTCAGGTTGTTCATCTCCTCCTCCTTGATGAAGAGGAAGCTCAGTATCGTGCCCAGCGAAACGGTGGAGGTGTAGAACCTCTTTATCTTCTCGCGGGCGATTTCCTGCTTGAACGCCATCTCCAGATCCACGAGCGTCTTGATTTCTCCCTTTATCGGGAAGGTGTGCGAAATTATCTGCGGAACCGCGCCCATGTCCTCCACGCCGAGGAGAGATTTGAGCACGGCCTGGCGCATCGCCCCCCCGCGTATCACGTATTTCTTGAGCGTCTCCTCGTTCTTCACTCCCGCCTTTGCGAGCCTGAGAACGTTGATGATGTTGCGCGCATCTATCTCTTTTTTTACGATATTCTGCAAAATCTGCGCGTCCCTGTCCGGGATGTCCATTCCGGTCGAGAGGTAGTTGTAGTAGGCGGTGTCCAGAAGGACCTGCAATTGGTTGAGCATCTGCGAGCTGCGCACGGACTGGATGAACATCTGCTCAAGTTCCGTTCCCTTTATGACCGCGCTGGTCTGGCCGAACATCTCCCTTCCCAAGTCGGTGCGCCGCACCTCCACATAAATCTTTTCCCCTTCCGCGCGGGCGATGCTCTCCAATTGGCGCGGGCCGATTGTGCCAGCCGGGATTATGTAGGGCTTTATCTCTTCCCACTTTTTGCCCGTGCGGCGGGAAGCGAGGATCATCTTCAGGTTGACGAAGTCCCATTTGCGCATAACGCCGGCGATTGCGGGCCTTGCCTTTGCGGGAACGAATTCCCAGACCTTGCCCACCACCTCCGCATAGTGTATGCCTGCGGCGAGCTCGACCATTTCCGGGCGCGAGCACTCTATCGGCACCTGGGAGAACACGTCCTTGTAGTATGTCCTCTCAAGCATCGCTATTACTCCGTCCACGGTGCCCTGGTTGGAGAAGTCCTCGAAGTTTTCCCACTGGAGGATCTTCGCCTTCCTGGCCTTCACGCGCGCGTTCGCGTAGCCGTAGACGAGGTGCTTGCTTTCGAAAAGCTCAAACACGCTGCTTATGGCGCTCATCTAGTTTCACCTAAAGAGGCTCTCGTAAAGCCTCTTCCTCAGCAATTCCCTCCTCTGCTCCAGAAGCGCGGTAAGGGTGAGGTCTATCCTCACGCTCCCGTCCTCGGATTCCACCATGCATCCGCCCCACTCGTCCAGGTCGTCCTTCACGGAGTATTTGCCGTTCTTGAGGTGCTTCCTGTCCTCCTTGCGGACGCGCACCACGGCCTTCGGCGAATCCAGTTCCTTCAGCCCCTTTTCCACGAGGGAATTGAGGAACTTCGGGTAGGCCTTGTCCTTCGGGAACGCGCGCAATTTTTCGAACACTTCCTCTATCGCGTCGTTCACGACGGACTCCTTCGCCTCGTTCACCCCGCGCTTCGCCTCAATCCTCGCCCAGGCGATGCGCTCCCTGCGCTGCGCCTCGACGAATTCCGCGGTCTTGGCTTCGGCCCCCTTCCTGTCCTTCTCCGCCGCCGCCTTGGCTTCACCGAGCATCTTCCTGCGCTCGGACTCGGCTGCGGAGAGCGTTGAAGCCGCCTCCTTCTTGACCTCGTCCAGTATGGTGGCGGTAAGCTGCTCCAATCCCATTTTTCACACACCTGTGAACGGGATTTATGCAACCTTGCCCTGCAGGAAGAACGCTATGACGAAGCCGAGGATGACGAGCGTCTCTGGCAATGCCAGGCATATGAGGACCTTTGTGAATTCCTCAGGCTTTTCGGCGATGAGGCCCATGCCGCTCGAACCGATTGCGGACTGCGCCCATGCC
>JACCLI010000029.1 GCA_013425455.1 Microcaldota archaeon | reverse complement strand
GAAAATAGCGTAGAAAGAAATGAAGGGGGACGCTTCCCTTCACCTTATGGTCGCACCCGATGACCGCAAGGTGCGTCATCCGCTATGCAGGCGGCCATAAGGTGAACCCCTGCGTTTCTTCCAGCGGGCCTGAGGGGATTTGAACCCCCGACACCCGGATTAAGAGTCCGGCGCTCTGACCAAGCTGAGCTACAGGCCCAATTCCTGTTTTGAAGGAATCAGAAAGCAGAATATAAAAGCACCAGAACACTTTTTATTGATTATCTTCTGCTAATCGAGAGCCAGCTCCGCCTTCTCCTCTTCCTTTCCTTCTGCATCAGTAGCAGATGCACACCACCTTGCCAGCGCTTCCTTGCTCTCCCCTTTCTTGCCGGGGCTCTCGTGGTTCTCTCCTCTTTCCTATCCGCGGCCGGCCTCGTTTTGCGTTCTCCCCCCCTTTCCATCCTTTCGGAAACCATCAATTCCCTGGAGAATGCTCTCCTAATTGCCGGCTTTGCCAGGGCCGGTATTGGGATTGGAATAATTTTTGGGGCACTCCTTTCCCGCCTGCGCACCGAAGCCTTCAAATCCTTCCTTTTGGCTGCCCTCCACCGCGCTTCAGGAATACCTGCCGCCTTCTCCTTTTCCATTCGCCTGCTGGCAATTGCCTTCCTCCTCTCCTTGAACACCGCGAAGCCCGCTTTCTTTGTTTTGCTGATGGCCGTTGCCTCTTTCCGTGGGCGCGGAGCAGCCGCCTGCCAAATGACCACATCCCCCAGCATCCTTTCCTTTGCCGGTTTGTGATGGATTCCCTGCTGAACCACCTTCGCCCCTAGCGTGACCATTTCCCTTGGGAACCTATTCCTCTTCAGCCCCACCGCATCGAATTGCTCGGCCCTAAAGCCGGGGATTTTTTCCCTTTTCGGCCTCGCTTCCTCCTGGCGGTATTCCACTTCCTTATGGATAGTTTCCTTCCTGGCCGGGGCGTGGTAATCTTCCTTGCCTGCCTCGGCAGGTGCATACTCCACATTGTATTGATGCGCTGCCGAATTGCGGGCCATCCCGTTCCCGCCCTTTTTCATCTGCTCTGGCCGCAGCGATTCCTCGCGCCTCGCCCGCATCCCCCTCCGCCTTCTAACGCGGTACATCCTGGAATTATATGAATGGGCAAGCTGGAGCTGCATGCCCGGGACCGCATCAACGATCTGGATTTCCGGAACCTGGCGGTTCAACCCATGCTCCATCAAATGCATTAGCCAATTCGGGGCGAATCCCAATTCTGAAGGCATCCCCCGCTCCGCCTCCATCATTATGGGCAGCATCGAAATCCTGCCTGCGAGCGGGTCGTATCCTCCGAAACTCATGACCCTTATGCTCTCCGTGTTGAATCCCTTGCCGCCCGCGCATCCCCCTCCCCCTTTCCCCTGGAGTATGTCCGGCATCTCCTGCGTGTACGGGTCGTACTTCCATCTCAGCCTGTCCTCGTCCTTCAGCAGGAGGTTGTCCGCATTAAGCCACACGACCTTTCCGCCGAAGATTACGAAAGGCAGGCCGTTGTTCACATCGCACTGGAGCCCGCCCATGCGGTCATTCCCGATTTTTTTCCCTTCCGGGGTGATGAGCCAGTCTATCTGGTAGCCGAACCTGCCGTCGTAGGAAACATGCGCATACCCGTTGTTCTGCTCGAGTATGGATATGGTCATCTCCATCGCGGTCCAGTTCTTTCCAACAAAACCCATGATGTTCCTGCCCTCCACCTCTATGGTCCTCCTGAAAAGCAGGGTTCCCGTTTCCCTCTCCATGAACCTCCTTGTGAAATCGAGCCTGCGTGGCGCATCCGGCTGCCTCTGAACGCCCAGTTTACGTGCATTTGCAATGCTCTTCTGTGCCTGCTCTGGCTCCGCCATCTTGTTTACCCACCCATTGAGAAAACCTTTTTCCCAAAAACCTTTTTATTGGGATGCCCGCCAATCCATCCTATGGGCTTCCTTCTGCGCGACAAGCCGGCAAAGGTCTTCATCCTTCTCAAGGGCAAATCCACTTATCTATCCGATATTGCGAAGGAGACCGGAACCACGTATGTGTATATTACCCATCTCATGACCCTGCTCCAGCA
>JACCLI010000002.1 GCA_013425455.1 Microcaldota archaeon | reverse complement strand
GCTCTACAACCGCCCTGAAATCATTGACCGAGAATGCGGGCTTCAGGTCGTGGTAACCTAGTATGGACTGTACCAGCGCCTCATTGAGCTTGAGGCAATATGTGACTGGCCTCAGCGATAAGCGAAGGACTATTCTGGACGGAACGGCTATTTTCTCTATCTTTCGGATTTCCGAGGCAGAGAACGCATCCCTGGCGACTACTGGCGAAAAGCAGAATTTTTCAATAATTTTTCCGAAAGCAGGTGACAGCAGCATGTGAAATTTTCCCGGGGACATCGCCTGAAGGTCGAAAACCTGGTGGAGTTTACCGCTGGTTTTATTTGCCATATATCTTCCGCCGGACTTCTGGATCAGGCTCTCGCCCTGGAGTGATTTTAGGTAAATGTACACATTCGGTTGGGATGTTTTGAGCATGCCCGAGATATCCTTCGCACTACGACCATGCTGGCTTTCGAATATAATCTTCAGTACATCATACTTCTTCATGAGTATAATATGAGGGATAGTATATATAAATTTTGTCATTCTAGATAAAAAAGCTTAAAAGTAATAGCTAAACTCCATTTTTTATATACAAAATATGGAAATAAAGAAAAACAAAGGAGTTACTGCTTGTCCAGCATCGGCCCGAAATTCTTCGGCTTCCTCTTCTTCCAATTTCCCTTATGGTAGGCGTATCCCACTATGAGGGGCATCGCCATGGTCGCTTCCGCATAGACCATCTGCTCGTTCCCCTCGTCCACCTTTCCCCAGGAGTGCGCCTCCTTCAGGGTGGAGCTGGAACACGCGCCGTCCCTCTCGTCCGCAACCGTAATCTGCACCGCATACCTATGCATGGAAACATCCTTTCCGAGCACTTCCGCGGCAACCACTATGTCCTGGGTGAAGTTCTTTGGAACCCCTCCGCCGACCATGAATATTCCGGTCTCTCCCGCCGCCAATTTTATTTTTGTAAGCTCAAGGAAATCCTTCGCAGAATCTATGGATGCGTGCTGCTTGGGGTGGTTCCACTGGTGGTGCACGAAACCAAAACCGGCGCTGCAGTCTGAGAATGCGGGCACGAAAATTGGAACTCCCATCTCGTAGGATGCGAGAACCACGGACTGCTTGTTCTTCCCGTGCTCCTTCAGGTATTTGCCCATCTCGCGGAGTATTTCCCTTGAGGAGTGGGGCTTCGGAGGGAGCGCATCCGCTATTTTCGCAACCGTCATGTCGCATTCGCGGAGCTCGTCCTCGTCTATATATGTATCATATATGCGGTCTATGTGCTTCTGGCGCAAGTCCTCGTCGTCCACCATGGGAGTCCCTATGTAGTGCTTGAAGCCCAATCCCTCGAAGAAGTCCTGGTCCACCATTATTGCGCCCGTGGATACGATTGTGTCCACCATGTTGTTGCGCACCATGTCCACAACCACATCTTTCAGCCCCGCACTGAAGAGCGAACCCGCAAGGCAAAGGATAACCGAGCATTTCTCGTCTGCAAGCATATTGTCATAGATGCGAGAGGCGCGGGCGAGGTTCCTCGCCTGGAAAGCCATGTGCGAATAGTCCTCGACCAATTGTATGGTGTTGTGCTTCTTGATATCGATGTGCTTTATCTCCCTCTGCAGATATTCCTCTTTAGTTGGCATAAGGGAAAATTTCGGGGCAACTGTTTTTTATTATATCGGAAGGAAATAGTAGTGCGAATCTTGGGCCCGTAGCTCAGCTTGGTCAGAGCGGCGGACTTTTATCCGAAAGGAAAGAAATCCGTAGGCCGGGGGTTCAAATCCCCCCGGGCCCGATAGAGAAAACAAAATAAACTAATGCGTCGGAATACTACTTATGAAATATGTACTCGCAATCTTGGCTTTTGGAATGCTGCTTTTTGCAGGGTGCACCATGCCCGGCCAGCAGGCGGGCACGGGGACGCAGGCGCAGGGCGGAAACACCGCCCCATCAGGGAACACCGGAGTGCTCACCTATCCCCAAACGCAGGCCCAGACCCCCGGCACGCAAACCACAACGCAGACGCAGGCCTGCGAGGAATACGCAAACTATGCGAAGGGAGAGCTGGAGGGCGTGTACGGAACTTACACGAACACGTGCGTGTACTCGGATGTGAAAATGTACTCCTGCAGGGGCGGAGTGGTTGAGGAGGATATCGTCCGGTGCGGATGGAACTGCCTGGACGCGACCTGCGTGCACAGGAGCGAGGGCTTCTGCATAGAGTCAAACGAGCAGGACGACAAGTACAGGAGGGGCGAGACCAAGATGACTGTGAGCACCGCGGTGATGGAGCGCGTCACGGACAGGTGCGCGTCCCCGGCCCTTCTTTATGAGTACCACTGCAAGGACCAGAACATAGAGAGGCTGGAGATAAACTGCGAATGCTCGGAAGGGGAGTGTGTGAGGCAATGATGGAACTGTTCAAGGGAGTGTACGAGGATAAGGGGAAGCTCCTCACTAAAAATCTCGTTCCGGGGAAGAAGGCTTACGGCGAGGACACCTACAAAATAGAAGGTGTGGAATACCGCTCCTGGAACCCGAACCGCAGCAAGCTAGGGGCCGCGATAAGGATGGGGCTGAAAACGATGCCCATAAAGCCCGGCTCAAAAGTCCTTTATCTGGGCGCGGCAACCGGCACAACCACTTCCCATGTGTCTGATATTGTTGGAGAGAAAGGGGAGGTTTATGCTGTGGAGATATCGGCGCATTCCATGAAATCCCTGCTCCAGCTGTGCGAAGTCAGGCAGAATGTGATACCAATCCTCGCGGACGCGGGAAAGCCGCAGGAATACGAGGAGGTGGGAGGCGTGGACGTGGTCTTTGAGGACGTGGCGCATCCCGAGCAGGCGGACTTCATGAACAAGAACGCCCGCTTCCTCAAAAAGGGCGGGTATGGGATGCTTGCAATCAAGTCCCAGAGCATAGACGTGACGAAAAGCCCGCAGGAGATTTACAAAAGAGTAGAGAAAGAATTGGAGGGCACATTCGAGATAGTAGAAAGGATAAACCTTGAGCCCTATGAGATGGACCATTTATTTCTTCTTCTTAGAAAGAAATGAGCCGTAGTCGGTGAAGCGTTTCAATGCCTTCACCGCGAAATCCGGGGAATCGTAGGAAGGCACACCATACCTGTCCAGCACTTTTCTGCTCTCGTTTGTGTACTCACCGCCCACGGCGACGGTGAAGATGGGCTTCTTCCTCTGGTCCGAAGCGGTGACTATTATGTCGAGGATGCTCGAATCCAGGGCAGGCGCCTGGAATAGGACTATTACTATTATGGTATCTACGCCATCATCCGCGAGAAGCGCATCCAGCGCCTTCCTGTATTGGTCCGGCCCGGAATCCGCAATAATATCAATCGGGTTTCCAACGTTTCCATATGGCGGGAGAATGGATTTTATTACTTTTACTGTGGCGGGGGAGAGCTCCGCCAGCCTCATGCTTTCAGCTTCCAGCGCATCAGCGGTAAGGACACCGAGCCCGCCGCCGTCCGTAAGGACCGCAACCCTGTTCCCCTTGGGGAAGGGCTGGCTGAATGCGTTCACAGCGTGGAAGAGTTCGGCAAGGGAATTCACCTCTATTGCCTTCGCCTGGCGGAAAGCGGCCTGGTAGGCAGTGTAATTTCCGGCCAAGTTTCCGGTGTGGGACATGGCGGCCTTGGAGGCGCCGGCCCCTTTTCCTGCCTTCAAAGCGATGATGGGCTTCCTCTTGTTCACTTTTTTCATTACCTCGAGCAATTTCCGCCCGTCCTTGGTCCCTTCAAGGTAGAGAAGTATCTGCTTTGTGTGCTCATCCGCGCCGAAATACTCTATTATGTCCGACTCGTCCAATGTGAGGCCGTTGCCATAAGAAACGAATTTCGCAAATCCGATTCCAAAGTAGGCTGCCATGTCCACTATGCAGCTCCCAACCGCGCCGCTCTGCGTAACGAAGGAGATGTCGCCTATGCGCGGCCTCCCCAATTTGTAGAACGGAAAGAATAATGTGTCAACGCGGTTTGCGGGATTAAGGGCACCGAGGCAGTTCGGGCCGATGAGCGCGATTTTGTATTTCCTCACAATCGCTGCCAGCTTCTGGTCCAAATCCTTCCTTCCAATCTCACCGAAGCCGGCGGAGAGCACAATCGCGCCCTTTACTCCCTTCTTCCCGCATTGTTCCATCACATCGGGGATTAGTTCCGCGGGGATTGCAAATATCGCGAGGTCCGGCTTCCCGTCTATTGAGTGCACATCAGGGGCGCATTTCAATCCGAGAACGTTCTGATATTTCGGGTTCACTGGATAGACCTTTCCCTCGAAGTTGCTGTCCAGGATGTTTTTGAGGACGACGTTCCCCAATTTTCCGGTGGTTGGCGATGCCCCGATGACCGCGATGGAAGAGGGCTCAAAAACAGACTTCAGGTTCTTCACATCCTCCCTCATTTCAATCCCTCCTCAGCCTCACATCCACTATGTCATATCCGTGCTCGTCAAATATAACGGGGTTCAAATCCATCTCAAGCACGTCCTCCTCTAGCATCATCCTGCAAACCTTCACCATGAGCAGTTCCAGCGCGTCCAGGTCTATGGGCTTCATCCCGCGCACGCCCATTATGAGGGGGTTGGAGCGCAGTTCCAAAAGCATCTCCTTCACGTCCTGCCTCTTGATGGGGCAGATGCGGGCGGAAACGTCGCGGAATACCTCGACGTATACGCCTCCGAGGCCGAGCACAACCATGTGGCCGAACTGGGAATCCTTCTTCCCCCCTATTATGAGTTCCAAACCCTTGCGGGCCATCCTCTGCACGAGCATTCCCGTGACCTTGTGGCCCTTGACGTTCTCCATTATGTCCTCATACGCTGCGAGCATGCGCTCCTCATTCTTTAGGCCCACTTTTACCGCATGAAAATCCGTCTTGTGAACAATTTCTGTGGAAATAATCTTCAGCGCGACCGGATAGCCGAGCTTCTTTGCGATTTTTGCCGCCTCTTTCTCATTCTTCGCAATTCCGTATGGGATGAGCTCAATCCCGTATTTCTCAAGCAGGGCGAATTCGGGGATCCGTGCGGGCATGGGTTAGCCATCTTGTAGAAAATTTAAAAATCCTCGGAAGGGACGCATGCGGCTATTCTTGGGTCCTTCTTGGGACAATTGAGGCTATGGATGATATGCGCTCTATAGAATTGCTTATTTCCGCGCGGACATCCTCGTTGGTCTCCCTGCCGCCAAGCCAGCGGAGGCTGTTTAGGACAGTTGCGCCTCCAATCCAGCCCAGCGCGTAGGCTGCCCGCCCCCTCACCTGCGGATCCTCGCTTTTTTCCAAAAGATTCAGAAGCTCCGGCACCGCCATCCCTGAGGGAACCTCCAGGCGGAGGAGCAGTTCTATTGCACCCGTCAGTATGTACGGGTTAGAGCTCTCGGAGAGCAGTTTTGTCAGCACGCTTGGCAGGCCCGGGTAAGCCGCCTGCACATCAGAAAGAGGCATCTTCGAGAGGGCGTAAAGGGCTTCAGACCGAACGATGGCCTCTTCAGGGTCGAACAGCAGGCCCATGATTTTCTCCATGATCTGCCTGTTCGGTATGGGGTCAAAAATTGTGCCGCAGACCATGATAGCGCCAATCCGGACAATCGGGTCTTCGCTGTAAAGCCCGCCCAGAATCGCTTCTGGGCTAAGGTCTTCCTGCCGCAGATTATAGTGCCTGAGCAGATTAGCGGCATACTCGCCCGGCCGCGTCGCAACTTCCGTGAAAAATTGGTTCATGTTCCAAGTCGCCGCCATCCTCGGCTGTCTGCTGCCGGTATCCTCAATTTCGCGCGTGACCATGAGTATGACTACGCACCAAATTCTTAAAAAATGCACACGTGGATACGAAAGCGGCGAGCTGATGGAAAAAATGCGTCTTCAGTGCCTCGGCGCGGGGCGGGAAGTGGGGAGGAGCTGCTTTGTCCTAGAGACGGACATGAAGGTTATGCTGGACTGCGGGCTGAAGATTTACCAGCCTGGGGGGAAGAAGGACATGTTCCCCGAGCAGTACCAGGGCCCGCTGGACGGGATGATCCTGAGCCACGCGCACTTCGACCATTCCGGCTTCCTTCCGGAACTGTTCACGCACGAGAGGACGAATTGGTACGGGACGCCGCCCACCGCGGAAATCACAAACCTTCTCTGGCCGGACAGCATGAAAATCATGGGCGAGGAGAGCCCGTACAGCGAGGCGGACATCGCGCGGGCGCAGAAGAAGTTCGTGCCTGTGAAATACGGGCAGACCGTGCATGTGGGGAAGACGGAGTTCACTTTGCACGACGCGGGGCACATCCTTGGCGCGGCAATGGTCGAGGCCGAATGGGGCAAAAGAAGATTTGTATATACTGCGGATTTCAAGATCGGGGAGACGAAGATGCACAAGGGCGCGGAGCCGATAAAGGATGCGGAGGTCCTCCTCATAGAGACCACCTACCATTCGCGCGAGCACCCGCCCCGCGGGCCGCTCGAAAAAAAATTGAAGACGGAGATTGAGGAAATAATCGGGAACGGGGGGAACGTGCTCTTCCCTGCATTCGCGGTGGGCAGGACGCAGGAGCTCATCTCCATAGTTCGCTCACTGATGCCGGATGTCCCCATTTTTGTGGACGGGATGGGAAAGGATGTATCGAAACTCTATAGGAAATACGGGGGCTACATAAGCGACCCGAAGGGGTTTGAGAACGCGGCGGACACCGTGGTTTTCGCGGGAGACCGGAGGGACAAGGCGGACGCGACCTCCATGCCCTCGGTGATAATAAGCACCGCGGGGATGCTGCAGGGCGGGCCTGCCCTCAGCTATCTGCTCAACATGCTTCCGGGGTCCAAGATGATATTTACCGGATATAACGTGGAGGGGACGAACGGCTGGAGGGTAATGAACGAGAACAAGATAATCCTGGATGGGAACCTGCTGGAGGTCGACCTCCCATGGTCATATTACGATTTTTCCGCGCACGCGGGGCGGAGCGACCTGCTGGAATACATAAAGAAGGCTAGCCCCGAAAAAATAGTGCTGAACCACGGGGACAGGATTCCGGAGTTCCAGAACGAACTGCAGGCAAAGGGGTTCGAGGTCTACGCGCCGAAGAACGGGGATGTTCTGGATCTCTAGCCCTTCCCGCGCGCGAAAAGAGCAAGCAAAAACACTATGAAGATCACGGGGCTGAAGCCGCAGAAGGTTGCGTTCTGGCGTGGCGTGGCCTTCTCCAGGCACAGGTCGCGGTTGATCGAGAACTCTATCGCACCGCACAGCGCGGGACTTTCCATTACGCGCGCTATCTCTATGAAACAGCGGTCCCGCATCGAGCCCGTGAAGACTGAGCGTGCGGTGGAGCTCGGTATGTTGTCGCACATGGTGGCGGCCATGCCGGGGTTCTTGTCTATCGCCGCATAGGCGAACGCGGCGTCGGAATAGCACCTGTTTCGCTGGTCTGCCTGCTTCGCAGCGCAGGTATCGGCGGTTTCCCGGTGTATGCATCCTGGGAGCAGCAGGAACAGCAGCATGCCGGCAATGACCAGAAGCTTCCTCATTCCCTCGCCTCGAAAAGCCATTTGAACGCATCCCTCCTAATGGCTTCCTTTGCCATCCTTTTGGCGGACTCCGTTTTTAGCAGCGCGGATGCACGCTCAATCCATTGTTCGACGTATTTGCTGCCCAGGTCCTTGTACTCCTTTGCCTGGAAAATCAATTCGAGGCGGTCCGCATCGTTCGCGATGCGCATTATCTTCTCATCTCTGAGGAGGGAAAGAATTTCAGGAAAAGGCGCGAACGTATCTTCCTGCGCCTTCTTCTCATTTATTGAAAGGTATTTCTTCCCAACGATATGAATGTCGTTTATCCTCACTTCGTGCAAGTCGTGGAAGAGTGCGGCGAGCGCAGCCTTTTCCGGGTCCACTCCTTCTTTTTTTGCAAGTATGTAGGCGATTATTGCCGCACGGTAGGAATGCTCGGAGACGCTCTCCGGAGAAATGCCTATTGTCTTCCAGCCGGAGCGCTCCACCCTCCGCAATGCGCCCGCCTGGTAGATGAAATCCAATTCGTCCAATCTATTCACCGAACTTCTGCTCGGAAAAACGCGGAGGGGTCTCCGCCCCCTCCCCATTTTTACCGGTCATTCTGACCCTCCCCCGAGCCATAATCATTCACCGAACTTTTGTTTCATCATGGAGACGGTCTCCTGGGGGGTGTGCCCCAGTTTTATGAGCTTGGTGTGCCCCCTTATGCCTTTTCCGCTCTCCACCGTGGTCACGAGGCCGAGCATTTCCAAATCATTCAGATAGCTGCGGTATGAGCGGGCGGTCTTTGAGGCCTTCCTCAATTTTGAGCACAACTCCGCGTAATCCTCGTAAACGTCCCCGGAAAACAGGTAGCCGTCCTTCCCCTCTTCGAAGCGCGCGTACTTGCTCCCGGAAAGGGTAAGGCGGGCGACCGCGTACAAAACGAGCTGGAGGTGCTCCGGCAATTTGTCCACCGCCTCCTTGACGAGGTCGGTCTCAACGACGTCCCGCGCCTCCTTCACTTCCGAATCCGAAATCTTTGAAAGGCCCTTCTCCTCGGCGAGCTCCGCGGCACGCGAAAGCATCTTGAGCGCGTACCTCGCGTCCCCGGAATCCTGCGCAGTGAATGCGCTCGCGAGGTTTATGGCTCCGGCGCTAATCACGTTGTCCTTGAACGCCATCTCGGCGCGCTGCTGCAGGATTTTCTGCAGCTCGGAAGCAGTATAGGGCGGGAAAATCATCGCGCGCTCGTAGAGGCTGCTCTTGCTCCGCGGGTCCAGCCCATCCTTGAACGTGAGGCGATTGGAGATGCCGATGAGCGAGACGCCGCCCTTCCCCAGCTCGTCGTTCGCCCTGGTTAGCGTATATATGAGTTCGTCTATGTTCTTCGCCATGTCTATCTCGTCCAGAATCAGTATGAGCTGCCTCCCCTCCCTGCACCACTCCAGCATCTTGTCGTAATAGAAGGAGAGGCCGTAGCCCTGCTTGTCCACGCCGTCCGCGAGGGACTTTATCGCCTTGGAAAGTATCCTGTATGGCTTGTTGTACATCCTGCAGTTGATGTATAATATCTTCGCGTTCGAGCCCTCCGCCTCGAATTTTTTTGCGACGTGCTTTGTTACACACGTCTTTCCGGTGCCCGTCTTTCCGTAAATCATGAGGTTGCGCGGCTTCTTCCCCTGCAGGGCCGGGGCGAGTATGGACATCAGCTCCCTGATTTGGTGCTCCCTGAAGTGCAGGGTGCTGGGTATGAAATGCGGTGAGAGCACGTCCCGGTCCCGGAAAATCCTGGAAGGAGATGCGAACTCCCCAAAAGAAGGCATTTTTATCAGCGTTCCTTTTTTCTCTGCAAACCTTTATTAAGAATAGTGGAAACGGGGGTTCTTCAACGAATGGAGATGGGTTTATTAATTCTTTCTCTTCAATACCCAAACGTCTAAAGTGCAAGGTGAGACAATGGGAATATTCGACAAGATACTGGGAAAAGAGAAAGATACTGAAGAGCCTGACCTCGGGCAATACCTCGAGATAGAGGCCGAGGGCGACGTGGTAAACCCGCCGGCGGACTTCTATGTTAAGAGGGTCGACCTCAGGAACGAGGGCGACGCGAACCTCGTCATGAAGGAGCTTACGAGCAAGAACATCATAATCGTGAATGTGCTTCCGCTCACTAAGCAGCCGAACAGGCTCAAGGGAATCGTCAGCAAGCTCAAGGTCGGCGCCGAGAAGATGAACGGGGACATTGCGCTCCTTACAAACGAGCTCATCCTCCTCACTCCGGCGAAAGTAAAGATTGTGAAGAGCAAGCAGAAGCCAGCCGCAGAGAAGCTGTAGCGGGTTTCTTCCCTTATTTTACTTGGGGCTCCAGAAGCCCTTTTTATATTTCCCCTCCCAGAGGTATATCTATGCTTAAGGTTGATTTCCTCGGGACCGGAGGCGCGGTCCCTTCCGTGAAAAGGGCCATGCCGGCGATTGCATTACATTGGGACAAATTGTTCCTTTGGGACTGCGGCGAGGGGACGCAGCGCGAGATGATGAGGCGCGGCGTGGGATACGGGAGCATTGAGGCAATATTCATTACTCATCTTCATCTTGACCATTTTTTGGGAGTGTTTGGTTTGATTGAAACCATAAGGATGAACACGCAGCGGGAGCACCTGCAGGTTTTTGCGCCCCGGAACCTCGCCCGCGTTATCGAGGCGATGAGCCCCTCTTTTATGAGGAGGCCGGACTTCATAAAATTCGAGGAGATGCGGGAGGGGGAGCTGTACCGCGGGAAGGATTATTCCATTTCCGCCTTCCGGGTGGAGCACGGGGGGAATGCCTTCGGGCTTGTTTTCCAGGAGGACAATAAACGGAAATTCAACGAGGCCGAGGCGAAAGGAAGGGGATTGAAGGGCCCGATGTTCCGCGAGATACAGAAAAAGGGATTCGTGGAAGTGGGCGGAAAGAAAATCAAGCTGGATGAAGTGAGCTGGGAGAGAAAGGGAATCAAAGTGGTGTACTCGGGGGATACGCAGCCCACGGAAAGCGTCGTGAAGGAAGCGGAGGGCGCGGACCTTCTTATTCATGATGCGACTTTTGGGGAAGGGATGGGAGACGAGGCGGAAGGAAGATTGCACACCACTGCCGCGGACGCTGCCCGGATTGCGAAGAGGGCGGGCGTGAAGAGGCTCGTTTTGACCCATATCAGTTGCAGATATGCTGATGCGGAGAAGGAGCTTCTTTCTGAAGCCCGGGCGATTTTCAAGAACACGGAATTGGCGAAGGACGGGATGGAAATAGAAGTTAAGCCGGAGAAGGAAGAATCGGAATAAGCGGCAGGGCGGCTCGGAAAAGCATTTATACTCCTGAAGGGCAATAAAAGTGCAAGAATATGGAAACCATAGCCTCATTGTTCAAGAAAAGGTTCCCGGAGCCCACGGCAATCCAGCACAAGGCGATGCCGGTGCTCCTGCAGAGGAAGAACGCACTGCTAGTGGCACCCACGGGCTCGGGGAAGACAGAGGCCGCCCTTCTTCCGGTGCTTGAGATGCTTAACGGAAAACAAGGCATTTCTTGTTTGTACATTACTCCGCTCCGCGCTCTGAACCGCGATATGAAAAAGAGGATGGACTGGTGGTGCGACCATGCGGGCATAACGCATGCGGTGCGCCACGGGGACACGAGCGTGAGCGAGAGGGGAAAGCAGAGGAGCTCACCGCCGCAATTGCTGATTGTTACGCCGGAAACTCTGCAGGCAATTCTTGTTGGGCGCGTGTTGAGGAAGCACCTCGCGAATGTGAAGCACGTGATCGTTGATGAAGTGCACGAACTCATGAACAACAAGCGCGGAACTCAGCTCTCGATGGGGCTGGAAAGATTGGCGGAGATTGCGAAATTCCAGAGGATCGGGCTGAGCGCGACGATTGCGAAGCCGCGCGAGGCGGGAAAGTTGATTTGCGGCGGGCAGGAGTTTGAAGTGATTGACGCGGGCAAAGGAAGGGAGCTGGACTTGGAGATAATAAAGGCTTACGGCGGGGAGAAAAAAACATTTGAAAAAGTTAAGGAAATCCTTGAGAAGGAGCAGGGGAAGAGAAGAATCGTTTTCGTGAACACGCGGAGCACCGCGGAGGCGCTTGCAACTTATCTGGATATGGAAAAAGTGCCCATAGACATTCATCATGGGTCGCTTTCCGCGGAGGTTCGGCTCAAGACCGAGGAGGGATTGAAAGGCGGGGAGACGAAGACTGTGGTGGCAACCTCTTCCCTGGAGTTGGGGATAGATATCGGGGATATGGAGGAGATAATACAGTTCAATTCCCCGCGCGAAGTGGCGCGGCTCGTGCAGCGCGTGGGGAGGAGCGGGCATGCGATGCACCTCCGGCCCTCCGGAAAAATAGTCGTGGGCGATTACGACGAGTGGATGGAGGCGCGCGCGATTAAGAACAAATTCGAGGGCGGATTCCTGGAAGAGAGGGAAGTGGTGCGGGGGGCTATGGACGTTGCGGCGCACCAGTTCGTGGGGCTGCTTCTGGACAATGGAAGGATGAGCATAGATGATGCGTATAAGATACTTAGCAGGGCGTATGCGTTCGGGCTCAAGCCGGATGAGTTCCAGCGCGTTGTGAAACAATTGGGGCGCGAGCGCCTTATTTTCCTGAATCCGGACAACACCGCGGCGATAAGGCAGGCGGGGAGGGAATATTACTTCTATAATCTGACAACTATTCCGAAAGAAAAGAAGTACATGCTGAGGGATTCGAGCACGAACAAAATAGTCGCATCTTTGGACGAGAGATTTGTGGCTACGCTCACTCCTGGGGAATTCTTCTCCTCAAAAGGGAAGGTATGGAGGATGATTGAGCTTTCCTCGGAATTGCTTGCCGAGCCCGCGTCTTCCGCGGATTTTATCGTTCCGGACTGGGTGGGCGAGGACATTCCTGTGCATAAGGAGATAGCACAAGCGGTCGGGAGGTTGCGCAGGGAGGACGGGGAAATGCACGGGGAGAAAATAATCCCGGATGAGAAGAAATTGCTCGTTGAGATTGCGAAGGAATCCGTGATTTTGCATTCTTGCTTCGGGACGAGGGTGAATTATACACTGGGGAGGGTGCTGCAATTGAGGCTGGCGAAAAAACTGGGGGCGGAGGTCGCGGTTGCGACCGATCCGTACCGGGTGATGCTCAAATTGCCCTTCCCTGCGAAAAAGGAGTGGATTGATGCGGCGCTCGTCCCCTATGATTTGGAGTTTGATGCGGAAGAATCCCTTTGGAACTCCTCCGCGCTCCGCATAGTATTCCTGCACACCGGAAGGATGTTCGGAATGTTCGGCGAGGACGCCATGATTGGGACGAAGCTCATTAGGCTGATGGTGGACACGCCGGTCTATGATGAGACCGTAACCTCGATATTCAGGAAATACTTTGATTTGGAAGGGACGAAAAAAGTACTTATGGGGTTGATGAAGAAGGAATTGGAGCTGGTTTTTGAGGAGAGGGAGAAACTCTCCTTTTTTGCAATGGTGGGAATCAAAAGAAAAGAGGAAGGCGTTCCCTCAATCCAGCCGCGGGAGGCGATGCTCAAATCCATCCGCGAGGAATTGGGCAAGAAAAAGATTACTCTGCGGTGCCTTTCATGCGGTGCGGAGAGGATTACTACTGTTGAGAATGCGCCGGAGAATTACAAATGCCACAAATGCGGGCGCACCTCCCTCACCATTTGGCCGGGCGCACCCGAGGAACTTGCGGACAAGGCGGCGATTTTGCGCGCATACGGGAAGAAAGGACTTTTTGCTCTTTCCGTGTATGGGGTGGGGCCCAAGACCGCGGACAGAATCCTGAGCAAATTGCACAAGGATGAGGACATACTTCTTTTGGAATTGCTTGATGCTCAGAAAAACTTTATCAAAAATAAGAAATACTGGAGAGCGTGACTGCGGTTTTAAAAGCCTTATTGTGTTAATTATATAAAAAAGGTGTAATGGTGAAAAGAAGGCCGTGGTGGGTGTACAAGCGCAATGCGGCAGCCGACGCCAGGGCGGAGGCAGAAAAGAAAGCAAGGGGAGGGATGGACCGCTGGAAGCCGCTCCCGGACAGCATGCACGCGAAACTGAAGCCCGTCATGGTGCTGATGGATGCAAAAAGGCACGGGGAAGCAAAGGAGATGGCCGCGGATTTCCTTGAAAAGAACCCGAAGCACAGGTTAGGGCATGCCATGCTCATAAGGATACATGGAAAGCTCGGGGAGATAGGGCTGTCCGAGCACCTCTTCGACCACGCGATGCGCAAGGGGATGGAGTGCTGGGAGATGTACTGCGGAATGGTGGACGCCTATGCGAGCTGCGGGCAATTCGAAAAGGCGCTGCAGACGATTGCAGAAGCGGAGGCAACGGGAATGGGCAGTGCAATCAGCTACCTGCATCTGATGGCGGGGCTCTATTCCGAAGGGGAATACGGGAGAATAGAAAAGCTCTACACGGAAATGCCCATGAAATACCAGACAAAGTCTAGCATAATAGTAAAGTATGCGGACGCACTGAGGAAGATGAGGCGGTATGACGAGGCGGTGGAACTCGCGACCCTTGCCCTGGGCATGCGAGGGACACTTGGGGACAAGGCAACCGCAAAAATGGTCATCGCGTATTCCGAAATTGAGCGCGGAAACCCCGGAAAGGCGTATGAAGTGCTCTGCGAAATCTACGAAAGGCTGTCGGCGAGGGAGGATGGCGGGATCGGCTTCAGGTTTTATCCGAGGCTGATTTGCGGGATGGTCTTTGCCTGCAGAAGGGGCATGATCCCACAGCCGAACCCGACAATAGCCCATTGGAGGAGTACGCTGGAAACGATGCGGAGGGAGGGGAGGGGGAAGGAGTCGGATGTCATTGACGCCCTCAGATGCCTGTCCCGTATACCGGCCCCGGCAGCCCAGCATGGATTATAATTACTTTGGTGGAACTTCTCAGTATGGATGAATTCGTTGAGGCTCCGCTGTCCGAGTTCGAGCAGGCGGGGAAGATTGCCGCAAAGGTGCGGGAGGAGAGCAAGTCGCTCGTCATGGCTGATGCGAGCCTCCTGGATGTTGCGGAGACCATAGAGGGAATGATAATCGAGGAGGGGGCGTTCCCCGCATTCCCGACAAATGTATCCATTAATGAGATAGCCGCGCATTACACCCCGGAGAAGGGGGACCAGGCATTATTCAAGGAAACGGACATGGTGAAGATTGATTTCGGGGTGAGCGTGAACGGCGCGCTTTCCGACACCGCTTATACCATTGATTTGAGCGACAAGAACGGAAAATTGGTGGAGGCTGCGGAGAAGGCGCTCGCGAATGCGATTGCGGGCATAAAGCCGGGCGTGAGCGTGGGGGAGATCGGCGGCATCGTTGAGGAAACGGTGAAGGGGTACGGATTCCGCCCGATTGCGAACCTTACCGGGCACATGATAAAGACGGGATTGCTTCATGCGGGGATAGACATACCGAACGTAAAAACAGAGGACCCGTACGAGTTCCAGGTGGGGGACATATTTGCGGTGGAGCCCTTCGCAACCAATGGGAAGGGATTCGTATCGGATACCGAGCAAGTGGAGATATTTTCATTGTATTTGCCGGGCGGGCTTCGGATGAGGCAGTCCAGGCAGCTCCTGAACCACATAATAAACAATTACGGGATGCTTCCCTTTGCGGAACGGTGGCTGATGCAGGAGTTCCCGTCCAAGCTGCTGGTGAGCAACGCATTGAAGGAGATGCTCAGGATGCAGGTGTTGAAGGCGTATCCGGTTTTGAAGGAGGCGGGCGGCGGGCTTGTTTCCCAGGCCGAGCACACTATAGTAGTAGAGGAGGAAGGGGCGCGGATTCTGACTCAATAGGTTTTTATTCTTCTTATAACCAGTAATATGCTGAGGGCCCGTAAGGTAACCTGGATAGCCTACAAGGCTTCGAATGCCTTCTCCTGAATGCAGGAGCAACCTTGCAGTGTGGGTTCAAATCCCACCGGGCCCGAAGAATCGCCTCACGCGCAGCGATATCTAACATTTTTAAGCCTTTATTGACACATATATAACAATGAGTTCTATTCCAGCCCAGAATATGCGGGAGGCCAGGGAGTCCCTTGCAAGAATTCCGGCGCATATTGTAAAGAGATTCAAGAGAAGGATAGAGGGCGATGTGCGGCTTGAACGGCTAAAACCGGAGGTGCGGGAAATCGTTGCACGTTCCTCCAGGCCAAAGGCATACCTAGATTCCCTTGAGAGGGGGGACATACTTGTTCCGGTGTTCCGCTCCGTGGCCGGGGTGCTCGCAAACGGAAGCATGCCCAGGCTGGCGAACGTACCCCCGGAGGCCATGGCTGCCGGGAAAGAGGCCGTTTCGCTGATGGGGAAGGGCGAGGGCTCGCGGGCGAGGCTCCTCGAGCTGCTGACGGGCGCCGCAAGGCTCTCGGGGCAAACGGAGCTGCAGGCTGTGCTAACGGCAGAGTCCCTTGCGCGGGGATTGCCGCTAAGAAGCATTGAAGGAGCAAAGGAAATGCTGATGGAATGCGGGATTTACCTGCTCACACGGAATGACGGGGAGGAGATGGCCCTCACGTTCAGGGGGAAATTCGAGAACTCCGGGGTTTCGGTGTTTGTGCTCTCCGACCCTTCGGAATTCCTGGAAAGGAACTGGGGAGGGCACGCGCACGGGACCGAGATAGCGGTCATTTCCGAGGATCCGCAGATAATGAGGCACGAGCTCCAGCACGCGTTCGATTCGGCCGCAAGGATTTTCCGGAAGCCCGCGGGCAGGAAAAAGGGGGAAGGCGGGGAGGAATATTTGCATAGGCTCGCATCGGAAATCGGATTCGGGTACAGGATGATGGAATACCGCGCGAAGCTCTCGGAGATTGCGTTCGGGATGGACCCGAAAAAGGCATACGGCACTCTTGCGGAGAGCTCGCTGCTCCTTTATGGGGTGGTAAACCTTTTCGGGGGGATGGCGGCCTGCTCGCTGGGCTATGTGAGGGCTGACACGATAATTTACATGGAGCTTATGGGCAGGTTTGACGAGTTCGAAGCGCAGACACCGGAAACAGGGCCGGAGTGGCTGAGGAAATTCGCGCTGGACAGGCTGAACGCCGCTTACAAAAGGGAGTGCGGACTCACCTACGATGAGTTGCTCGAGCCGTTCAGGACGCAGTAGAATGCTATTTATTCATTGGGCATGAGGAGATGTTATGGAAAGGGAAAGGGCGGAGAGGAGCCTTTCAAAACTGAAGGCGCATCTTGAGAGGAGCGAGTGGATAAGGGAGAAATATCCCTCCGTTTTCGAGCTTGCGGGGCAGTATGCGAAGGATGCGGGGCACTTCTTCAAGAAGGGGGATTACTTCTCCTCTTTCGGGGCATCGGATTATGCGTACGGGCTCCTGGATGCAGTGTGGATTATCGAGAGAGGGGAGCCGCCTAAGCCTTTATAAACCCTTACACCCTAAAGAGTTCTAACTACTTTTGGTGAGCAAATGGAAGAAATGAAGAACGACCAGATAAAGAAGACAGGAACGACAACCGTTGGGCTAGTTTGCAAAGACGGGGTCATCCTCGCGAGCGACCGCAGGGCGACCATGGGATACTACATAGCGAACAAGAAAACACCCAAAATACACATGATAAGCGACCGCATCGGCATGACAATCGCGGGCGGAGTGGGGGACGCGCAGACGCTCGTGCGCTGGATGCAGTCCGAGATAAAGCTCTACGAGCTGAAGCACTCCAGGAAGATGACCGTTGAGGCGGCATCCACCCTTTTGGCGAACATACTCTCCAACTACAAGTACTACCCGTTCTACGTCCAGCTCCTGGTCGGGGGCGTTGACGAAAAACCGCATGTGTACAGCGTGGACATGCTCGGCGGCGTAACGGAGGAGGACATCACCGCGACAGGGAGCGGCTCGCCCATAGCGATGGGGGTATTGGAAGAGATGTTCATAAAGGACGGAAGCGTGAAGGACAACGCACCCATTGCCGCGAGGGCGGTGGGGGCGGCTATTAAGAGGGATGCCGGAAGCGGCGAAGGGGTGGACATTCTCATCATAACGCCCCACGGAATCGAAACGCTCACGGAAAAGGATTTCAAGAAGCATTCGGGCTAGTGAAGGCATAGATTCGGCGGAACGCCGGCACGGCCGGCGCTATCCGGCAAGGTGATTTAGTGCAACAGAAGGATATAGAGAAAACCGTATCAGAGATAATGCCTGCGGAATGCGGCATAACCAAGGTGGAGTCGGAAGGGCTGAACATAGTCATATATGTCAGGAACATCGACGCCTTTTACAAGAACGACCAGCTCATAAAGCAGCTCGCCGGGGCGGTGCGCAAGAAGGTGAGCGTCCGCGTGGACCAGAGCAAGCTCATGGACATTGAGAAGGCGAGGAAGGAGATAGATGCGATTGTGCCGAAGGAGGCGGTGGTCGCTTCGATAAACTTCTCCTCAATATTCTCGGAAGTCTTCATAGAGGCGCTCAAGCCCGGGCTCGTGATAGGGAAGGGCGGCGTGATACTCAAGGAGATAATAACCAGGACGGGATGGTCCCCGGTCGTGCTGAGGAGCCCGACAATCACTTCTTCGACCATACGAGGCATAAGGAAGGGGTTCATCGCGGACGCGGAGGACAGGAAGAAGTTCCTCCTGGGCGTGGGAAAGAAGATTTGCCAGCCTCCGCCAGGAAGCGACTGGGTCCGCGCGGTGATGCTCGGCGCGTTCCGGGAGGTGGGAAGGAGCTGCATGCTCGTGCAGACGCCCCATAGCAGGATACTCATAGATGTGGGAATAAACCCGGTGGTGGGCGAGGCGACCAAGGCGTACCCGTTCCTGAATTTCATGGGCTTCGCGCTGGACGAGCTGGACGCGGTGATAATCAGCCACGGGCACATGGACCACATGGGGTTCCTCCCGTACCTCTATGCGTACGGATACGACGGCCCGGTCTATTGCACCCCGCCGACGCGCGAGCTGATGGCCCTCCTGCAGACGGACTACGTGGACCTGGCGAAGAAATCCCTGGGCGTGGACCCGCCCTACGGGAAGAAGGACATCCAGAAGGAATTGCGCAGGATAATTCCGGTGGAGTACGGGGAAGTGGTGGACATAACCCCGGAGATAAAGATGACGCTCTACAACGCGGGCCACATAATCGGCAGCGCGATGGTGCACCTGCACATAGGCGAAGGCCTCCACAACCTTGTTTACAGCGGAGACATGAAATTTGGGTATACCAAATTGTTCGAGCCGGCGAATACCTATTTCCCGAGGATAGAGACATTGTTCCTGGAAAGCACCTACGGTGCGAAGAACGACGTGACTTCGAACAGGAGGGAGATGGAGGACAGGCTCGTGAACATCATAAAGGAGACGGTGGCGAAGGGCGGAAAGGTCCTCATACCCGTTTTCGCGGTGGGCAGGAGCCAGGAGATAATGCTCGTGCTCGAGGATTATGCGAGGAGGGACCCGAACTTCAACATCCCGGTCTACATAGACGGTATGGTCATGGAGACTTCGGCCATACACACCGCATATCCGGAGTATCTCAGGGAAAGCATAGAAAGGAGGATACTGTCCAACAACAGCCCGTTTGAATCCCCGATGCTGAAGGTGGCAAAGGGGACGGACAAGGAGGCCATTGTGAACGGCGAGCCGAGCGTAATCATCGCGCCTTCGGGAATGATGAACGGAGGGCCTTCGGTGGAGTATCTCAACCTGATGGCAGAGGATGAGAAGAACACTCTCATATTCGTAGGTTACCAGAGCCCGCTCTCCCTCGGGCACAAGATACAGAGGGGGATGAGGGAAATCCCGACCATTGGTGACGACGGGAGGACCAAGATAATGAACATACGGATGCGCGTGGAGACCGTGGAGGGGTTCTCCGGGCACAGCGACCGCCACCAGCTGATGGCCTTCCTGAACAACCTGAAGCCCACCCCCGAGCGCGTGTTCACGATGCATGGGGACTGGAACAAGGCGGACGAGCTTGCGCGCGCCGCGGGTTCACTTCTTAAGAGGGAAGCCAGGGCGCCGCTGAACCTGGAGGCCATACGGCTAAAGTAGGTCCTTTTTCTTTTTGATGTTGGGGAACGCGCGGTTGAGCAGCGGGATGCAATAGAACGAGAAGGCGAAGCCCGCGATTCCGCCCGTCAGGAGGCGGAGGAAATTTGTGCTCTCCCTCAGCCCTATGAGCTGGGTCCCGCCGTCCAATCCTATAGGGATAAGCGCGATTATGAACCAGAGCGGGTTCGGAACTATATTCACGTCCGTTTTCTTCAGGAAAAGAATCAGGACTCCGCTGAGTAGGGCGGCGAAATAAATGCCGACATCCCTTGCGCAGACCGGGAACGGATAGCCGGTCAGGCCGCCCTTTTCCACTTCGTAGGCACGGTAATGCGCCTGCACATCGCTGCAGTCGCTTATGCCGCCTGGGAAAAGGCAGATGGAGCGGGAGACCTGCTGGTGGCAGGTGAGGCTGTAGAGCCAGTACAAGCCGTCCGCCGCAGAATTATCGGCTGCTGCGAGGAACGGGGTTATGAAGATGGGGAGCGTGAAAAGCGCCATCACCAGCATATATACCGTGTATCCGAATTCCATGATTACAGCTCTGAAACCTTTTTTCCCAGTTCCTTAGCGCTCTCGTGCTTCTCCCACGGGTAGACCAGCCATGCATCCGTCTTGCTCACAAAGAAATCGGGCCGGAACTTGGAGTGGGGCTTGAAATGCAGTGTTGCGACCTTCACCTCGCGCGCGCCCATATTCTCCAAATGCTCCTTCGCCACTATGAGGCTCTTTCCCGTATCGGAAACATCGTCCACGAGCAGCACCCTCTTACCCTCCAGCCTCTCAACAAGCGGCTGCACTATCTTCGGGGCGGTGGCTGTTTTTCCTACGCCAGTGTAGAAGGAGACCCTTATGGTGAAAAGCTCGCGCACCCCGAGGATGTCGGAAAGGATGCGGGCGGGCACCAATCCGCCCCTGCTTATGCCAACTATCATGTCCGGCCTGAAACCCGAAGAGGAGATGGTGGAGGCGAGGCCCTCGCAGAGCTTCGCGTTGTCCGCCCATGAGATAGAAAGGAGCTTCATGGGGAAACTTGGCGGGCTCGGAATTAAAAACATGCCCCCCTCTCGTAGCCCTGGATAACATTTTTATACTTTGTCTTTGAAAACGCAAGCGTGATAGTATGGGGATACTAAAAGGAATTAAGGAGTTCTTCCTCGGAAAAGAGGAGAAAAAGCCCGAAGCGAGGCCGATGGCTCAGGCAAGGCCGATGGGGCCCATGCCTGCGAGGCCGATGGCGAGGCCGCTGCCTCCCCCGAGGCCGATGGCGCCTGGCGCCAGGCCGGGAGGGATGCCACCAAGGCCGATAACGCCGATTTACAGGCCGCTGCCCCCGCCTCCGAGGCCGATGGCGCCGATGAGGCCGCCCATAAGGCCGATAATGCCCGCGAGGCCCATTGGAAGGTCGGTTGCGGCGATCGCACCGCCATACTCAAAGGCAAGCAAGCCTTTGGCTCCTGCGAAGAAGCCCGCGAAAAAGGCTGCGAAGAAAAAGAGAAAGTGAGGGAATCTTCCCTCCTTTTTTCCTTTTTATTTATTCTAATTTTTGTTTTCTAAAATTCAGGGGAGGAGCACCGCTGCTGCGATGACCGAGGTCCATTTTCCGTTTTTGTCGACCACCGCAGTTTGAGTGGTATTGAAGGTCTTGACGATCTTTCCGCTCATCTTGAAGTACTTCTCCTTCTCGTCCCAGTCCGCGTCCACGTCGAACTGTATTCCCTGGGTGGATGCGAGCATAGATGCCGCGAGGTCCTCTGAGTAGTCTCCGCACTTGTCCTGGTTCAATCCGTATGAGTGGTGCTCGCTCAGGTATCCGTGGACGCTCGGGTCCGCGGGCAATGCCGTGCCTATGGAGGCGGAGATGAGCCGGTTCGGCTCGCATGAGCTCAGGCGCGCAAGCACCGTGAAGACTATCTGCCCGGCGTGCATCTCGGCGAGGCCCTGATCCCTGTCTATTAATTGTGCGTTTGGCGGGAAGATGCTGGAGACGGTTACGAGGTTGAACTTTGCAATCCCCGCGCTCCGCAGCGCCTCCTCGAAGGAGCTCAACTTTGTGTTGGAAACCCCAACCCCCTTTGTAAAGAATAGTTTCTTGGGTACAAAAGTCATTTAGTTCACTTGTGCATTTTTTTAGGAACAATTTTTTAATCTTTATATGGGAATTTGATGCATGACTGTTACTCCGTGGGAAGTGTCGGGCAGGGTCGACTACGACAAGCTCATAAAGGATTTCGGCACGGGCAGGATAACCCCGGCCCTGCGCGCACGCCTGGAAAAGAACGCGGGCGGGGGCAACGTGATGCTCAGGAGGGACTACTTTTTCTCGCACAGGGACCTTGACCTTGTGATGGACGACTACGAGAAGGGGAAGGGGTTCTACCTATATACGGGAAGGGGGCCGAGCGGGCCCATGCACATCGGGCACCTCATCCCGCTTATTTTCACCAAGTGGCTGCAGGACAGGTTCAAGGTTAATTTGTACATAGAGATTACGGACGACGAGAAGTTCGTGTGCAAGCGGGAGGCCGAATGGGGGGATATAGAGAAATATGCGGAGGAGAACATACGGGAGATTGCAGCCGTTGGGTTCGACCCGGACCGCACCTTCATTTTCAGGGATAGCGAATATGCGGGGAACGTATACCCAATGCTCATGAAGATTGCGAAGAAGGTTACGTTCTCAACGGTGAAGGCGGTGTTCGGGTTTACTAATGAGACTAATATAGGTTTCATATTTTACCCGGCATACCAAATAATGCCGACGCTCTTCGAAAAGAGGAGGTGCCTCATCCCCGCGGCGATAGACCAGGACCCGTACTGGAGGGTACAGAGGGATATCGCTGAGGGCCTCGGATACCATAAAACTGCGGCGATACACTCCAAGTTCCTTTCCCCGCTGCAGGGGGCGGAGGGGAAGATGAGCTCAAGCATGAAGGAGAGCGCAATCTGGCTTGATGACGACGAAAAAACGGTGCGCAAGAAGATAATGAAATATGCGTTCTCCGGCGGGCGCTCCACCCTGGAGGAACACAGGAAACTGGGGGCGGACCTTTCCGTGGACGTGCCGTTCCAGTGGCTCAGCGTGCTCTTCGAGCCGGATGATGGGGAATTAAAAAGAATCGCCGAGGAATATGGTAGCGGAAGGATGCTCACGGGCGAGGTCAAGGAGCTGCTCGCAGGGAAGCTGAATGAGTTTTTGGCGGAGCACCGCGAACGAAAAAAGAACGTCGATGTGAAAAAATACACTCACACCGGGAAATTGGCGCAGGAGATGTGGAAGAAGAAATATGTCTGAAGTGATGATTATGGAACGCAGAGGGGGATTTGGCGGAGGAAGGAGTTTCGGCAGCAAGCCCGGCGGATTTGGAGGAAGGCCGGGCGGCGGATACGGGAACCGGCCCAGCGGAGTTTTCAGGGGGAGGCCTAGCGAAAGGGGCAGGGGCGGAAGCGACCCTGAGATGGACAGGAGGCTGAGGTTCCTGAAAAAGGCGCGCGAACGCACGTCGCAGGCCCTCAGGAGCAGGGATGTGATGCTCGCCCAGATTTCCCGCACGGTTGAGGAACTGGAAAGCGTTGCAAACCTGATGAGCGAAAAACTGGAGGAGATGTATTCATTGTATTTCCCGGAACTGAAGACGAACGAGAAGCGAGGGTACATTGCGGTCGTGCTCAACCTGGACAAGGAGAACCCGAATCCCGCTTCTATCTCCAAGTTTGTGGGCCAGGGGAAGGCCGAGGACATCTGCGAGCGCGCGAAGACGAGCTCCGGAGGGGAGCTGAAGGCAAAGGACGTGGAGAAGATAAGGGAGCTGGCGCGCGAGATAGAATCCGTTTATGTGCTGATGGACTCATATGAGGAGTATACGAACGAATTGGCTAAGGAGGTCTGCCCGAACATTGAGCACATCGTCGGGGGGAAACTGGCGGGAAAGCTTATTTCCCTTGCCGGCAGCCTGAGAAAACTCTCCATTATGCCGGCGAGCACGATACAGGTTCTCGGCGCGGAGAAGGCGCTTTTCAAGCACCTGAAAAACAAGAAGGGCATTGCGCCGCCGAAGCACGGAGTGATATTCCAATACCCGGCCATTTCCCAGTCGCCGAAGAAGGTGAGGGGGAAGATTGCGCGTGCGCTTGCTGCGAAGCTCTCAATCGCGGCGAAGGCGGACTCGGAAACCAAGAGGTTCATCGCGCCGCTTCTGAAGCAGAACCTTGAGGCGCGAATAAGGCAGGTCCTTTCTGCAAAGGGGAAAAAGAATGAAGCTGCTGGCAGTCTCTGATTTGCACGACGACGAAGCCGCCCTGGAAAGGCTTGCCGGGCGGGCGAAGGGATACGATTACGTGCTTGTAGCCGGGGATGTCGGCAAGGGAAGGAATTTCCTTGAGGAATTGCTCGATATTCACCCCAAGCTGTTTCTTATTCCCGGGAACGGGGATCAGGATTTCCTGGAAGAGGTTGCCGGAGATAAATGCATACAGGAGAAACGGGTGGAGATTGCGGATGGGCTGAATGTCGTCGGGTTCGGATATAGCCCTCCGACCCCTTTCCACACGCCTGGGGAATACCCGGACAAGCAGCTGTATTCGTGGATGAAGGGGCTGCCTATTGACGGGAAGACCATCTTCCTTACGCACGCGCCCCCCTATGGGGTGATGGACGACGTGCTTGGCGTGCACGCGGGGAGCAGGGCCGTGCTCAAAACGATAGAAGAGAAGAAGCCGCTCGTTAACGCCTGCGGGCACATACACGATAAGGAGGGGGTGGCGGTTGTGGGCTCGACCTCGGTGCTGAAGGTCGGGGCCGCCAAGAACGGAAGGGCGGGTGAGATAGACATTTTTAATGGTGAAGTCAGGTTAAGGAACATCGGGCTTTGACATGATAATCAGGAAGGCGGAATTCTCAGAGGAGCTCGCCTCCCTCATCAGGAGGCTTTTTCCGAAATCCGAGCCCTTATTTACTGAAAATGACGTGTATTTTGTCGCAGAGGAGAAAGGAGGCATAATCGGGTTTGTGCATCTGATCCTGAAGGAGAAGGCGATTCTCCTGCAGGGGATGGGGGTTGAACCGGAGTGGAGGGAGCACGGTGTGGGCGGGAGATTGCTCGATTCCGCGGTGCGTTTCTGCGACAGGAAGAAGATGGATATACTTCTGAAGGTGAAGCCGACGAACCCCGCGCTCAACCTATACCATAAAAAAGGTTTCACGCTGAAAAAGATACAGGACGTGTATATCCTCGAAAGAAAAAGAGTGAATTAGAGGAATTGTTGGAGGGGGATTGAGCTAACCTGGTATGCTGCCAGCTTTGGGAGCTGGTTGTCAGAGTTCAAATCTCTGATCCCCCAATAGATTTAACTACTTTTTCTGTGCAAGCGAATCGGTGTCCGTATGAAGCTCAAGTTTGACCCCGATGCGCTGCAATGGATGGGGAGCCATGGTTTTGGAGTCCGCGAGGTTTCGGAAGTCGCCGAGCTGCTCCATGGGATGAAGAGAAGCGTCGCTGAGGGGCAGAAGTTCATCGTTCCTGCAAAAATTGACGCGAGGGTTTCCGCGCTTGTTTCCATACTTTATTCGCTTACGGATGCCTCGGGGATGCCGGCGTGCTTCCGCGGGGACATGGTTACGATAGCGGCAGAAGCGAAGCAGAGGTTCCGGGAGGCGCTTTCCATCAGCCGCGAGGAGAG
>JACCLI010000053.1 GCA_013425455.1 Microcaldota archaeon | reverse complement strand
CGCAATCTTTGAAAGGAAAAGCCGCGTGCCGGATGACGGACTTATTCTCCCGCCAAAGCGCAACCATTAATTACTCCACGGCTCAAAATTAATCCATGGACCTGGGCAAGAGCCTCCGCGCTCTGGTAAACAAAATCACACGCGCCCCAGTGGTTGATGAGGCCACGCTAAAATCCTTCATAAAGGAGCTCCAGCGCATCCTCATCGCCTCGGATGTAAATGTAAAGCTGGTTTTCGAACTCTCAAAAAGAATAGAAAAACGCGCGTCCGCGGGGGAAGTCCCCAAGGGCCTCACCATGCGCGAGCACCTTCTCAAGGTCGTATATGACGAACTCGTCACATTCATGGGCACCTCCTACGAGCCCCGTTTAGATAAGCACAAGGTCCTCCTGATGGGATTGTTCGGCTCCGGAAAAACCACCTCAGCCGCAAAGGTCGCCTACTTCTACAAGAAGAAGGGCCTCAAGGTCGGGATGGTGGGCGCGGACGTTGAACGCCCGGCGGCGCAGGAGCAATTGCAGCAGCTCGCGGAGCAGATTGGAGTCAATTACTATACACTAAAAGGGGAGAAGGAAGCCTACAAAGTCGTGGAGGACGCCCTACGCAGGAGCAAGGACGACATCCTCATAATAGACTCCGCGGGAAGAAATGCCTTTGATGGGCGGCTTTCCGAGGAGCTCAGCAAAATCATCCGCGTCCTGAAGCCGGACGAATCCTTCCTTGTAGTAAGCGGGGACATCGGCCAAATCGCCGGCAAGCAGGCTGAGGAATTCAACAAGCTCACGCCCGTAACCGGAGTTCTCGTAACCAAGATGGACGGGAGCGGAAAAGGGGGAGGCGCGCTCTCCGCGGTCGCAGCCACCGGCTCAAAAATCGCATTCATCGGGATGGGGGAAAAGATGGAGGACCTCCAGGCCTACAACTCCGAAAAGTTCGTGGGCAGGCTTTTGGGGATTCCGGATTTGGAGGGCCTGATGGAAAAGGTGAAGGAGATCTCCGAGTCCGGGGAGCTTGAGGCCCCCGAGGAAATGGACAAGCTCACAGTGGATGTTTTCTATCAGCAATTGAAGGCCGCAAAGAAGCTCGGCCCGCTCGACTCCGTCTTCTCAATGATGGGGATGTCCGACATGCCCCGCGAGGTGATGGATCAGGGCCAGGAGAAATTGAAGAGATACGAATGCATAATCTCCTCCATGACAAAGGAGGAGCGCAAGGACGTCTCCCTTGTGCGCAAAAGCCGCGGCCGCATGGAGCGCATCGCGAAGGGATCCGGCGCCTCTCTGGACGATGTGCGCCGCTTCATCTCCGAGTTTACGAAAATGGAGGAGATGTTCTCGCGCTTCCGCAAGGACCGCGGGATGCGCAAAAAGCTGGAAAAGATGATGAAAGGGAAAGGATTGCCGCTGGGCATGTAGTTTTTAAGCTTTTCAGCACAAATTCTATCCACTAATCTCTCTGAGGTTATACTATGTATTACAGAACAAGCGTGGAGGAAAAGGTTAGGCTCCCGCCAAACCTTCTTGTGATGAAGCTGAACGACGCGGTCACGAAGCTCCTGAGGGAAAAATACGAAAGGAGGATAATTCGCGACATGGGCCTTGTGATAGCGGTGGAAAACGTAGACGTAAGCGGCTCGGGCGTGGTCATCCCAGGCGACGGTGGCATCTACTACGATGCGAAATTTGATGCAATAACATTCATGCCCTATGTGAACGAGGTGTTCAACGGCGAGGTGAGGGAAGTGGTCGAGTTCGGGGCGTTCGCCTCAATCGGCCCGGTGGACGCGCTCATCCACATCTCCCAATTGGGCAACGACAAATATTTCTACGACAAGAAAACAAAGGCGCTCGGGACCCGCAAGGGCTCCTCCATAAAGAAGGGCGACAAGGTCACCGTGAAGGTCTCAACAGTGAGCCTGCGCTCCACGACCTCGGATACAAAAATCGGCCTCACGATGCGCGCAGAGGGCCTCGGCCCCGAGAAGGAGAAGCGCACCGCCAAGAAGGCACCCCCGAAGGGAAAGGCAAAGGAGAAAGAGTCCAAGGAAGAGAAGAAGGGTGAGGCGAAATGATGTTGAAATTCAGCAGAATTTCCCGATTTTCGCAGACGCGAAAATGGGCGCATTTTTCCAGCGAGAAAAATAGCGCGACAGAATTTTCACCCGAGGTGAAAATATGAAAGTTTGCAGGGACTGCAAGTTCGTTGTCGAGGGCTCGGACAAGTGCCCCAAGTGCGGCTCCGCGGAACTCACCGACCGCTTCTCCGGCCTCCTGATAGTCCTGGACCCGGAGAAATCCGAAATCGCAAAAGTGGCGCAGGTCAACTCGGTGGGAAGATACGCGCTCAAAGTGAAATGAAATTCGTTTCCGGAGCGGAAGCAGCGGTTGTCGAAGACTCGCTCATTATCGCGGATTTGCATCTGGGGATGGAGCGCGAGCTTTTGCGCAGGGGCATCCGGATCGGCGGCTTCACCGATTACCTGATTGACAAAACACTCCTCCTCCTCAGCGAAACAAGATGCAAAAAGCTCGTAATTCTCGGAGACATAAAGGAGAACGTGGTCGCGATGGAGGGCGAGGTGCACCACTACTTTGATTCCATTTTCCCGCACGCTAAAGTAACCGTGTGCAAGGGAAACCATGATGGGAACCTGGAACGAATCCCCGGAATAAGCGTCGCGGGGCCGGAAGGGATTGTGCTGCACGGGACCGGAATGTTCCACGGGCATGCCTGGCCTTCGCCCGAACTAATGCGGTGCAAAACCATCCTCATGGGCCACAACCATCCCCAGCTCACTTTTTTTGATGCGGGCAAAAAAGAGCCTCATCCAGTCTGGCTTTTCTGCCCGCCGCTCAAAACAGCCATAAGGAAGAAATACCCCAAATTCAACGCCGGTGCGAAGCTCCTCGTGATGCCCTCTTTCAATCCCCTTCTCGGCAACGA
>JACCLI010000063.1 GCA_013425455.1 Microcaldota archaeon | reverse complement strand
CCATCCTTGAATTTGAATTTTACCCCGGCGACCTCCTCTATCTCCGGGTCCACGTCCCCCTGGGTGTCGTGCGAACTCACCACATTGGAATCCGAGGGGCACCAAGCCACCCGGTGCGTTCCCTTCACCACATATCCCTTCCCCTTCAGTTTCCTGAACTGCCACTGGATGAATTTGTTGAAGTGCTTGTCAAATGTGTAAAATTTCCTCCTCCAGTCCACCGCATACCCTATCTCCTTCATCCCCTCCTCTATCTCATGGGAAAAATAGAGCACGAGCTCGGCAGGGTCGGTGAGCGATTCCGCCTTTTCCCGCGGAATCCCGTAGATGTTCTCAAAAACCCCGAGCAGTTCCGGGTCCCTTTCCTTCAATCGCTTCGCCATCCCAAGTATTGGCGTCCCGGTGACGTGGAAGGCCATGGGAAACAATACATTATACCCGCGCAGCCTCCAGTACCTCGCATAAATATCAGCTATTGTATAAGTCCTCCCATGCCCGACGTGCTGGGGGGAATTCGGGTACGGAAAGGCGGCGGTTATGAACTTCTTTTTGCCCCGTCCTGCCTTTGGCTCGTAGGCACCCGCCCCCTCCCATTTCTTCCTCCATTTTTTCTCAATTCCCCGAATATCCATGAAAACCATCTTATTTACGAGAATTATTGTTCATTTCTTCGTTAGAATATATTTATATACGTTGGTCAAGGAATAAGAGCATGCTTCAGAGCGGCGCGTTCCTGCTGGTTCTCCAGGCCTTCGGGGGCGTATTGAACCCGTTGCTAGCAGTCGCGCTCATGCTCGCCCTGACCGTCATAATCCTCTATTATGCCCTGGCAAGGCTCCTCTCGTCGCCCCAGCTCGAGGCGTTCGCAAGGGAGGAGTTCTCCCAGTTCATCTTCACAATGCTGATACTCGCGTCCTTTTTCATGCTCTACTTTGTCATATCCAACGTGGCTTCGATCGCCGCGTGCGGAGGCTCCAGCTGCGACCACATGGACGTTGCCATATATTCGTTGGGGCTGGTGAGGAACGCCCTCAGCTATTCCTACTTCAGCCTCTACATATACGAGTTCTGGATAGGCCTGCTCTCCACGATGGGCTTTACCGCGCCGCTCGTGGTCACGCCCATCTTCATCCTTTCGGTCTCCGTCTCCCCGTTCTCCGGCTTCGAGCCTGTGAGCAATGCGCTGATAACGGTGATAGAATCCATGGGGTACCTGTTCGGGCTTGCATACGGCAGGGAGATGCTCGTCTATTTTTTCAAGGACGTCACCGGAATGCTGCTGCTTCCGCTCGGCCTGCTCCTCAGGACGATGCCGTTCAGCAGGAAGACCGGCTCAAGCATAATCGCCATCGCATTCGCCGGCTATTTCGCCTATCCGCTGTCCATAATCCTCTCGCACAACATGATGCTCGAGAACCTGCAGTTCAAGGGGATGGACATAGTGGAGCCGTCCTCCTCGCCCGTGCTCTGCCAGCCGCAGTGCGACATCAGCGACCCGGCCTGCCAGAATTATGTGGATGAACAGAACCGGGCCATAGGGCAGGAATGGGCCGATGAGATAAATTCGCTCACCACCCCGAGCGACAGCATCTGGGAATCCCTATTCGGAGGAATTGGCGCGGTGCTGGGCGGCCTGTACTCGTTCTTCGAGGCGCTGGTCAAGTCGGTGTTCGGAAGGTACAACCAGAGCCTTTTCACCCCGGATTTTATGGTCCTGGTCCATTTCATCTATTATTTCATGATCTCCAAGGTGCTTGCCCTGGTGCAGTTCTCGGTGATGGTGCTGATAACTTTCGTGTTTGAGATAGTCGTCACCGTCACGGCGTTCAGGAGCCTTTCCGGCGTCATGGGAGGGGAGATGGAGATACTCGGGCTTACAAAGGTGGTGTGATGGAATTTACGGAATTCTACCTGGCAGTTGCAGGCGCGGCGACCGCGCTGCTCATAGCCTATATCGCCCTCCTTCACATGGCCTCCCGTTTCCTGGGCAAGCCGGAGACCGCCGCGTACGCCAACGTGGAGCTCCAGCAGCTGTTCATTTCCGTGATAATCTTCGTGGCCGCGTTCGGGGCGCTCCAGTTCGCGGACATGGCCTCCAGTTCGATGGGCATAACAAAGCCAGGAGAGACCACCATAGACGCATCCATAGGGTTCCTCCAGCTGGTCATCCAGCAGGGCGTGACCCCCGCATACATAGACCTTGTTTCCCTGGACGTGAAACTTAGCTTCTGGAACGCCCTCCAGGGGAGGCATGGGCCCACGGTCTGGAACTTCATATTCAAGCAGGTGATTGGCCTGGAGCCGGTGATAAGCGTGGTCAGGATACTCACGTTCACCCTTACCGCTTTCCTCGGGACCCTCTGCGCACAGGTGATAATATTCTACCTCATCACCGCGCTCGGCCCCATAATCCTTGCGTCGGGCGTCCTCGTCCGTTTCTTCCCGTCCACCCGGGACGCCGGGGTCTACCTCATAATATTCGCGATCGCTTTCCTCACGTTCTTCCCGTTCCTCTTCGCGCTCAACGCGCACATACTTGAAGAGATGTCGCAGGCGCATTATGGCGAGAGCTACGACCCGTACATAAGCATGCCGCACGACATGTTCGTGGCGGACCTGGCCTGGTCCCCGCGCTGGATCGCCCAGCTGTTCAGCTTCTTTCCGTTCGTCTCGTTCTTCAGTTTCATCGCCCTTTCGCCGTTTTTCGAGGGGATAGCGAGCCTTTCGCTTCCCGCGCTCATACTTCCCGCCATTTCCATGTCGATGACGATATCATTTATAAATGCGGTCACGAAATTCGTGACGGGGAAGGGATAAGATGGCGACCGGGCTTGAGATTCTTGGGGTTGTCTTTCCCTCAGTGCTTCCGCTGGCGGGCATCCTGCTGATGCTGGTGCTCTCGCTGGTGGCGCTTGCCTACATGCTGGGCTCGCTCTTTTCCAACGAGCAGGTGAAGACATGGGCCAGGATGGAGCTCACAGAGGTGTTCTACTCCGCGGTGATACTCGCGCTCGGCATCAGCATCCTAACCCTCACGGACAGTTCCATCGCCGCATTCATCAACGGCTCGCACCCCATGCTGCCCGGCTCCCAAATGGGGGTCTGCGACCAGCTAAGGTCGTTCCCTGACTATGCAGACCTTCCCTGCCATATAGGGATAGCCAAGAACTTTTTCTCCACTGTCTTCGACCAGGGGGTCTTCTACCTCTACACCCTCCTCAGGCAGTACAACCGTTTTGCGTACCTCGCGGGCATAAGCGTGACGGCGGATTCGGTTGCCCACGTGGTCGGGAGCGTGTCGTTCTCCCCGTTCTCCGCCTACCTCCACATCCCGATTTCTGTCTACGGCTACATGTTCGATTTCGGGATAAGGTCGCTCATGCTCCTCAAGTTCCAGGAGATACTCATCGAGTTCGTGAACGATTCCATATTCCCGACATTCTTCGTGGTCGGGACCATCCTCAGGGCGTTCCCGGTGATGCGCAGGCTCGGCGGCCTAATGATGGCGATAGGCATATGCTTCTACTACGTTTTCCCTGCCTTCTATGGCCTTGGCTCCGCGGTCTTCACCGGCATGATGATAGCAGACATATCCAACGGCGGCCTGAACAACGGAGACGGGTACGTGATGGACTGGGCGGAAATAAAGTTCGACCCGCAGATGAACATGGACGCGCTCGCGCCCGAGGCGCAGCTCCAGCAGAGGTACGCGAACGGCGAAGTCACGGTCGTTGACCCGGCCACCGGCACATCCTACGACCAGGATGCGATAGCCAGGGGCGACCCGTTCGTTTTCAACGAGCAGAACTCCAACATGTGCAGGCCCTCGGAGGACAACCGGGCGGGTTTCGGCGCCTGGGACGAATGGACTGGGTTCGTGGGCCTCCTCCTTAAGCTCATATTCTTCCCTTTCTCGGGATTTGCCTGGGGGGAGAACTTTGACGAATGGATACTGGGCGAACACGGGATTGTGAACGGGGTCGCGAGAATGGTGTTCTTCTCGTTTTTCTTCTCGTTCCTTTCGGTCATGTCGACCATAGCGGCCATAAAAGGCCTTTCCCCGCTTCTCGGAGGAGATACCGAGATAGCCGGGCTGACACACCTGGTGTAGCAAATGAAAGAGATGTTGTTCCTGCTGCTCATCGCATCCTCCCTTTTTGCCGAGGAATACACGCCCCCGGCCGGCACTTTCGACTATTCCCAGGGGGTTACGATGGAGGACATGGTGCAGCAGAGGGAGTCGGAGTGGCTTGAAAGCGCATTCAGCCAGAACTCGTTCTGCGCCCCGGTAAAGAGCAGCTTCGAGCTGTTCATCCCCGCGCTGGTTGCCATACTGGTCATAATAACCTCTACAATAGTCCTCTACATGCTGGGTTCGGTGTTCGATTCCCCGGTCCTCTCGGCCCTCGCAAAGCAGGAGGGATACGAGATCCTGCTCACGGTAATAATATTCGTCGTCTTTTTTGCCATATCCGGGCTTACGCAGAGCCTTGTAAACGGGGTTTACGGGGGCAGCGAGGGCTTTATGGGCCAGTCCGTTGAATACTCGAAGACAATGATTCTCAAGGTCTCGAAGGACGGCGCATCCCTAGGCATCTTCAACATGCTCCTCTACATGTACTACACCGCCCCGATACGGCTGGGCAAGTCCACATACGCGGGCATATCCTTCAACCTTGGCGCGGTCCTGAGGCCGATAATAGACGCGGTGGGGACATCCGTGACGCTGCTCTCCGTGGCGATGGGAGAGTGGCTGGCCAACCTGTCGATACTTTGCTTCATCAAGCGTGTGATGATGCCGGTGTTTTTCCCCATAGGGCTGCTGCTCCGCAGCGTGCCGCAGCTCAGGGGCGGCGGGAATGCCCTAATCGCGTTCTCCTTCGCCCTGTTCATAATCTATCCGATGATGCTTAGCGTAAACTATGAGATATACAAGATGCAATACGGGAACTCGTCCTACGGGCTGCCGGTGCAGAGCGCGGTCTACAGGTTCATAAGCGAGTTCGGCTTTGCGGGCATTGCGGTTGCCCTCCTCGGGATAAAGCTGATCACGGGCAACATTCTCGGGCACCTGATGGTGATCTCCGCGGCCACGGTCCTGCTGGAGACGCTAGCGGACATAGTGTATACTGTGTTCATCCTCAGCCTGTTCCTCGGGCTGCTGAACGTGTTCGTCACGCTCACTTTCGCGAAGGAGCTCTCCAGGTTCATGGGCACGGAGATAAACCTGAGCGCGTTCATCAAGCTGATATAGGTGGAATGATGGCTTCATACCAGGTGTTGGTTTCGGATGCGATCTGCAAGGGCGCAGGCGCATCCTTCTTCCCGGAATGGCAGCTGCTTTCCGGGGTAGCCATCCTGGCCTCCGTGGCGATAATAGTCTTCCTCTACCTTGTGAACAAGTTCTTCCAGAATGCGGAGGGGGCGGGCTGGGCCAAGCTCGAGCTCTACGAGGTATTTGTTACGGTTTTGATAATGGTGGCTGTGATATCCGCGACCAACGTCGCCTGCAATGCGAAGGCGTCCTGGCTTTTCTCCTACGCAAACATCCCGCCCGAATACGACCACAACATATACGAGGCGTCCGTGTATTACCTCGATTCCTTCTCCGGGGGCGTGATGCGCGTGACCACGGAGCTTTATGCGTTCTACTGCTTCATGGACTGGCTTGGCTCGATGACGTTCACCGCGAAGCCCCTCGGGCTGGGGACCTCCATCCAGCCCACCAACGGCATATCATCCACAATGAAGGCAGGGCTCACGAACGCATTCAACGTGATGGTGATATCTTACATAACAAACAAGGTGCAGATATTCCTGATAGACTTCATCTCGTTCGGTTTCCTGAAGTACTATCTCCCCATAGGCATTTTCCTGCGCAGCTTCACGCCAACCCGCAGGATAGGCGGGACCATCATAGCGATAGCGCTGGGCTTCCTGTTCGTGTACCCCTTCCTCATCATACTCGAGGGGGCGGCAGGGCTCGCGCCCCTTGAGTGGATGAGCTCCACGCTGATACCGGATTTCCAGGCGGAGTTCAGCAAGTTCGAGTTCATGCCTTTCATATACGCGATCACAAAGGGGGTTTTCACGCTTGATGTGTTTAACATAATAGGGTACATACTCCGCTCCGGCCTCGGGATACTGTCCTTCGGGCTCCTTTACCTCTTCGCGAGCGGTGCGGGCTTCGCCTTCATGGTCGGGCTTTTCTTCCCTGCTTTCAATACGCTTATATTGGTGACTACCATTAGATACCTGAGCAAGTCGATGGGTGAGGAGATAGACGTCTCCAACCTCACGAGGCTGATATGATGGCGGTCGGCTGGCAGGTGTTATCCGTAATCATTGTCCTCCTTTCCTTCTCGCTGTCAGCGGTCATGATAATGCTCTCCAGGGTCTTCTCCAACAAGGGGCTGGAGCAGTGGGCCAAGGCTGAGATGGTGTTTGCCATCTCCACTTTCCTGCTCGTGATTTTCTTTTATGAGCTCTTCACCATGGGGCAGGACATCACCATATCCGTGATGCGCGAGATGATCAAGTCCAACTATGCGCACGAGGGGGTGGTGCTTAGCGATTCCGACTTCAACAGGATGTTCCCCCTGGGCAACGACAACACAACCATGCGGCTCGCGATGCTTTATATGGGCGACACGTATGACTGCCTGAGGCTGATAGGTAAGACCACATACGCAATCTCTGCGCCCTTCTTCTTCGGGGAATCCTTCACCAAGGACGCGTTCATGACCGACGCCACCTCGGGCTGGGGCCTCAAGCCGGTCACGCAGACCGCAATGAACATAGTCAATTACACCGTCTTCACCGCCTTCCTTTTCCTTGTCTTCAGGCACATCCTCGAGTTCGTTTCCGTGACGGCGCTGCCAATTTTCTTCCCCATAGGGATACTGCTCAGGGCGTTCCCACCCACCCGTGGCTCCGGGGCGTATGTGCTCGCCTTCGTGGTGGGTTTCTACTTCGTTTTCCCGGCCGCATACCTCCTTGCGGTCAATCTCTCCATGAACCCGTTCGTTTGCGGCGCCCCAGAATACGTCCCCAGGCTTCCGAACATGTGCAACATCGCAATGTCGGGCCAGGCGGAAAAGGTTCTTCTATGGGCCAACGGGAACGCGCAGGACACGATGGGCTTTTTCCAGGAGCTGCAGGACAAGGTCGCCGGGGCGGTCATAAACCTCTGCTGCCTTCCCTTCATAGCGATGGTCATTACTATGAGCTTTATCCTTGCCTCGACCAACCTGCTGGGCGCCAACCTGCCGGAGGTAGGAAGGGGTTTCATCAAGTTAATCTGATTATTTCCCTATTTCCATATGCAAATACTCCGACTTTTCCAATCCGGCAAGCAGAACAGTCACATCGTACCCTTCCTTTTCCAGCTTTGCCTCATTCTTCTTCACTTCCTCGTAGGAAAAATAGTCCAGCTGCCCCAGCTCCACCTCCCACAAATCCTTCCCCAGCGCCCTTTCCACGTAATCCTTCTGCGCCTCCACCCGTCCGCCCGCAAACCTTTTCAGGAATGCAAAATTCACATCCACCGTTATTTGTCCGGAGAACTCCCTCACCACCGCCGCATTCCAAACATTCTGCGGAAGCGCCTGCATCTCCCCAGCATCCGCAAACCCGTAATCAAAAATATCCATCCATCCCCCATCCGCCAATTTCCTTTTCCATCCGAGCACACACTCCAATCCCCTCTCCGGAATTGGAATCCAGTATCCTTCCGGCATCCCCTCCATAGATGAGTAAATATCCGCCTCCGCCCGCGCCTCCACTTCCAAAAATTCATCTCCTTCCCTCACCACCTCGTTTACCCTCACCCCACTGCGCACCAGCATCCGCGTTGGCAGATCATCCAGAAGCTCGTTGCATTTTACACAATTCGCATTTCTCATTTTTTTCCATTCCCACGCGGGCGCAACAATGGTTTCAAATGAAAATCCCTCCAGTTTCTCCGCAGCCCGCTCCACCCCCTTCTCAGAAAAGTCCCATAGCACATAAGTGGTCCGTTCTTCCACTTCGCCATTTATCTTCCGCAGCGCCTTCAAAAAATTACAAGCAAAACTCCCATCCCCGACCCCAATCTCATAAACCCTCAATCTGCCCTTCCGCGGGGCGCGCCTCGCAAACTCCAAGGCGTTGGCTTCCGCAAACTTCCCTGATTTTGCAAAAGTCCGGAAAGAGGAATAGATGCGCCCGCCCCTGGAAGAATAGAACTCAGAATTCCTGCGGCGCTGGAATTCCGCGAAGGTCTCCATGCACAATATTCAAAATCCGGGCTTTATAATGCTATTCGAGGAAGAGCCTTGAATACAGCCCCAGCATGTATGGATGGAGCTTTAGCTTCCCGAGCTCAAACTTAATCGTTTTCCACTCTATCGGTTTCTGGCCCCTGTTCAGCTTATACGCCTTAAGCTTCCTCATGGACTGTACTGCCCCGGAAGTAAGGATGATTTCCGCGGCAAGCGCGTCCGCAGGTTCCAGTTTTTCTGCGATGCCTTTCCAGTCCGCCTGGAAGGACAGGTTATCTATCACCTGCAACGTCCTGTCGCTAAACAGCGTGTAGCCGTATTCCTTCATTGTTTTTGCATTTATCCCACGCAGGAACGCCGCGCTTTCCCGGTGCAGGTTCATCACAGCATCCTTTATCGGCGCCTCCGCAAGAGTGAAAGTCGCGCGGTCCTTCGCAAGCCATTGCCCAAGGTCGCCTGCGGTGGTCTTTCTCTGCGCGGCCCCGCCATTCGTCCCGTTCCCGGCTGAACCCAGCGTCAGAAGCCCCACCTCGTTCAGGAGTCCTGGCAACACGACCGATTCTGCAAGGTAATCCGAGAGTTTTCCCTCGTCCAACTCCCCTTCCGGAGTGAATACGCCCCTCTTCATAAGGTCGTCCTGCGCCCTCTGTAGGAAGAGGTTTGGTTGGTTGCCCCAGTTCTCCCTGATTTCATCAATCGCATACAGCGCCATTCCCACCGCCCTGCAAGTTTTCTGGTAAGCGAAATCCGGAGAGCCTGTGAGCTGCATCGTGGTCATGAGATAAAGAATGGCGCCGGGATTGAAGTCAGCGCGCGGCGCGATATAATGTGCATTCGCAACCGCGTCTATGAATTCCTCAATTCTGGTTTTTCCATCGGGAGAGATGCTTTCCTCCTCAAGGAAAATCTCCCTGAACCTGCAGTTCGCCGGTATGGATTTGCAGTCCTTTGCAAATGTTTTGTATCCCACAAGCTTGTAAAGGTCCTTGAACGCATCGATGCCGAATCCTTTCAGGTGCAGACGGCGCACCTTGTTGAAAGTTTCCGCGTAATACTCGTCATCCACCTCCCTCATCATCGCCTTAATCTTGCCGCGCAGCTCTTTCTCGCCATGGAGGTCATATTCGTCCATCAGGTCGTGGTACCTGTCCCTGTGCATGCTCATTTTTTCCAGGAACGGGGTTTCCTTTGCGCCGTTTACGCCCTCCTCCCTGTTTGGGAGCTCAAAAACAGAGTATAATATCTCGTAAAGCTTGAAGAGGCGGTAGTTCAGCTCTATCCTCCTGAGGAGGCTGTCTCTCCCCTCTCCTGTTTCCAGCTCCTTGCCGTTTGTATCGCCCATTCCGGCAAGTTCCTTCCCATATTCGCTTACCTTGTCCTCAACAATCCCGGTTATGTTCATCTTCTCAAGTATAAAATATGGCTCCAGGTGCTTTGCCGCCTCCCCGTTTACAACCAACTCCATCTCACCCGGGGTGCCAGCCATCCTTGCAGCGAAGTTCATCAGGCTGCATATGACGGTGTGCCTTATTTCGTTCCTCATAATCGCGACTTTCCCTGTTGCGAGGGAGCCCCTTATCTTAAGCCGGGAATACACGCTCCCGCCGGTTTTTTCCTCGAGGGTGACCAGTTCGTTGTGTATTTCGAAAAGCGCCCTGACCGTGAGAAGGAGCCTAGCCGCCTCCACCGAGCTGACCTGTGGGTTGTCCTCCGGAGCCTTGACGACCCCGTTGACTTCGTCTCCGATGATGTTGTCGCGCATGCACCTGAACACCCCCATCGCGGTCCTGAAATAGATGTGCATCACGCGCACCGTCGCATCCAGTTCCTCCTGCTGTTTTCCCCTTGCGCTTGCGGTTGACCTCGCCTGGTCCACCTTTATGATCGTTCCCTGGAATTCGAGCTTGTTGTCCGGATTTGCCGCATATTGCTCCACAGTCGGGACCTGTTCCTGGTCTATGCAATCAACAAACAGCCTCAGCCTCCATACTAATTCATCCACCGGTGAGCGTATCTCGTGGAGCGAGCGCGGAATCTTTTCCTTGTCCCAATTTTCCGCACGCCGCGTTATTTTCGCAGGCGCATGGGCGAGGAATTCCAGGAGCGCCTTTCTTTCCCGTTCCGGAACATCCGCCAGCCTGGCCTCTACGATTTCCCTGAATTTTGCTTCCTTCCAGAAAGGAGCCTCCTGCAGGCCCGGCGGCCCCATGGGTCGCTCTTTTGCGAAGTGCAAACTTGCGGCAGTCTTTCTTACATCCATCCTTATGCCACCATTACTAACTATATATTACGACAAAACCCTTTAAAACCCCGCGCAGACGCAGTTTTTTATTCTCTCCCGCCTTATCCTCAGCATGAAGAACGTGAAAAAGTACGTCCTCGACACAAGCCTGTTCGTAAATCCCGCCGCAAGGGCCCCCTTCGGGAACAGCCCGCAGGAGGCGGTTGAGCATTTCGCCGCCATCGCTAGTGAGCACAGCGCAAGCTTCTACATGCCCCCTTCCATATGGAAGGAATTGTCCAATTTCGCCCCGAACCTGCATCCATTGGAGGGAATAGTCAAAAGGAAGGCACCCAATATCTACTCCATAAACCTCCCGGCCGCCATCTTCTATGAATTTATAGACGATGTCCGGGGCAGGGTGAACAAGGGCCTCCGCCTCGCGGAGGAATTTGCAGTAGATAACCGCCCGGACAATGATGAAAAGCTGCGCAAACTCCGCGACAAGTACAGGGATTCCATGCGCACAGGAATAGTGGACAGCAAGGAGGATTTCGAAATAGTGCTTCTCGCATACGAGCTGGAGGCCGCAATAGTCACAGGGGATGAGGGAATCCACCACCTTGCAAACAAGGTTGGGTGCGAATGGATAGATGCATCAAAATTCTACGCAATCCTGCACAAGAAAAAGAAGAAAGCCTAGTCCTCCTGCGGGTGCCCTTCCAGCGCCCTCCTCATTATTTTCGTCCCTTCCTTGTAGGTTTTGGTAAAGTTTATCTCGTAAAGATTCCCCTTCTTTGCCTTCCCATCAACCTTTACCTCAACCTCCTTCCCCATCCCGTTGAGTATTTTCTCCCAGGTGGACATATCCTTAACACGGACCCTGAATTTCTCGCCTACGCTCCCGCGCGCAAGCGCATCCACCAGCCCGGAATAGAGGGCGCTTCCAAGCATCATCCTATATTTCTCTTCCTTCAATCCCAGCTCATGCAAAGAAACCGCGGAACGGAAAACCCTCTGCTTCATGAACCCGGCGGGCATGTCGAATATCTTTGAGGAGGCTTCCTTCAGGTCGTTAATGTCCGAGGTTGGAGTCACGTGCTTTATCATCTCCCTTTCCGCCCCAAGCCCCCTTATGACGATACCCTCCTTTCCCGCCTGGTCAAGCTTTTTTACCTCGTCCTTCAGCTTCCGTATCTCATTCTTTTTGAATTTCCCTATCAGCGGGACCGGAAGGAGCCCGTACTCCTTGCAGAGGTCCCTGCGTTCCATCGGGCCAACAAAATTGCCTTTCTCATTTATGATGTCAAAAACATAATAGCGGACGTCGTAAAAGTCGTTGGGCTCGGTATGCGGGGTGTTTCCCATCATCTCCCCGCATAGGACCCAGTCCGGATTATCCGAGAAGAATTTCCGCACAGCGGGGTCGCCCTCCAGCTTATCCACCGCAAAATGGTCCAGATATCCCCCGCGCGAGAAGCACACCAATTTCTTTTCGTGCATCGCGGCCCGCACATTATATCCGTCTATTTTCTCCTCCGCGATGAATTCATTCGAAGAAATATTTTTCTCAATCCCCCTTTCCAGCACAAACACGCGCCTTATCTTTGGATAGCCGGGAATTATCCTCTCCCCGATCACAATGGTTCCCCTGGGCACGCCACGGACCTTCTCCGAGAAGCGGAGGAATCCTTCGTGCTCACTTACCTTTGTGCTTCCCAGCGCCTTTTTTATCTTCTCTTCCAACAGTTCCACCTTCTTCCTGGTAAGGGTCCGGCTCTTCTTCGGTTCCCAGCCCTCCGTTTCCGGTTTCCTGCGCTTCGCCCGTTGCCTCTTCGTTTTCCGGAGGCCTTTCCTCTTCACCACCAGGGTTTCCCGCCTTCCCTTCCCCGGCCCTCGCCTCCACCTCCTCTGCGATCTCCTTCTCCTTCCTTTCTTTGGCCGCATCGCTTCTCCTCACAAAGAAGACCCCGATGGACATCAGGATCACGCTCGCCACAATCACCACGAAGGAAACCTCGACGAACAGGGTGGCCTGCGAAAACAGCGAATTATACACGTCCGCCGGAATCGCACCCTGGCTCTCCAGCAGCACGGTAAGCGGATACGTCCCCATCACCGCGGCAGCCAGTCCCCTGGGCATGAAAACGTTTATGTGCCACCTGTACTGCGCAAGGTCGCTCCTGAGCGTGGCAATCTGCGTGGAGGCCAGCCTGGAGACAACCAGCCCCGCCATTATCAAAAGCCCCACAAGCACGGAAAAGGTGCTGCCAATCACCACGAGCGCGCCAAGGTACACAAAGTAGAATACCCGCACAAGGAACCCAATCTCGTTCTGGAAAGTGAACAGCTGGGTGTCGTCCGCCACGTTCTTGAATCTGAGCATCTGCCCTATCTCGCGGTAGTTCCCGAGCATCACCCCGAATATGAGCGCGGCAATCGCGCCGCTCCCGCCGAAATATTCCGAGACTATGTATGCGAACAGCAAAATCGCAAGCGTGAGCATGTAGAAGAAGTTTATCTCCTTCAGCTGCTTGCTCAGCGCTATCCAGGCGAGCCCCAGCAGCCCCCCTATCAATCCGCCGATGGAGAAGCTTCCCAGGATTTCCTTCCCGGTCCCCTGCACGCTCGCGCTGTGGGTTATGATTATCGTCATGAGCGCAATCGTCAATATGACCGCAAGCACATCGGTGAGCGCCGCATCTATGAGTATGAATTGCTTTGCCTTGTCGCTTATCCTCATCCCGTTCACTATAGAAGTCACCATCGTGGAGGTGGTTCCGCCCACAATCGCCCCGAGCACTGCGCCCATCATGAAATCATATCCTAGCGCAACCCATATGCCCCCCACTATCACTATTGAAAGGGCAGTCACAAGGACGGCCATCAGCACCCCCCTGCCTCCCCCGTGTATGAGGTCGTATATGTTCAGCCTCATCCCGCCGTCAAAAAGCAAAATCACTAATGCAAGCGGCCCCACGATATAGCGTATATTTTTGAGCGTGTCCACGTCAATCTGGTGGAACATCGGCCCAAGAAGATAGCCGAGCGCAAGCAGAAGGAGCACCGCGGGAATCCCCAGCCTCCTGAACATCATCTCCCCTATGAAGCCCGCGAAGATTATCCCGGAAATGAGCCCGAACGCCATTATGGTTTCCATCCCCATCATTTTCACCCGGTTTCTTCCTTCGGAGCCTCGTCCTCCGCAGGCGGCTTCTCCGCTTCAGCGGCCGGCTTTTCCTCCTCTTTCCCGTGCGCCTCATCCATGATTTCCATCCTTTTCAGGACGAACAGGCCTATGGCGGTCAGCACCACGCTGATTATTATCACGAAAAATGATATTTCGATAAACATGTTCGCCTGCGCGGAAAGCGCGTTATACACATTCGCGGCGATCGCATCCTTGTTCTGGTAGAGCACCAGGGCGGGGTAGCCGCTCATCACCGCGGTCGCCAGCCCCCTGGGCATCATTATGTTTATGTAGGATTTGTACTCCGCGAGGTCGCTCCTGAAAGTGGATATTTGCGCGGAAATCCATCTAGCCACAATCAACCCAGCCATTATTGCCAGGCTTAGGAGGAAGGCGGCAGTCCCGCCTATCACGATGAGGCTTCCCATATACACGAAATAGAAGGTGCGCACAAGGAACCCTACCTCTCTCTGGAACGCAAAAAGCTCCGCGTCCTCGTCTATCCCCTTCACTCTGAGCATCTTCGCAATCTCTTTATAGTTGCCGAGCATTATGCCCATCACAAGCGCGGAAATCGCCCCGCTCCCGCCGAAATATTCCGAAACCATGTAGGCGAAAAGCAAAACCGCCACCGTGAGCATGTAGAAGAAATTTATGGTGCGGAGCTGCCTGCTGAGCGCGATCCACGCGAGGCCGAACAAGCCCCCTATCGCCGCCCCGATAGCAAAATTGCCGAGAATCTCCTTTCCGGTGCCCTGAACGCTCGCGCTTCCTGTTATCACCACACCCATGAGCGCAATCGTGAGCACCACGGTGAGCACGTCCGTGAGCGCGGACTCTATTATGAGGCATTGCTTGGCCTTCTCGCTCACCTTTATGCCACCGGCTATGGCGGTCACCATGGAGGATGTGGTCCCTCCGACAATCGCGCCAAGTATCGCACCCATCATGAAATCATGTCCCAGCGCGACCCATATCCCGCCCGTCACCAGCATGGATGTGACCGTAACCAGAACCGCCATCAGCACCCCGCGCCCGCTCTCGTGTATGAGCTTGTAGATGTTGAGGTCCATGCCCCCCTCAAAAAGAAGAATCACCAGCGCAAGGGGGCCCACTATGTATTCCACGCCCTTCAGCGTCTCCAGGTCGATTTGGTGCATCACCGGCCCGAGCATGTATCCCACTGCAAAAAGGAGCAGCACCGAAGGTATCCCGAGCCTTTTGAAGAGTATCTCTCCGAAAAATCCGGCGAATATTATGCCGGATATTATCATGAACGCTATCAGTGTTTCCATTCCCATTTGTTCACCAGGGCACAGACTTAAGCCCGAACCTGTTCGCTGCCGCGTTTGAGATTATGTGCAATAGGTACGAAAGCACGACTATGAAGATTATCATCTCCGGGGAGTAAATAGAGGGGACAATCAGGTATGCGAACAGCAGCCCGACCACTATGAAACCGAGCTGGTCCAGCGGGAACGGCTTCCCTGGCTCCACCCCGATTCTCCTTTTTATGAAGCTCCCCAGCGCATCCCCGGTGAGCGCGCCCAGAGAAAGCATGAATCCGGAAAGGAACTGCGCCCAGGCGCTTCCGAAGAACGGAAGCGGCATGTACAATGCGAGAAGCCCTCCCGCGAGCGTCCCCGCCGCGACCCCTCCAAAGAACCCCCTTATGGTCTTCGCATCCCCGAAAACCCTCCGTCCGTCCGGGAATTTCGCCCCGAGATCCATGGGCTGGCCGCCTCCAAGCAACACCGGCGAAGCGTTCGCCACATAGCACGGAATTATGAATATCAGAAGCGCCAGCAGGTCCATCGCTTTTCATTCGGAATTACTGTTTTTAATTAGTATCGTTCGAGGTGCAAACGCCCGATTCGTTGCATCCCGGCGGCCCCACGCACACTCCCCATCTCCCGCACTCATTGCAGGCCCTTTTCCCCACCGTGCAAATGGTGAAGGGGCAATCTTCTATTTCTCCAGGGGTGCACTCATAGTCTATCATGCATTCACCCAGCCTCCCCAGCTGGCATGGCCTGTGCCCCCTGCACCCGGAAGCACTCACGCAGGCAACAGTTTCCCCGGACGAGCATTGCGGCCCTGGCTGCATCCCGCTCCCTTCCGGCATTCCCGTTATGGGCGGAACGAAGAAATGGACCATCACATAAACCAGGCTTATGAGAAGGATAACCGGAATCAAATATACAAATACCCTTCTGTCCAATCCCTCACCTGTACTCAACACGGTATGCGGACCCTCCTGCGTCCGCCCCGAATATGCTGTTCGCGCTGAACAGCCCCGCCTGCGTGCCGCTGACATCTATTTCGCATGTGGGCACATCGCCATCGTATTCCATCCCTCCGAGCTCCGCCGCCTTCCTCAGCGCGTCCTCCCTGCTCCCGAGCGCATCCACCAACCCTGCGCGCAGGGCCATCCTTCCAGTGAGCACCCTTCCATCAGTTATCTCATCAAACATCGCGCGGTTTATCTTCTCCCCTCTCTGCTCCAGGACGACCCCCTTGAACTCCTCGAATATTTCGCTCACGGCTTCCCCAAGGAGCTCCTTCTCCGCCTCGGTCATGTTCCTGAAGGGCGAGCCGATGTCCTTCATCTCGCCGCTCTTTATTACGACTTCATTTATCCCAAGCTTCTGGAACAGCTCGCCCACCTCATAAGTGCTCATTATTACTCCTATGCTTCCGGTGAGCGCATTCGGCTCGGAAATTATGTAGTCTGCAGGCGTCGCGATATAATATCCTCCGGATGCCGCGACCTCCCGGAAATATGCGACCTTCGGCTTGTCCAGCCCGTCCACCACCCTATAGATTTCATTCGTCCCCACCACGCTTCCCCCAGGGGAATTTATCACAAAAAGAACCGCGGCCACGTCGTCCCTTTCGTTGATTTTCTCTATCCTCCTGGAAATCTCGTATGAGCCCGCGCTTCCCCCCGAGAAAAGCGAGGCGGACGAGTCCGCGGTGGTGATCTCGCCGTTTATCTCCACCACCCCGACGCATTTTCCGAACGGGTTCTTTGTTCCGGAAGATAGGGCGACAAGCCCGAATATCATCAGGAATATGAACCCGATGGAGATGAAAATGACCATTATGTAGAGGCCGTTGTTTTTCTTTCCAGGCTTCTCCTTCTCTCCTTTTCTCCGGTAAGAGTTCTCTTCTGCCATGGGTGGCTATTCCATAATAAGGATTAAATAAGGATTGCGGGCACATCTCTAACGGTTCTGTTTATGGAAGAGGAAAACATCCATTTTGAGGCAGGCTCATCCTTCTACAACCCGCACATGAGGCTCTGTCGTTCCATTTCTTCCCTTTCCGTAGGCGCCATAGAGCACCCGCTCGAAATCTGCGACGGCTTCTCTTCCACCGGAATCCGCGGCATCCGCTACGCGAAGGAGAATCCAAACGTTTCCCGCGTCTCGTTTGTGGAATTCGACAATTCAGCCGCGGAACTCTGCAGGAAAAACATCGAATCCAACTCCGTCCCCGGTGAACTTTTCGAGGAGGAGTTCAACCACCACATGATGGGCCATTCCTACAATCTGGTGGAATTGGACCCGTTCGGCTCCCCCGTGCCCTACTCATATTTCGCGATGCGCTCCTTCCGCAGGATGAAGGAGGGATACGTTTCCGCAACCGCAACGGACACCGCGGTGCTCTGCGGCGCCCACTATGCCGCATGCCAGAAATATTATCATTCCCGCCCCCTGCACAACGAGATCTGCCATGAGGCTGGCGCAAGGATTCTTCTAAGGCATTTTGCAAACCTTGCATCCGAATTCGATTTCGGAATTATCCCTCTATTCACCCTTTCCCACCGCCACTTCTTCAAAATATTCATGCGCCTGGAGAAGGGCGCGGACAAGGCGGTTCATAACGAAAAGGAAATTGGCTTCATAAATTTCTGCGGAAAATGCGGATGGAGGCAAGGAAACCCGATTCCGCTCGCCAAATGCCCGAAATGCAAATCCGAAACAGAATACGGCGGCCCGCTCTGGCTGGGGAAGCTGCATTCCAAGGAACACATCAAAAAAATGGGGAAGCTGAACGAAAATCGCAATTACAAGGATAAAACCGAAATAGAAAAGCTACTATCCCTCATGCAAAATGAGGATGAGTTCCCCCCATACTTTTTCGACGTGCACCGCTCCTGCAAAAGGTTCGGCCTCCACAACCCGAAGCCAATAGAGGAAATAATCGCCGCCCTGAAGAAGAAAAAATATTCCGCGGCGCGCACCCACTTCTCCCCAACGGGCATAAAGACCAGCGCGCCCCCGTCCGTTCTGAAAAAACTCATCTCCTCTAAATAACCCTTATATTTCTTCTCATACCTATCCCCTCATGCCTGCCTCGATGCGCAAGGTGTTCGACCAGCTGTTCGATTTCTCGCAGATGAGCCCGCTTCTTGAGCAGAGGATGCTCCTCGACCAGATGATGCTTCCGATGCTCCTGATGCACATCCAGAGGCAGTCCGAGATGGGCTACCAGCAGATGAGCCAGGCCATGGCCGAGGAATCCGAGCGCTCAATCCGCGAGGACCGCACCTCCCGGAGCGAGACCACCACCTCGGACAGGAAAAGCAAGCTGGAATCCGGCTCTGTAACGGAGTTCAGCCTCATGTACTACAACCCCGAGCTGAGAAAAGTGGAGATGGTGGAGGAAAAAATCACCATCAAGAGCGATTCCTATTCCAGCCCGGAGCAGCAGGCGGTTGAGGAGGCTGCCGGGCAGAAGTCCATGTATTCCCCATATTCCCTCATCGGCAGCCCGATAATGATGGAAAAGGTGAATCCCTATATCCTCGAATCGGTCCTGAGCAGGATAGAGGTGGACAACCCGAAGCCTTTCGGCGGGGCGTCCGCGGTCCACGTTCCGAACCAGGCGTTCGCGACCCTTGAGCAGAAGCTTCAGAGCGAAGGGAGGGAGGAGGAAATAGTCGCGCTCAACGCAATAAGGGAGGTGCAGGTGAACAAGGAGAGCCTTGTGAAGGCCATAGGGAGGGAAATACTAGTCCTCGAGCAGGCGATAAAAGCCCTGCAGGAAACCGAGAGGAAGGAAGACAAGATAATAGACAAGCTCCCCCCGCTTTCCCGGATAAGGTACATGGCGCTGCTCAGGAAAAAAGCCGGCCTGGAGCGCACCTTGGTTACAGATCTGCTAATCGCGGACATGGAGTTCCTAGAGTCCATGAAGAAAAGGCTCAAGAGGATGAACATCCGCGAATTCTTCGAAATCGCGAAAAGATTCAAGAAGATTTTCGAGAAGGGCTAGCCGCCGCGCCTGGGCGGGTTCATATCCAGCTCCGAACCCTTGTGCCTCGTTTCCTCGATAGGCCTGAACTTGGGTTCGCCGTAGCAACTCCTCCGCCTTCTCTCCAGCCCGATGAATTCCCGCGCCTTGTCAGGAATGGAGAACCCCTCATCATCCTTCTTTTGCGCTGCTGCGATCATCTCTTTGGCAGAAAACCCCGCCCACTCCGGAACATTCATGCGCAGCAGGGATTCCGCAGCGTACCCGGCGAACTTGCACCCGCCCTCTCCCTTAGTTATCCCTTCCCTGCAGGCCCTTATGCTCTCGGCGAGCGCCCTTTCCACAATGGCTTCCATCCCCTCGGGCACGAGTTTCCTCTCGTAAAGTTCCGCAATTCCCGCGCATGCGCCGTTTTCCGCGATTATCCTGAGCGCCTCCCTGAAGGCCCACTTGGCGTTCGCCATCTCGTCCCCGTCCAGGTTCCCGGTTTTCATTAGTTCCGCGAGATGCCTCGCGTGCGCGTCCCTTCCGCATACCGCTATCGCGCCAATGAGCGCGCTCTTTGAAGCCTTCGCGAGGCACGGGCTGAGCCCTTCGCATCTTGAGAATGCGTAAATGGAATCCAGCTTCCCCAGCTCGCCGCAAAGCCTCAGCACGTCCGCAATGATCGCGTCCGGGAGCCTCATCCCGAGCACATGCGTGAGGCGCATCTCAAGCAGGTGGTCGTGAAAAGTCTCCTTCCATTCCACCTTCCCCTCCCTTACGGGATGGGGTATCATCTTCAGCACCCGGTAGAACGCGTGCTTGGCCTCCTTGCACAGCGTCTGCGGGAGGTTTTCCACCTCCATCAGTTCCGCGAGGCTCTCCACGCCCCTTTTTCCAGGGCTCTTGCAGAAAAGTATCCCCTCATGCATCGCCCTCTCCAGCCTTGCAGAGGAAAATTCGTCCGCTTCCCCGTCCGTAAGCATCCCGGCCGCGGGGACCATGAGGCCCCTCCTTGCCATGCGGGCCGCAGCCTCAACCCTCACATTATAAGGAAGCAGCTCTTCCCTTCCGTCCGCATCGGTGCGGGTTTCGCGCAATATGGTTCCCTCTGAGCACGAGAGTGTTTTTGCATTCCTCAGGCATTCTATTATTGCGGACTCTATCTCGCCCCTGTGCCCGTCCGGAGCGTTTTTCCAAAGATAAATCAGTTCCTGGGAATCCCCGTCCAGGGCTATTCCATTGAGTGCGTGCCTGAATTCCTCCAGCGTTACTGCGGCGCCCCCCTTTTCTTCCATCTCGAGGAGTGCCGCTTCCGCGGGCCCGCCCAAGGGCTCACTTCTTTGCCCTTATCTCCTTCTTCTTTGGGCGGAGGTAGATCGAGCCGCACTTCCGGCACTTCTTCGCGCCGGCCTTGTTGCGGCCCTTGCATCTCCTGCAAATCCAT
>JACCLI010000049.1 GCA_013425455.1 Microcaldota archaeon | reverse complement strand
TCAGTGGTGCTTCGCAACGGGCTCAAGGTGCTTTATGTTGGAGCGCTTCTCCTTCCCCTTCGCATCCTTAACCATGACGAAGTGGTCGTCCAATACCTTTGTAATAGTGACCTCCTCGCCGGAGCCCTTCCCGAATTTCCTTATGCAAACCTTTCCTTCTTCTATCGCAGCCATGTGTAAAACCTCATTTCTTCCTTTTTTTCTCAATTGCAACAAGCGCAATCTCAACCATCTGCTCCGGGCGGTATGTTTCCGCGCTCAAAGCCAGGTCGAAGGAGCTTGTGTCCGTAACGTCTATCCCATAGACCTTCTTGTACCTCTTTATGTTGCCGGAGTCCTTCTCCCGCACATACTTCGCGGCGTCCTTTTCGGGAATGGATTCCCTCTTCGCGACGCGCTCGATGCGCACCTTTTCGGGCGCGAACACGAGGATGCGGAAGTCCGCGGGCACCATCCAGGGCCCGAGCCAGGTGGTGACGATGCAGTTGCCTTTCGCCGCCTCCTCCTTCAAAAGGGCGTCGAACTTCTTGTCGATGTTCTCATCCCTCTCCGCCTTCTTCTGGAACTCGAGGAGAGAAATGCCCTCCTTTGCGGCGAGGTCCTTGAACGTCGGAGAGACGGTGCGGTAGCCGAGGCGCTTCGCGAGAAGCTCCCCGAGCGTGTTCTTTCCGCTTCCTGTCCAGCCCCATACAGTTATTATCATATCTGACCCTGCACATACCTCCTGTACAGCATCTGTACGTCCTCGATGGACTTGCTCTTCTCGCGCACGCGCTGCGACTCGACGATTACTTTCGCCTGGCAGCGGTGGCAGAGGTTGCCCCCGAACTTGCGGTTGGGCGTGCGCTCGCTCTTCGCGCCCTCGCCTATGCCGCGGAGCTGGGATTTGCAGATTGCACAAGAGACGGTCGGCTTCTTCAGCCTGCGCCTGTAGTATTCCCTGCTTTCGCCGGATTGGACCTTCCTCTTGATTTTCCTGACGGCGGTGGATCGGTCTTTCCTTTTTGTCATTTGGCTTCACCTTTTGGTTTCTTCTTCTGGACTTTCCCCCACACGAACGAGAATATCAGGCCGAATATTATGGAAACGACGATAAACCAGATGTTTGCGCCGTTTATCGCGTTCGCGTTCAGCACAGGTATGGTGAATGGGAGCGGAACCATGAACCATGTGCCCGAATCGGTCTTTCCCACCGCGCGGTCGGTGCCTTCGGGTGCGGTTATGCACACCGTGGCGTTCTCATTTTGTGTGTAAACTTTTTTATCAGTTGTTATTGGGAAAAGGGTGCCCTTCATCACGGGCGAGGGGAGGATTCCGGTCTCCCGGCTGCAATAGATGTAGGTGCTGTTCGTGCCTTTCTCGCTCGTTCCGGAGTATGCGGTCACGTCAACGAGCCAGGGGCCGGAGGAGGAGCATTGGACGGCGAACGAACCGCACCACTCCCCCTGTGCGGAGGAGAGGGACACGAGGTCGAAGGTTTGGTCGTCCACCATGAACGGGTCGAGCGTGTTGACCGGGTACATGAAGGCGAGGAAAACAACTATCACGACGCCCATCACCTTGAGCTGGCCCATCATCAGCTTGTTGAACTTGGGCATGAGCTCGTTCTGCTCCTTCTGGATGGAGTCCATCCTGCTTTTGTTGTTGGACTTCATTGCGGAGAGATAGTCCTTGTTGAGGTCGTTCATGCGCTTCTGGAGCTCCTTGGTCTTGTCCTGGTTGATGAGCTTCATCTGGATTATCCTTATGACTACCGTGTAAACAAGCGCCAGAATGGTGACTATCCAGAAATAGTTTTCGGTCGTTATCATGGGCTCACTCCAGCATCTGCTTGAGCTGGCGCACCGCCTCCTCAAGTTTTCCGTCGTGGTTGTAGATTATGCGCGCCGGGCAGCCGCGGTGGGCCGCGTAGGCCGCAAGAAGGGATTTGTTCATCATGTCGTGTTCGCGGACGGAATCGATGGGCTCCGGGTCGCGCACGCGCGTGTCGTCGGTTTTGCGGCGGCCCATTACCTCCTCGGGAGTGGCAGTTATCAGCGCGATTGAGTCGACGGGAAGCTTCTCCAAAAGCGAGAAGGGGAGGCCCGGAAGATATCCCTTCGCGGTCCTGATGGAGCAGTGGGTGTCGAGAATCACTTTTCCCTTCTCCTGGGAAAGGCGGTGTGCGACCTCCTCCTGCACCTTCTTTTGTTTTTCGACGGGGAGCTTGCGCATCTCGTCCCGGTTCGTGAGCTTGTAGGCTTTCTGCGCTATCTCGAACATCAGCGTCCCGTAGTTGAGGACCTTCCAGCCCATTCCTTCTACTCCGGAAAGGACCGAGGATTTGCCTGCGCCGGGAAGGCCCATTATTATTATCATGCTCATTCACCACCGAGATTGCCGAGGAACGGCATCGCCTCGAGCATCCTCTGCCTCTTCATCTGCAGGTAGGTGCGGTAGAAGATGCTTACGGTAAGCAGGATGCCCGTCCCTGTTCCGAGGGCTCCGGTGAGGTCGGCAAGGCCTGCGAGGAGGCCGACGCTGAAGGAGCCGAGGATTATGAGGGGCGGAATGTATTTGTCAAGGACCTTCTCCAAAATGCGCGGGTCGCGCCTGAAGCCGGGGACCTGCATGCCGGACTGCATCAATTGGTTGGTCATCCCCTTGGTGTCCATGTTAGAGGTCTCGGCCCAGAACATCCCAAAGAGGACGGCGACCAATGAGAGGAACAATACGTATGTGATTGCGTGCACCCATTCGGGAATCCCGAGGATGGGGGTGACTCCGTTCATGAGGAAGTTTATGTGCGCAAGGGTGTTGCCCCCGTAGATGGGAGTGAAGAAATAGAGGAGCCCGTCGCGGAGCTGGCCGGTGGAGTCGACGTAGCCGACCGCGTCTACCACGTTGAAATCGCCGACCATGAAGCTCTGGCCCTGCAGGCCTCCGGAGAACAGCTGGAGGTTCAGGAGGAGCGCGGATGCGAAAATGACGGGAATGTTGGAAAGGTAGAAAAAGTTGAGCGGAAGCTTGGGGGACATTCCGCGGGCCTGCTGGTAGGCGAGCGGGATTTCCACCTTCACCCCTTCGCAGTAGCAGACCACGGTGAAGACCACCAGGGTGATGAGAAGCGGCAGCATTATCAAAAGGGCGTTGGGTATGGCTTCCGCACCCCCTCCTGCGACCACGGAGGCGACGCCGCCTTCTCCGACGAACAGCGTGATGGCGCCTCCGAGTATTGAGAAGGAGACACCCGCCGCGATGAAAAGGGAGATGCCCGAGCCGATTCCGTATTTTGTGACGATTTCGTCGAGGTAGAGGACGATGGCGGAACCGAGGGCGACCTGCACGATTACGAGCGCCATCAAAAGAGTCGGGTCGAGGAAGGCGCCCTGGACGAGCGGAATCCTTCCCGTAAGGACGAAAATGGATGCTTCAACTAAAGCAATTATGAGCGCCAATACCTTCTGGACCTCCTGGAACTTCTGCCTCTGCTCGGGTTTCTTCGGGTCAAGGTCTATGAGGCCCGCTCCGGAGAAGAGCTGCAGGAAAATGGAGGCGAGCACTATGGGGCCGATGGACGTGGTCAGCAGGGAGCCGAGCTTGGAAGCGGTAATCATCTGGAGGAAGTCGAACCCTCCGGAACCCTGCGCCGCCCCGAAAACCGTAACGTTGTACATTACGAAGAACAGGAGCAGGGCGATTCCGGTCCAGAGGAAGCGCTCCTTTATGCTCGGAAGCTTCACCGGTGCCCTTATCTCGGGGAGATATGTGGAAAGCTTGTGTATGAAATCTATTATCGCGCCCATATGTTCACTCTAGTTTGGAAAGCTCCCCGCCCGATTCCTTCACTTTCCTCTCGGCTATCTTGCTCCAGGAAAGCGCTTTTAATACTATTGGGTGGCGGAGGCCCCCCGAACCGAGGATTTTGCCCCGGAACTCGAAGTGGAACTTCCCCTCCTTATTCTCCATGGCCCCTTTTTCCATGAGGTTGCTTATCTCGAAAAGGTTCATGGTCGGGACGTCCCGGAAAGTGTGGGCGACGAAGCCGTCCCTCTTCAGGTAGTCCGGCTCGTATTTGGTTACCCAGGAGAACTTGTGCTTGTGGAGGCCTGCGCGGCCCACTCCGCCCCGGCAACCCTTTCCCCTCTTGTTCTTAACGTTGCCGAAACCGTGGAAGCGCGAGCCCCTCATCTTGGTTTTCCTTTTGGCTTGTCTTCTTGTCATGTGAGCACCTATAGAGTTACATCATCCTTTTTATCAGGTTGTCCATGTCGTTCCGCGGGCCGAGGTCCCCCCCGAGCGAGGCCGGCTTCTTTATGTCGGCGAAGCCCTTGCGCGGCGGGTGGAGGCGGAATACCCGGTCGGCGAAGTTCTTCACCTTTTCGCCGTGGGCTATTTTCTTCGCGGCCTGCGCGATCTCGCCGGACTCCATTATCTCGGAAAGCATCCTGCTGCCCTTCTCGCCCCTCTTCTGCATGAGCGCGGCGATTGTCTCCTCCTTCACAGAGCCGAATGCGACGTAGTCCTTGCAGAGCTGGAGCATTCCGCGCAGCGACGGGGTGTCCTCCATTATCACGCACTGGTTGGTGCGGTACAGGCAGAGAATCTCGAGCGTCTTCTTTATGTCGGGGTCGAGGCTCCTCCTCCCCCTTATCCTTACAATTGCTATGGTCATATTGCTTCACCCGGTTGGGGTTTCTTCTTGTTGATGGAATCAAGAGCGTCTATCGTCGCCATGGCCGTGTTGTACACGTTCGAGGTGGAACCCTCCGCGGAGCTCCAGATGTCGCGCAGGCCGGCGATGCTCAGCACCTTCTTCACCACGTCGCTTGCGGCGAGCCCGAGCCCCTTGGGGGCGGGCTTGAGGATGACTATTGTGCTGCCGTATTTCCCCTCCAATTTTTGCGGGAGGGAATGCTGCTGGCCGCACCTGCACTCCCAGCTTCCGCATCCGAACTTCAGGTGTATCATGTTCTTGCGGGCGTCCTTCATCGCGTAGTCCAGGGCGGGCCTTACCTCCTCGGATTTGCCCACTCCTATGCCGACGTGGCCCTTCTTGTCGCCGAGGACGACCACGGCGCGGAACTGCATCTTCCTTCCGGAGTCCGTGGACCTCTGAGTCGGGTTTACCGCAAGGGTCTCCACCTCCATCTCCGGGATGAGCGAGTCCACTATCTCGGGCTCGAGTATCGCGATGCCCTCATCCAGTATCTGGTCGATGCTGGATATCTCGCCAGCCTTGACCCTCTTTCCGATGCTGGTGCGCGGGGTCCAGGAGGCTATGTCGAGAAGCTCGACCTCCTCCCTCTTGCTCGTGTTCTTTCCTTTTCGTCCCTTTGCCATAGTATCATGCCTCTTTCAGGATGGCCTCCTTGGAAGCCTTGAAATGGGAAACGAAGTCCCTCGGCTTGAAGCCGTCC